>DATCJU010000164.1:0-57383 GCA_036562635.1 Pseudonocardiaceae bacterium
GGTCGGTGCGCACCCCCGCCGACTCCAGCGAGGCACGGAGCAGCTCGCCGTAGCCGTCCCGGCCCACCGCGCCCAGCAGGGCGGTCGCGGCACCGCTGCGTGCCGCCGCGACCGCCAGGTTCGCTCCCTTGCCGCCGGGCAGCACCGTGGTGTCCGACCCGAGCACGGTCTCCCCGGGACCGGGCCGCCGGTCCACCTCCACCACCAGGTCGGCGTTGGCGGAGCCGACGACGACCACGTCCACCCGCCCGGCCGCTTCGGCCGCCGGGGTCACTTGGTGAACTCCGCGACGTTCTCCTTGGTGACGACCTTCACCGGCACCTGGATGGTCTGCTGGGTCTGCTCACCCCGGGCGGCGCGGACGGCCTGCTCCACCGCCTGCCGGCCGATCTCCCGCGGCTGCTGGGCGATGCTGGCCGCCAGCTGCCCGGCCTCGATGGCGGCAAGCCCGTCCGGGGTGCCGTCGAAGCCGACGACGACCACGTCCTGGCCGGCCCGGTCGCCGAGCGCCTTGATCGCACCCAGCGCCATCTCGTCGTTCTCGGCGAACACGCCCTTCACGTTCGGGTGGGCCTGCAGCAGGTTGGTCATCACGTCCAGGCCCTTGGCCCGGTCGAAGTCGGCCGGCTGCGTGGCCACCACGTTCAGCCCCGCCTGCTGGGCCACACCCTCCTGGAAGCCCTGGCCCCGCTCCCGGCTGGCCGACGCTCCCGGCACGCCCTGCAGCACCACGACCTCACCGCCACCGCCCATGGCCTGGGCCAGCGCCTCCGCGGCGAGCTGACCGCCCTGCACGTTGTCGGAGGCAACGGTGGAGACCACCGTGGCGTTGTTGATCGACCGGTCGGCGGCGACCACCGGGACACCGGCGTTCTCCGCGGCCTTGGCGGCCGGGGCGGCCTGGTCGGAGTCGACCGGGTTGATGACGACGGCCTTGACGCCCTGGGTCACCGCGGTCTGCACCTGGTTGACCTGGTTGACCGCGTCGTTCTGGGCGTCCAGCACGGTCAGGGTGACGCCCAGCTCCCGGGCCGCCTCCTCGGCGCCCTCCTTGAGCTGCACGAAGAACGGGTTGTTCAGCGTGGACACCGACAGCGCGATGGTCATCGAGCCCTGCTCGCCACCGGTGGTGCCACCGTTGCCGCACGCGGCGGTGGCGAGCACCGCCGCAGCCAGCACACCCAGCGCGGCTCTGCGCGTGTGCTTCATCGCAAGGTCCTTTCTCCGAGGGGTTCGAAGTCGGTCAGGAAAGGGGGTGGTTCGGGTGGCTTCACCGGGGCGGGTGATCAGCGACCACGACGACGCAGCGTGTCGACCAGCACGGCCAGTGCGATCACGCAGCCGATGACGACCTGCTGCCAGAACGGGGAGACCTGCAGCAGGTTGAGCCCGTTGCGCAGCACCGCGAGCACCAGGGCGCCGACCAGGGTTCCGGTGGCCCCGCCGACGCCGCCGGACAGCGAGGCGCCGCCGATCACCACCGCGGCGATCGCGTCCAGCTCGTAGCCGACCGCGGCCTGCGGGCCGGCCGAGGCGAGCCGCCCAGCCAGCAGCATTCCGGCCAGCGCGGAGAACAATCCGGCCAGCGCGTACACCACGAGCTTCTGCCCGCGGACGTTGATCCCGGACAGCCGTGCCGCCTCCTCGTTGCCGCCGATGGCGTACATGGCACGCCCGGAGAAGGTGCGCCCCAGCACCAGCCCGGTCACCACGAACACGGCCACCATCACCAGCAGCGGCATCGGCAGGTAGGGGTTGAGGTTGGACCCCAGGAAGGTGACCACGTCCGGGGTGGGGACCGGGGCGCCCTGCGAGATCACCAGGGTCAGGCCGCGGGCCACACTGAGCATGGCGAGGGTGGCGATGAAGGCCGGCAGTCGCCCGTAGCTCACCAGCACGCCGTTGACCAGGCCGGCGACCAGACCGGTGGCCAGGCCGACGACCAGGGCCAGGGGCCCGGGCAGGCCGGTCTCGGTGGCCGTCCAGGCCGCCACCATCGCCGACAGCGCGGCCACACTGCCCACGGACAGGTCGATGCCGCCGGAGATGATGACGAAGGTCTGCCCGAACGCCAGGATGGCGACCACCGCGGCCTGCACGCCGACGTTGAGCAGGTTCTGCGTGGTCAGGAAGCTGGGGGCCAGCAGGGACAACGCCACCACCAGCACGACGAGCCCGGCGAGCGCGCCGTTGCCGGACAACGCCGTGAGCACCCGGCGCGCGCCGGGGCCGGCCCCGCTGGTGCGGCCCGCCTGCTCGGTGGTTCCGCTGGTCATGCCTTGCTCTCCTCAAGCCTTGTGCCGGACACCCGCACCGGGGCGGCGATCGTGACGGAAGGGTGGAGGGGTGGGACGGTCATGACGCCTCCGCCTCCACGTCCTCGCTGCGCACCAGCGGTTGGCTCACCGCGAGCGCCATCACCTCGTCCTGGGTGACTCCCCCCGAACCGGCGACGTCCAACTCCCCGGCCACCCGCCCGGCGGCCATCACGACGATCCGATCGCTCATCCCGATCACCTCGGGCAGGTCGCTGGACACCAGGACCACGGCCCGGCCGGCGGCGGTCATCTGGTTGATCAACTCGTAGATCTCGACCTTGGCGCCGACGTCGACACCGCGGGTGGGTTCGTCGAGGATCAGCACCGCCGGGTCGGCGAGCAGCCACTTGCCGATGGCGACCTTCTGCTGGTTCCCACCGGACAGCTCCCGTACCGGCTGGTCGAGTCGAGCGTGCTTGACCCGCAGCCGGTTCGCCATCTCGGCGGCCCGCCGGGCCTGGCCCCTGCGGTCCACCCACCCTGCGGTGGTGGCCCGGCGCAGCGTGACCAGACCGAGGTTCTCCCCGACCCCGGAGGTGAGCACCAGGCCCTGGCCCTTGCGGTCCTCGGGCACCAGGCCGAGACCGGCCCGCATGACCGCGCGCACGTCCCCACCGGGCACCCGGCGTCCGGCGATCTCCACCGTGCCGGAGTCGTACGGGTCCACCCCGAAGATCGCCCGCATCACCTCGGTGCGCCCGGCGCCGACCAGACCCGCGACCCCGAGCACCTCACCGGCCCTGACCTCGAAGGAGACGTCGCGGAACACACCGTGCCGGGTGAGCCCCCGCACCCGGAGCAGCACCTCGCCGGGCTCGGTGCGCCGCCGCGGGTACTGCTCGTCGATGCTGCGGCCGACCATCAGCCGCACCATCTCGTCCTCGGACGCCCCACCCGGGAGTACGCCGACGCTGCGGCCGTCGCGCAGCACGGTGATCCGGTCGGCGACCCGGCGGATCTCGTCGAGGTGGTGGGTGATGAACACCAGGCCGACGCCGTGTTCCCGCAGCTCACCCATGATCTGCAGCAGCCGGTCGGTCTCGCTGCCGGTGAGGGTGGCGGTGGGCTCGTCCAGGATCAGCACCTGGGCGTTCTGGTCGAGCGCACGGGCGATCTCGATCATCTGCTGGTAGGCGATGCCCAGCTCACCGACACGACGGGCGGGGTCGACGTGCAGGCCGACCCGGGCCAGCACGTCCGCGGCCTCCCGGTACATCCGGCGCCGGTCGACCAGGCCGAAACGGCGGGGCTGGCGACCGAGGAACAGGTTCTCGGCCACGGTCAGCTCGGGGACCAGCGCCAGTTCCTGGTGGATGACCGCGATGCCCAGGTCGCGTGCCTGGTGCGGGGAGCCGATGCCGACCTGCCGTCCGTGCAGCAGGATCCGTCCCGCGTCGAGCTGGTGCACCCCGGCCAGCGCCTTGACCAGGGTGCTCTTGCCGGCGCCGTTCTCGCCGAGGAGCACGTGCACCTCGCCGGCCCGCAGTTCGAAGTCGACCCCGTCCAGGGCGAGTGCACCGGTGAACCTCTTGGTGGCACCCTCGACACGCAGCAGCGCGGTCACCCGTGCACTCCTTCCAGGTGGTCGTCGGTGGCGTCCGGGGCGACGCCGTCACCACCGGGGTGTCCGGCGGCGGGGGTGGGCTCACCGCAGGAGCCGCGCACCACGAGGCGGGCGGGCAGGCTGACGTCCTCCGCCGAGCCTCCCTCGACCAGGTCGAGCAGCACACGCACCGCGGCGGCACCCATCTCCCGGGTGGGCTGGGTGATGACGGTGATCGGCGGTTCCAGCAGCGGGAACCACGGCAGGTCGTCGTAGACGGCGAGACCGATGTCGGTGGGCACCACCAGCCGGAGTCGGCGCAGGGCCTCCAGCGCGCCCAGGCCCATGAGGTTGTCCATGGCGACCAGCACGGTCGGCCGCTCGGGCAGACGGGCCAGTTCGACCGCGGCCCGGGCTCCGCTCTCCTTGCGGAAGTCGCCGTGCACCACCAGGTGGTCCGGCAGCGGGACACCCAGCGCGGCCAGGGCGTCGGAGAAGGCGGCGAGTCGTTCCCGGCCGGTGCTGGTGCTGGGTGGCCCGGCGATCACGCCGATCCGGCGGTGTCCCAGGCCGACCAGGTGCGCGGCCAGGTCGTGTAGTGCCCGGGTGCCGTCCGCGCGCACCACGGGTGGGGCGGTGTCGTCGTCACCGGTGTGCACGGCCCGGTCGAGCAGGACCAGGGGGACACCGCGCGCGGCGACCTCGGCCACCCACTCGCCGCGGTCGGTGGCCGGGCAGACCAGCAGGCCGTCGACCTGCCGGTCCAGTAGGGTGCGCACGTACCGCAGCTGCTGTTCGTCGTTCTCGTCGGCGTTGCCGAACACCGTGCAGTAGCCGTGTTGCCGGGCCTCGTCCTCCACGGCGCGGGCGATCTCGGCGAAGAACGGGTTGAGCAGGTCGCTGATGATCAGCCCGAGGGTTCCGGTGCGCTGCATGCGCAGGGAGCGGGCCAGGATGTTGGGGCGGTACCCGAGTTCGGCGACCGCGGCCAGGACCTGGCGCCGGGTCTCCTCGGTGGGCGCGGGATGTCCGTTGAGGACCCGGGACACCGTGGCCGTGGACACCCCGGCACGCTGGGCCACGTCCTTGATGGTCGCCATCGACCGGTCCTCCCCTGGGTACTGCTGTGATGATCAATCGATTTCACAGAGCGTGGGAACGATTACAAACGCGCGTTAATCGAATACACAAGTACCCAGAGGACCCTGGATCGATACCCTGACCGGTCCAGGCGGGCCTGTACCGATCCAGCGGAAGGGTGCCCTGCCCCGACACGGGGAGGGGAGCCGCACCGGCTCCCGGCGGGCCGGGCGGTCACCGTCGAGCGGTCCGCCCCGCCGACGGCTCCGGTGCCCCCGGGCACGGTGCACGAGCGCCCGGTCCTTCCCGGAGAACGACCGGGCCCCCGCACCGTCGGTGCGGGGGCCCGAGAACCACTGATCGGTACGACTCCGGCAGTCCCGGTCAGCGAGTACCTGCGCCCTCCAGCTCGCGGGCCTCGCGGGCCGACTCCTCCGCCGACTCGCCCTCGTGCAGGTTGAGCCGCTGCTGCAGCCGCTGCAACGGGCCCGGGGCCCACCAGGAGGCCTTGCCCAGCAGCCGCAGCACGGCGGGCACCAGCAGCATCCGCACCACGGTGGCGTCCAGGGCCAGCGCGAAGATCATGCCGACGCCGACGAAACGCATCACCGCGATGTCGGAGAAGGAGAACGCCCCGGTCACCAGGATCAGCAGCAACGCCGCCGCGCTGATCACCCGCCCGGTGCGGGCCAGGCCGGTGGAGACCGCCTCCTCGGTGGACGCCCCCTGGGCTCGCGCCTCCACCATCCGGGACAGCAGGAACACCTCGTAGTCGGTGGAGAGACCGAACACCACCGCGGCCATCAGCACCACGATGCCGGCCTCCAGCGGCCCCGGCGTCACCCCGAGCAGGTCCGCACCGTGGCCCTCCTGGAACACCCAGACCAGGGCACCGAAGGTGGCGGACAGGCTCAGCACGCTCATCACCACGGCCTTCAGCGGCAGCACCAGCGAGCCGAAGGCCAGGAACATCAGCACCAGGGTCGCGCCGACGAGCACGGCCCCCATCAACGGAAGCCGGTCGGCGATCGCGTCGACACTGTCGGTGACCCGGGCGGTGATCCCGCCGACCAGCACCTCCACCCCGTCCGGCTCGGGCAGGTCGCGGATGGCACGCACCGCCTCCTCGGCCTGCTCGCCGAGCGCGTCGCCCTCCAGGGTCGCGGTGAGCACGACGACGTCGCCCCCGGCCCCCGTGGGCTGGACCGCCTCCACTCCGTCGACGGCACTGACGTCCGCCAGGAACTGCTGCACGGTCGCCTGGTCCGGGGCCGTGCCGTTCCGCCCGTGCAGGACGATCTGGGCACCCTCGTTGGACGCCGCGGGGAAATCCTGCTTGAGCGTCTCCACGGCCTGTCGCACCGGCTCGTCGGCGGGCAGCACCTTCTCGGTGATCTCACCGAACCGGATGGACAGGAACGGCGCGCCGAGCACGACGAGCACGGCCACGATCGGGATCGCCACCAGCACCGGGCGCCGCATCACCCCGTGGGCCAGCCGCTCCCAGAAGTTGGCCTTTCCGGTCTCACCCTCCTTGGCCTTGCGACGCCGCCAGGGCAGGCCGAGCGCGTCGACCCGGTGGCCGAGCAGGGCCATCAGGGCGGGCAGCAGGCTGAGCGAGATGGCGGCCGCGATGCCCACCGCGGCCATACCGCCGTAGGCGACCGAACGCAGGAAGCCGTGGGGGAACAGCAGCAGGCCGGCGAGCGCGATGATCAGCAGGGTCGCGGAGAAGGCGACGGTGCGGCCGGCGGTGCCCACGGTGCGACGCACCGCCTCACCGACGCTCCGCCCGGCGGCGAGCTCCTCGCGGAACCGCCCCACGGTGAACAGGCCGTAGTCGATGGCCAGGCCCAGGCCGAGCAGGCTGGCCACGTTGACCGCGAACGTGTTGACCTCGACGATCTCGGTGAGCGCGCGCAGCACGCCGAGCGAACCGAGGATGGCCAGACCGCCGACGACGACCGGCAGGGAGGCGGCGACCACACCGCCGAAGATCACCACGAGCAGCAGCAGGGTGACCGGCAGGGAGATCAGCTCGGCACGCTTCAGGTCCGAGGCGGCCTTCTCGTTCATGGCGTCGGCCAGCGGCGCGAAACCGGCGATCTGGTGGGTGACGCCCTCGACGGCGAAGTCGTCCCGGATCTGCTGGTAGGCCGTCATCTGGGCGTTGGAGTCGTCCCCGGCCGTGAGGGTGATGAGCGCCAGACCACGCTTCCGGTCCTGGTCGGCGAGCTGCGGGGAGCCGGTGTTCCAGTAGGAGACGACCTTGCTCACCGTGTCGGAGGGCAGGGCCTGCAGCCGCTCCTGGATGCGGGCGGCGAGCTCGGGGTCGTCCACGGTGGTCCCGTCGGGGGCCTGGTAGATGACGACGATGTCACCGGTCTGCCGGCCCAGCGCGGCGTCCGCGGTCTGGGCCGCGCGCACCGCCTCACTGTTGGGATCCTCGTACCCGCCCTGACTGAGCCGGTCGAACACACCGGTCCCCCAGGCACCGCCGAGGAGGACGAGAGCTAGGACGGTCAACAGCACCGGCCAGCGACGGCGGTGCACTAGGGATCCCCATGCGGCGAACACGAGCGTCCTCCCTGGCCACTGGTATGCGGGGGCACCAAGAGCTACCGTCTGGTAAACGGCGTGAACTGCGGTGAACGCCGTTTACCCAAACCTCGACTGTAGGTACCGGTAAACGGTGTTCACAACCCCGAAAGGGTGACTATGACCGAGGCCACACGGCGCGAACGGCTACGCGGCGAGACCGAGCGGGAGATCCGCACCCAAGCGCGCACACTTCTGGTGGAGAGAGGCCGGGAGTCGGTGACCCTGCGCGCAATCGCCCGGGAGCTGGGCATCACCGCACCCGCGCTCTACCGGTACTACGGATCACGCGAGGAACTGCTGCAGGCCGTGTGCGAGGACATCGCCTGCGACCTGGCCGACGCCCTGCGAACCGCCATCGAAGAGCACCCCGAGGACCAGGTCACCGAGCGCGTCTACGCCGCCTGCCGTGAATTCCGCCGCTGGGCCCTGGCCCACCCGCACGAGTTCGCCCTGGTCTTCGCCAGCCCCGGCGGCAAACCCAACCCGGGAACACCGGACGGCGGCGATCCGTTTGGCCTCGGACACGCGGCCCACGACCAGTTCGCCAAGGTGTTCCTGAGCGTCGCCATCCCGTTGTTCTGCAGCGGGCGGATGACCGTTCCCGCCGACTCCGAGGTGCCCGAGGTGCTACACGAGGACCTCGCGGCACTCCGCGACCTGCTGATCGCGGCGCTGGAGGGGGAGAACGTCGAGCACATCGGGCAGCTCACCCTCGGCGTGTGCTACCTGATGCTGCGCTGTTGGGCCCGGCTCTACGGGTACATCGCACTGGAGGTGTTCGGTCACCTCCGGTTCGCGGTGTACAACACCGAGCCGCTGTTCGAGGCCATGCTCGCCGAACTGGCCGCCGACGTCGGCCTGGACGAGTGAGCCCGCCGCACCGGCGGGAACGCCCGACCACGTCGACCCCGCACCGCACCACGGCGGAGGTGGGAACACACCCGACACCGCAGGTCGTGCACCCCCGCGCCCCTGCTCCCACAGCGCGGACCGCCACGGCCTGAGCCGGGCGGACGCCGAGGGGCCCGCGCCCCTGCTCCCACAGCGCGGACGCGGCACGGAAGAACGTGGGGGTGCCCGCCCGACGCCGGACGAACACCCCCACGTACCGCAGCAGGTCCGGTCAGACCACCACGTTGACCAGACGGCCGGGGACCACGATCACCTTGCGCGGCTGCCGGCCCTCCAGCAGGGCCACCACCTTCTCGTCGGCCAGCGCGGCGGCCTCCAGCTCCTCACGGGAGGCCGAGGCCGGCACCACCATCCGGGACCGCACCTTGCCGTTCACCTGGATCGGGTACTCGGCGGTCTCCTCCACCAGGTACTGCTCGTCGGCCTCCGGGAACGGACCGTGGGCCAGCGACTCGGTGTGGCCCAGCCGCTCCCACAGCTCCTCGGCGACGTGCGGACACAGCGGCGCCAGCATCAACACCATCGGCTCGGCCACCGCACGCGGCGTGCCCACACCCTTGTCGGTGCCGCTGCCCCCGTAGGTCCGGGTGACGTGGTTGTTCAGCTCGATCAGCTTGGCGACCGCGGTGTTGAACCGCAGGTTCTCGTAGTCCTCCCGGACCCCGGCGATGGTGCGGTGCAGCACCCGCAGCGTCTCGACGTCCGGTTCGGCGTCCGTCACCCGCAGCTCACCGGTGTGCTCGTCGATCAGGTTCCGCCACAGCCGCTGCAGGAACCGGTGCGAGCCCACCACGTCCCGGGTCGACCAGGGCCGGGACACCTCCAGCGGGCCCATGGACATCTCGTACAGCCGGAACGTGTCAGCCCCGTACCGAGCGCACATCTCGTCCGGGGTGACCACGTTCTTCAGGCTCTTGCCCATCTTGCCGTACTCGCGGTTGACCTCCTGGCCGCGCCAGAAGAACCGCCCGTCGACCTCCTCGACCTCCTCGGCCGGCACGTAGGCCCCGCGCGAGTCGGTGTAGGCGTAGGCCTGGATGTAGCCCTGGTTGATCAGTCGCCGGAACGGCTCCTCCGAGCTGACG
Source organism: Pseudonocardiaceae bacterium (assembly GCA_036562635.1). Lineage (GTDB taxonomy): Bacteria > Actinomycetota > Actinomycetes > Mycobacteriales > Pseudonocardiaceae > DATCJU01. Next base: position 9,540 of record DATCJU010000164.1, read on the forward strand.
TGGCCCAGGTCGTACAGCACCTTGTGCCAGAACCGCGCGTACAGCAGGTGCAGCACCGCGTGCTCCACCCCGCCCACGTACAGGTCGACACCGCCCGGGTCACGCGGCCCGTGCAGCTCGGGACGCGGGCCCATCCAGAAGCGCTCCAGCTCCGGGTCGCAGAACACGGTGTCGTTGTGCGGGTCCAGGTAGCGCAGGTAGTACCAGCACGAGCCGGCCCAGTTCGGCATCGTGTTGGTCTCCCGGCGGTACCGCTTCGGCCCGTCACCCAGGTCCAGCTCCACCTCGACCCAGTCGGCGGCCCGGGACAGCGGCGGCGACGGCTCGGTGTCCGCGTCCTCCGGGTCGAAGGTCCTCGGCGAGTAGTCGTCGATGTCCGGCAGCACCACCGGCAGCTGGTCCTCCGGCAGCGCGACCGGCAGGCCGTGCTCGTCGTAGACGATGGGGAACGGCTCACCCCAGTACCGCTGCCGGGAGAACAGCCAGTCCCGCAGCTTGTACTGCACCGTGCCCTCGCCGTGGCCGTGCTCCTCCAGCCAGGCGATGATCGTCTTCTTGGCCTCCTCGACACCCAGACCGTCCAGGAAGCCGGAGTTCGTCGCCGGGCCGTCCCCGGTGTAGGCCTTGCCGTCGAAACCCTCCGGCGGGGTCACCGTGCGGATGATGGGCAGCCCGAAGACCTCGGCGAAGTCCCAGTCACGCTGGTCCTGCCCGGGCACCGCCATGATCGCGCCGGTGCCGTACCCCATCAGCACGTAGTCGGCCACGAACACCGGCAGCCGGGCCCCGTTGACCGGGTTCGTCGCCCAGGCGCCGATGAACACACCGGTCTTCTCCCGGTTCTCCTGCCGGTCCAGCTCGGACTTCTGCGACGTGGCCCGGCGGTAGGCGGCGACCGCCTCGGCCGGGGTGGCCGCACCACCGGTCCACCGGGCGTCCACCCCGTCCGGCCACCGCTCGGGCACCAGCCGGTCGACCAGCGGGTGCTCCGGCGCCAGTACCACGTAGGTGGCACCGAACACCGTGTCCGGGCGGGTGGTGAACACCTCGATCCGCTCCTCGCCCCCGTCGGGGGTGGCCACGGGGAAGCGGATGCGGGCTCCCTGCGAACGGCCGATCCAGTTCCGCTGCATGTTCTTGACCGGCTCCGGCCAGTCCAGCCGGTCCAGGTCGTCCACCAGCCGGTCGGCGTAGGCAGTGATCCGCATCATCCACTGCCGCAGCCGGCGGCGGAACACCGGGAAGTTGCCGCGCTCACTGCGCCCGTCGGCGGTGACCTCCTCGTTGGCCAGCACGGTGCCCAGGCCGGGGCACCAGTTCACCGGCTCCTCGGACAGGTAGGCCAGCCGGTGGGAGTCGACCAGCCTGCGCCGCTCGACCTCGGACAGCTCGGCCCAGGGCCGCCCGTCCGGGGTGGGCCGCTCACCCGACTCGAACTGGGCGACCAGCTCGCTGATCGGCCGGGCCCGGTTCGCCTCGGTGTCGTACCAGGCGTTGAAGATCTGCAGGAAGATCCACTGGGTCCAGCGGTAGTAGTCCGGGTCGATGGTGGCGAAGGAACGGCGCCGGTCGTGGGCCAGACCCAGCCGCCGCAGCTGTGCCCGGTAGCGCTCGATGTTCGCCTCGGTGGTGGCGCGGGGGTGCGCCCCGGTCTGCACCGCGTACTGCTCGGCGGGCAGACCGAACGCGTCGAAGCCCAGGGTGTGCAGCACGGTGTGCCCGGTCATCCGCTTGTACCGGCCCAGCACGTCCGTGCCGATGTAGCCCAGAGGGTGACCCACGTGCAGCCCGGCGCCGGACGGGTAGGGGAACATGTCCATCAGGAAGAACTTCTTCTCCCCGGCGGGCCGGTCGGGGTCGGCGAGCTCCCCGGACGGGTTGGGGGTGTGGAAGGTGCCCCGCTGTTCCCAGACGTCCTGCCAGCGCTTCTCGATCTGCCCGGCCAGCTCCGCGGTGTAGCGGTAGGGCGGGACCTCGTCCTGCGCGGTGCCGTTCTTCCGGGCCGCGTCCGTACTCATTGCTCGTCCTCCGTGCCGGTCATGGGCCGGTTTTCGTGGTCCGGCCTCACCCACGGCCGGGCCATCGGGAGATCCTGTGGCCACAACCACCCCCAACAACAACAAACCCCTCAGCCCGAGTCGGGCATGAGGGGTCGCCGCGTTGAGCTCGGATCGCTCAACGCGGCCGGTTAAGGAGCAGGCTGGCCGTGCTCATACCCCGAGGATAGCGCGGTGCGGGGGTACGGGGACAGCAGGATCGCCCCCGGACGTTCCCGTCCCACCACCCGGAGTCGGCGGTGGAACCGCCCGGAGTCGGTGGTGGAGGCATGGTGTGCAGCACACCGTCCGGGGTACGAGCAGGGCCGTCGGGCAGCTGCGCATACCCTCGTGGCGTGACGACTGCCCTGGGTGTGGTGCTGCTGGTGCTTGGTCTGCCGCTGCTGGCGGTGGGCATGCTGGGCCTGTCCGGGCGACTGCCCCGCAACCGTTTCGCCGGGGTGCGCACTCCGGCGAGCCTGCGCAGTGAGGAGGCGTTCCGGGTGGCGAACCGGGTGGGTGGGCTGCCCATCGCGGTCGCCGGTGCGCTGCTCGGCGGCGGCGGAGTGCTCGTCCTGGCCAGCCCCGGCACGGCCGTGGCGCTGGTCGTCGGCCTGCTCGCCCTCGTCGGTGGGGTGCTGCTGGCGATGGCCGGGGGCACGTTGGGGGACCGGGCCGCGTCGCTGGTGCCCCAGCCGGTGCGGGCCGGTGGGTGCGGCGGCTGCTGCGGCGGTGGCTGTGCCTCCCGTCAGCCCCTCTGCGAGTGATCCGGGCTTTTCGTACCCGAACCCGAACGACACGGGCCCGCGGTACGGCAGGGATCGGGTTGCTGCCCACCCTCCCGCCGACCGCGGGCCGTCGTTCGGTCGTCAGTTACGGCTGACGTCGATCGGGTACGTGGCCAGCAGGGCGAGCGGCATGCCCTGCCGGCGCAGTACCCGCCCCCACAGGTCCACGCCCGGCGGAGTGATCACGTCGTCCGGCAGGGCGGGCACCACGATCCAGTCCCCGCGCGCGATCTCGTCGGCGAGCTGTCCCTCGCTCCACCCGGAGTAGCCGGCGAACACGCGCAGACCACGCACTCTCGGCACCAGTTCCTCGGGCTCGCTGTCCAGGTCGACCAGGGCGACCGGGCCACGGACACCGATCACCCCGCCCAGTCGGTCCGCGCTCTCGCCGGCCCGTAACGCCGCCAGGCAGAGGGCGGTCTTCTGCTCCACCGGTCCGCCGACGAACACCGCCTGCGGCCGACTGACGTAGGGCCCCCAGGAGGGCAGGACGTCGTGCACGGCCACCTCGCTCGGACGGTTCAGCACGACACCGAGCGTCCCCTCCCCGCGGTGCTCGATGATGTACACCACGGTGCGGCGGAAGTTCGGGTCGAGCAGGCCGGGGGCGGCCACGAGCAAGGTGCCCGGTTCGACGGCAGCGTCGGGTCGCACGTGAACATGATTCCATCCGTCTGTCGTGGGACGGGGGTCACATCAATCACCCGCTCGGCGGCGGAACACCCCGGGGGGTACGCGCGTTGGACAGGGCGGTCGGTGGCCACCGTGTCCCCCGGGCCCACTGAACAAATGCCTTCGCGGAATACCGTTCGGCTGGAGCCGCGTTGCGCCTTGCCGCCGAGAGGCGACCGGGTCATCGGCTCCGAGACGGCCGGGCAACTGCCCGGCCGTCTCGGCTTCTCGGGCCTTCCCGTGCTCCACACCCCGCTTCCCCAGGGAGCCACCACTAACCCTTGTGGGTGAACCTCCGGGGCTCGACCATCCCCAGCCCATCCCCAGTTCCGGCCGAGTTGTCCACAGTTATCCCCAGATATCCCCAAGCTGTCCACAGGGTTATCCACAGCCACTCACACGAATGGGGTAGCACGTTCGTGTCGCCGAACAACCCCGGTGGTTCCGCCCGTACGCTGGCTTTCCGTGCCCCCTCGTCCCCCGCATCCGGGTCCGGTGGGTGGCACGGACCCCGCCACGCCCCGCCCAGTGAAAGCCACCGAAACCCTGAGCACACCGCCCAGTTCCGCCTCCGAGGACGCCGCCACCACACCCCCGGGGCCCCAGGTCGTCGGGCAGAAGCGGACGTCCCGGTCGAGGCACGCCGACTTCCGACGTCTGCTCACCGAACGTGGCTTCCGTCGGCTCCTGGCCACCCGGTTCGCTGCCCAATGGGGTGACGGCCTGTTCCAGGCAGGCCTGGGCGGCGCGGTCCTGTTCAACCCGGAACGCGAGGCCGACCCGGCCGTCGTGGCCGCCGGGCTGGCCGTGCTGCTGCTGCCGTACTCGGTGATCGGCCCGTTCGCCGGAGCCCTGCTGGACCGCTGGGACCGCCGGCGTGTCCTGGTGGTGGCCAACCTGCTGCGCGGGCTGCTGGTGCTGGCCACCGCCGCCGCGGTGGGCGCCGGGGTCACCGGCCCCCTGCTGTACGGGGGCGCCCTGCTGGTCACCGGTGTCAGCCGGTTCGTCGGTGCCGGCCTGTCCGCCTCGCTGCCGCACGTGGTGGACCGGGAACACCTGGTGGAGGCGAACGCCCTGGCCACCACCCTCGGCGCGGTCGTGGCCGCCTCCGGCGGGGCCAGCGCCATCGCGCTGCGCGCGGTGTTCGGCGCGGACGACAACGGGTCCGCGCTGGTCACCGGCACCGCACTCCTGGGCTCCCTGCTCGCCGCGCTGATCGCCGCCCGCTTCGCCCACGGCCAGCTGGGTCCGGACGAGTTCGACGAACCGGCCGAGACCGTGGTCGCGGTGGCCCGCGGCCTGCTCGACGGGGCCCGCGCCGCCCTGGCCGCCCCCGCCGTGGCCGCCGGGTTCGTCGGCCTGATCGCACACCGCCTGGCGTTCGGGGCCTCCACCCTGGTCGGCCTGCTGCTGATGCGCTACGCCTTCACCGACATCGGCCCGTTCCGGGCCGGGATGGCCGGGGTGGGCGAGGCCGTGGCGGCGGGCGCGGCCGGCATCCTGGCCGCCGCCCTGATCGCCCCGGGCCTGGTGGCCCGGTTCGGGCGCAGACGGGTGGTGGCCGGCTCCCTGCTGTCCGCGGCGGCGGTCCAGCTCCTGCTGGGCACCCCACTGGTGCTCCCCGCCCTGCTGGTCGCCACCTTCGGCGTCGCCTGCGCCGGCCAGGTGGTGAAGCTGTGCGTGGACGCCGCCGTGCAGTCCGACGTCGGCGACGAGGTCCGCGGCAGGGTGTTCGCCCTCTACGACACGCTGTTCAACGTGGTGTACGTGCTGGCCGTGGCCGGCGCCGCCGCCCTGGTTCCCCCCGACGGCCGCTCCCGGGGACTGATCGTCGCCGCGGGCGTGGTGTACCTGCTCGGCGCGGTGGGCTACCTGCTGGTGACCGGGGCCGCCACCCGCAGGCGCACCACACGCGACGCGTGACGGATCAGCGCTCCCCGGGCACCTCGATGCCCTGCTCGGCCGCCCACCGGAACAGCTCGGCCTCGGCCTCCTCCCGGGAGAGCGGGCCCCGCTCCAGCCGCAGCTCCTTCAGGTGCCGCCACGCCTTGCCCACCAGCGGGCCGGGGGACAGTCCGAGCAGCCGCATGATCTCGTTGCCGTCCAGGTCCGGCCGGACCTTGGCCAGGTCCTCCTGCTCGGCGATCCGCTTGATACGCCGCTCCAGGTCGTCGTAGGAGCGCTGCAGCGCCTGCGCCTTGCGGCGGTTGCGGGTGGTGCAGTCGGCCCGCACCAACTTGTGCAGCCGGGGCAGCAGGTCACCGGCGTCGGTCACGTAGCGGCGCACCGCCGAGTCGGTCCACTGGCCGGTGCCGTAACCGTGGAACCGCAGGTGCAGGTACACCAGCTTGGCGACGGACTCGGTGATCTCCTTGGAGTAGCGCAGGGCACGCAGCCGCTTGCGTGCCATCTTGGCGCCCACCACCTCGTGGTGGTGGAAGCTCACCCCGCCACCCGGTTCGAAACGCCGGGTGGACGGCTTGCCGATGTCGTGGAGCAGCGCCGCCAGGCGCAACACCAGGTCCGGTTCGGCGTCCGGGTCGTCCCGCTTCTCCAGCGCGATGGCCTGCTCCAGGACAACCAACGAGTGCTGGTAGACGTCCTTGTGCTGGTGATGTTCGTCGATCTCCAGCCGCATAGCAGGGACCTCGGGCAGGATGTGGTCCGCGAGGCCGGTGTCCACCAGCAGCTCGATGCCGCGTCGGGGGTACCGGCCGCACAGCAGCTTGCTCAGCTCGGCCTGCACCCGCTCGGCCGTGATCCGGGTGATCTCCCCGGACATCTCCTTCATCGCCCGTGCCACGCGCGGCGCCAGGGTGAACCCGAGCTGGGAGACGAACCGGGCCGCCCGCAGCATGCGCAGCGGGTCGTCGGCGAAGGACTCCTCCGGTGTGGCCGGGGTGTCCAGCACCCGCTCGACGAGCGCGCCCATCCCGTCGTGGGGATCGATGAACTTCCGCTCGGGCAGCTGCACCGCCATGGCGTTGACGGTGAAGTCCCGACGGACCAGGTCGCCCTCGATGGTGTCGCCGAACGTCACCTCGGGGTTACGGCTCACCCGGTCGTAGCTCTCGGAGCGGAACGTGGTGATCTCCAGGGTCGTCCCGCGCTTGGTGGCGCCCACCGTGCCGAAGGCGATACCGGTGTCCCACACCGCCTCCGCCCAGCCGGCGAGGATCCGCAGCACCTGCTCCGGGCGCGCGTCGGTGGTGAAGTCCAGGTCGGTGCCCAGCCGGCCGAGCAGGGCGTCCCGCACGCTGCCGCCCACCAGGTAGAGCCGGTGCCCGTGTGCGGCGAACCGCTGGGCGAGCTCGTCGGCGACCGGGGCGATCCGCAGCAGTTCCACCACGGCGTTGCGCTGCACGGCCGCGGCCGAGAGCCCGCGCGGCGAGGTCGCGTCCCTGCCCGGTTCCCGGGTGCCTCTGAGGACCGGACGTGCCACTCCTTCCCCTTCCTCCCGCGTCCGACCGTTCCCGCGGCGCGTCACGCTCTCCTTCTCCTCGCGTGGGCGGTCCGTGTGGGCACGCATGTCCCGCGGATCGCCGGCGGAGTTGCTGGACGGCACGGGGGACCAGGGTACTGCCGCCCCGTCCGGTCGGCGGCGGCGCAGGGGCCGTGGTCCGGGCACCGGACCGCGGTCACGCACCGAGCAGCGACGCTCACCGAACGGTTCTGCGGCTTCACTACCATCGCAGGCATGCCCCCGTCGACCGGCCGAGCCGGCGGAAAGAAGCCGGCGCGCCGGACTCGGCGCCAGGGTCGGCGACTGCGAACCGTCGACGAGACCTCGGCTGGTGGTCTCGTGGTGGACCTCGTGCGACAGCGGGCTGCGGTGATCGGCCGGGTGGACCGCCGGGGTCGGTTGCTGTGGTCCCTGCCCAAGGGACACATCGAACCCGGGGAGACGGTGGAGCAGGCGGCGATACGCGAGGTCGCCGAGGAGACCGGTATCGAGGGCCGTGTGATCACCCCGCTCGGCACCATCGACTACTGGTTCGTCGCCGAGGATCGACGGGTGCACAAGACCGTGCACCACTTTCTGATGGAAGCGGTGGGAGGCGAGCTCTCCGACGAGGACGTGGAGGTCACCGAGGTGGCGTGGGTGCCGCTCGGTGAGTTGGACGGGCTGCTCGCCTACGCCGACGAACGCCGCCTGGTGCGCCGGGCGGCCGAGTTGCTCACGGAGAGGACGTGAACCGGAACCGGCGCGCCCGCGCCTCTCGACCCGGCGGTGTCCGGTGGGAGTCCCGAGCGTCCCGCTGCTCCAGGCACCGGGACCGTTCCGGGTTCCGTCGCACGCCGCGGGCAGTACTGACCACCCTGCTGATCGGGGTGTCGGTGCTGCTGGGCGCCCCGGTCGCCGGGCCCACCCCGGCCACGGCGCAACCCGGGCACCTCGGCCCGCACCCCGAACAGGCCTCCGGTCGGCAGCAGGTGGCCCTGGACCTGACGATCGACTCGGTCGACCCCCAGGTGGTCACCGTCCACGGTCCGGACACCCTGACGGTACGCGGTCGGATCACCAACCGGGGCGAGCGTCGACTCACCCAGCTCCAGGCCCGGCTGCAACGGGGTGACTCCCCGAAGGACACGAACGCCCTGCGCAACGCCCTGCGGGGCACCTCCGAGCCCAGCAGGGTGCTCACCGACTTCCAGAGGATCGCCACGGAACTCGAGCCCGGGCAGACCACCTCGTTCGAGCTCTCCGTCCCGCTGCACGACCGCCGGTCGCTGCAGATCAATGGGCCGGGGGTGTACCCGCTGCTGGTGAACGTCAACGGGCGCCCCGACCGAGGGCAGGTCGTCCGGTTGGCGGAGCAGCGTCTGCTGCTGCCGGTGCTCGGTGATCCGGTGCCCTCCTCCGACCGGTCCATGCCGCTGACCCTGCTGTGGCCCGTGGTGGACCGTCCCCGGGTCGAACGGGTCGACAGCCGGGGCAGGTTGGTGCTGTCCGGTGACGAACTGGCCGACTCCCTGGGGCCGGGTGGCCGACTCCACGACCTGGTCCAGGCGGTGGAGCAGGCGGCCCCGCCCGGTTCCCCGCTCGGCAACGCGCTGTGCTTCGTCGTCGACCCCGACCTGCTGGTCACGGTGGACGGTATGGCCGACGGGTACCTGGTGCGGAGCGGAGAGGGCACCGTCGAGGGCTCCGGGTCCGACATCGCCGAGGTGTGGCTGGACCAGTTGCGCACCGCGGTGCGGGGCCGCTGCGTGCTGGCCCTGCCGTTCGCCGACCCCGACCTGGTGGCCCTGTCCCGGACCGGACTGACCGACCTGACCGAGACCGCGTTCAGCCAGGGCGCCGCCGTGGTGCAGGAACTGCTGGACGTGCAGCCGATCCCCAACACGGCCTGGCCGGCGGGCGGGCTAGTCGACGAGCGCTCGCTGTCCGAACTGGTCGGGCTGGGGATGCGCACGGTGCTGCTGCGCCCGGAGGGGATGCAGAACGAGCCGACGGCGGGACCGGTCGGGCTGTCCCTGGGGGAGCGGGGCTCGCAGCTCGGCCCGGTCGCCCTGCCCGTCGACCCGTTGGTGGCGGACGCCCTGGCCCGGACCGCGCCGAACCCGGAGGAACAGCGGGACGAGACGACCCGGCGCACCGGGACCAGTCCGGCGGTGCAGGACGCCCTCGGCGCGATGGCGCATCGGGCGTCGACCTCCCCGGAGTCCCCGCTGCTGGTGGCCCCGCCCCGACGTTGGGACCTGTCCCGGGCCGATCTGGAGGCGCTTCTCAGAGGGATCACCGTGCTGGGGAACCACGGCCTGGTGCGGCCGACCGGCCTGGCCCAGCTCGCCACCATGCCGGTGGTGTCCGACTCCACGGTCACCTACCCCGTGGAGAACCGTGAGCTGTCCTCACGGATCGTGACGCAGATCGCCACGGCGTGGCGGACACAGCGCGACCTGTACGACTCGATGGGTCGCGACGACGCCCTGGACGTCACACCGGACGACCTGCTGGCCCCGGTCCGGCAGGGCCTGCTGCGCGGTGGCTCCACGGCGTGGCGGAGCGACGAGCCCCAGGCCCAGCACTGGGTGTGGCTGGCCAACGACGTACTGGGCGAGCTGCGCTCGCGGGTGACGGTGGTGCCGGCCTCCACCGAGTACACCCTGGCGTCCTCGGACAGCCCGCTCCCGCTGACCATCTCCAACGAGCTCCCGGTGAGCATCGACGTGAAGGTCACCGTGCTCGACCCGCCGGGAGTGCGCACCCAGCGCATCGAGGTGCAGCGACTTCCCGCCCGCGGCAGCCGGCCGTTGCTGGTGTCCGCCGAGGTCTCCCGCTCCGGTCGGTTCAGCATCGACGTGTCGCTGACCACCCCGGGTGGTACCGCACTGGGGCAACCGGTCAGGCTGCGCATGGTGTCCAGCGCCTACGGCACGGTCACCACGGCCATCACCGCGGCCGCGGCGGTGGCCCTGGTGGTGTTGTCGGCCCGCCGGGTCCTCCGCCGGATCCGGGATCGGGCCGGCCGGCGCTCGGCCACCACGGCCAGTACCGGTGCGCCACCCCAGGACGGTGGCGGTCACGAGGAAGGGTCTAGTACTTGATGCGGGATCAGCGCGTGGACGCGGCGGGGAGGGAACCCGGGGAGCCGAACCGCCGCCCCGGCCCGCCGTTCGGTGCCGGGCCGGCGGACGTGACCCAGCCGCTGCGCCCGGTGCGTGGTGCCACAGCCGTTCCCCGGGGCCGTCCCGTCGGGGTGCCGAACGGGGTGCCCGAGACAGCCACCGAGGTCACCCAGCCGATCGCCCTGGAGGAGACCACGCGGCTGCGCCCGGTGGGGCAGGAGGATCCCGTCCCCGCGGAGCAGGACACCGAGCAGGAACAGAAGACCGCCGAGCGGGGCCCGTCGCTGGCCAGGGCCAGCGGGTCGATGGCCATCGCCACCCTGGTCAGCCGGGTCACCGGCTTCCTGTCCAAGGTGGCCATCGCCGCGGCGCTGGGTGTCGGCGTGGTCAACGACTCGTACACGATCGCCAACACCCTGCCCAACATCGTCTACGAGTTGCTGCTCGGCGGTGTGCTCACCAGCGTCGTGGTCCCGGTGCTGGTGCGGGCGCAGAAGGACGATCCCGACAACGGGGAGGCCTACACCCAGCGGCTGCTGACCCTGGCCACGGTGGTGCTGGTGGTGGCCACCGCCCTGGCGGTCCTGGCGGCTCCGCTGCTCACGCGCCTCTACCTGGACGACTCGCCCGGCTCCCAGGCCAACGCCGACCTGGCCACCGCGTTCGCCTACCTGCTGCTGCCCGAGATCGTGTTCTACGGGATCGGGGCGCTGTTGCAGGCGATCCTGAACACCCAGGGCGTCTTCGGGCTGCCCGCGTGGGCCCCGGTGCTGAACAACGTGGTCGTCCTGGTGACCGTCGGGGTCTACGCGCTCCTGCCGGGGGACATCACCCTCGACCCGGTTCGGATGACCGACGCCCACCTGCTCGTGCTGGGTGTCGGCACCACCATGGGCATCGTGGTGCAGGCGTTGGTGATGCTGCCCGCGCTGCGACGCACCGGGTTCCGCTGGCGCTGGCGCTGGGGCTGGGACCGGCGGTTGTCGGAGTTCGGCGGCCTGGCCCTGTGGGTGATCGGCTACGTCGGGATCAGCCAGGTCGGTTACATCGTCATCACCCGGGTGGCCTCCGGTGCGGACGCCGGCAGCGTGACCGCCTACAGCCTGGCCTGGCTGCTGCTGCAGATGCCCTACGGCATCCTCGGGGTCTCGCTGCTGACCGCGATCATGCCGCGGATGAGCCGGGCCGCCGCCGACGGGGACATCCCGGGGGTGGTGTCCGACCTGTCGCTGGGCAGCCGGTTGTCCGCGGTGATGCTGGTTCCGATCAGCGGCCTGCTCACCGTGCTCGGCCCTGAGCTCGCGGTGCTGATGTTCTCGTACGGCAACTCGGACATCGCCCAGGCCGAGCGACTGGGCCGGACCCTCGCCGCGTCGGCGTTCGGTCTGCTGCCCTACGCGGTGGTGATGCTCCAGCTGCGGGTGTTCTACGCGATGAAGGACTCCCGCACCCCCACCCTGATCATGGTGTTGATCACCGCGGTCAAGGTGCCGCTGTCGCTGGCGTGCCCGCAGGTGCTGCCACCCGAGCAGGTGGTCCTGGGTCTGGCGTTCGTGAACTCGTTCGGGTTCGTGGTCGGGGCGGTCGTCGGGGAGGTCTGGCTGCGCACCAGGCTGGGTCGGCTGCAGACCGGTCGGGTGCTGCGGACCGTGCTGATCTCGATCGTGGGCACGGTGGTGGGCTCGCTCGCCGCCTACGGGATCACGATGTTGGGAGAGCGGCTGCTGCCGTCCGGCGGCCTGACCCAGGCCGTGGTGACGTTGCTGGTAGCGGGCCCGGTGGGCCTGGTCGTGGCCTACGGCGCGTTGATGTTGCTGCGTGCCGAGGAACTGCGGCCGGCGCTGCAACGACTGTCCGGTTTGGTGCGTCGACGTTGACGAGAGGACCGGGCTCGCCGGGACGTTCCGGCGGGCCCGGTGTCCGTTGTGCACGGTGGGGTGCGGAGGGGGTGGGAAGATGCTGCTTTCGACCGGAACGGGGTCACTCCATGCGGAGTCCCCGCGGCTCGTCCTCCATCGTCCACTCCGGCTTTCCCGTACCCTCGACATGGAGTCTCCGTTGCGCCGTGGGACCGTCCGGTGTTCTCGCCGAGCGCGCGGATCGGGGGATGTACTCGGGTGACTGGGAAGCCGACCGACCACACCGCCCCGCGCCGGAACGAAGCCGGTGCGGTGCCTAGTCCTGCCGGGCTTACCCCGGGTGTGATCGTGGGCGAGGGCCGCTACCGACTGCTGGCCCAGGTGGGGGCGGACGTCCGCTGTGGAGCGGAGTTGTGGCGTGCCCGGGACGGGGCACTCGGCCGGGACGTCGCGCTGACGATCCTGACCGGAGATCCCGCCAACCCGTCGGTTGCGCGCGACGCCCGCCGTTCCCTGGAGCGGGCCATGCACATCGGTGGCTTCATCCACCCCGGAATGGCCCGGGTGCTGGACGTGTTGGGCCCCGGCCCGGTTCCGGGGGACCCGCCCCACGTGCTGGGCATCGTGGTCGCCGAGTGGACCCAGGGCCGCGACCTGGTGGACCTGCTGCGGGAGGGCCCGTTGCAGGCACCGGTCGCCGCGCGGCTGCTCCGGTCGCTGGCCGCGGCGGTGGAGGCCGCGCACCACACGGGCCTGGTGCTGGGCACCGACCACCCGCAGCGCATCCGGGTCACGCCGGAGGGCGAGGCGCGGTTGGCGTTCCCCTGCCCCCGGCCGGAGGCGACGCCCCGCGACGACGTGCGCGGTGTCGGGGCGGTGCTGTACCTGATGCTGACCGGTTACTGGGCACTGCCGGGTGGCCGGCCCGCCCTGCCGCCGGCCCCGGTCGGCCCCGACGGGGTGGTGGTCGCCCCGCGCACCCTGGTGCCCACGGTGCCGCACGAGCTGTCCGCGATCGCGGTGCGCAGCCTGGTGGACACCAGCATCGCCGGGGTGCGTACCGGAGCGGCGATCCTGCAGGTGCTGGAGCGGGTGGTCGCGGCCGCCGAGCTGGAGGAGGAACGGAACGCCTCCCGCACGATGACCCCGGACGGCCGACTCGTGTCGCCGGAGGAGCTGCGGGAGCTCGAGCGGCGCCGCAAGCTGGGCGTGGGTATGGCCGTGCTGATCACGGCCTGTGTCGTGGTGCTCGGCTGGCTGGGCTTCCAGATGATCAGCCTGTTCACCGACTCCGGCTCGACCGTGCCGCCGCTGGTGGTGGGCAACCAGCCGGTGGGTGGGGCGCCGCCCGGCCAGCAGGACGACCGACCGGACGCCAGGCCCGTCGACGTGGACTCACTGGCGGTCTACAACGTCAAGGGGGACGCGGACAACGCCGAGCAGGTCGGCAAGGCGGTGGACGGCGACCCGGACACCAGCTGGAAGACGGAGATCTACCAGCAGCAGTTCCCACAGGACAAGCCGGGGATCGGGCTGCGGTTCTCCTTCCGCGAGGCGGTGTCCCTGGCCCAGGTGAACATCGACTCGCCGAGCGACGGCACGGTGGTGGAGATCCGTGCCGCGACCTCGGAGAAGCCCGACCTGAAGGACACCGTCAAGATCGGTGAGGCCCGGTTGGTGAACGGGCGGACCGAGGTCCACATCGACAATCCCGAGCCGGTACGGCACGTGGTGCTGTGGATCACCGAGTTGAGCGGCAGCGCGGGACAGCAGCGCTCGGAGATCTCCGAAGTGGAGTTCCTGGGATATTGATCCGTCAGTAGTCACCCGTGGGTGGGTCGCTCGGGTGATCGAAGACGCTGGATATCCTCTGCCTGTGACCGCCCCCACCAGTTCGGACGCTGACCTCATCGCGGCCCACGCCGCCGGCGACCCGCACGCGTTCTCCGAACTGGTACGCCGTCACCAGGACCGTATGTGGGCAGTGGCCCTGCGCACGCTCCGTGATCCGGAGGAGGCCGCGGACGCGTTGCAGGAGGCGTTCATCTCCGCCTTCCGTGCGGCGTCCTCGTTCCGTGCCGAGTCGCAGGTGACCACCTGGTTGCACCGGATCGTGGTGAACGCGTGCCTGGACCGGGTGCGCCGCAGGCAGAGCCGTCCGACCGTGCCCCTACCGCAGGAGGGTGCCACCGATCCCCCCGCCCTGGGCGACGCGATGTCCGAGCGGGAGACGCGAATGGTGGTACAGGAAGCGCTTGCCGAATTGCCCGACGAGCAACGAGCGGCGATCGTTTTGGTGGACGTCGAGGGGTACTCGGTGTCGGAGACCGCACAGCTGTTGGGTGTCGCCGAGGGCACCGTGAAGAGCCGGTGTGCTCGGGGACGCGCAAAGCTCGCCAAACTCCTCGGGCACCTGCGGAACCCGGATGCAGGTGCGAACGTCCCAGATGACGCAGTGAGCACGCGTCGACAGGAGGGACGATGACCGGCAACGAGGGGCGAGGCCACGAGCTCGACCCGGGCTGTGGGCCTCGTGCGGGGGAGCCGGAAGGACGGTGGTCCCTCGATCTCCTCGCCGACCTGCACGCAGGCGTGCTTGATCCGCAGGTCGAGGCCGAGCTGCGCCCGAAGGCGGAGGCGGATCCGGAGGCACGGGCCATCCTCGCGGCACTGGACGCCACGGTGGCCGACCTGGCCGGCCTGCCCAAGGTGAGGATGCCCGACGACGTGGCCGCCCGTATCCACGCGGCACTGGCCGCTGAGGCAGCGGCCGCGGCTGCCGCGCGCACCGGACACGTCGAATCACCGCCGTCCACGGCTCCTGTGGTGGACATCACGGCGGCTCGCCGGCGGCGCCGGAACCGGTGGCTGGGCTGGGGCTCCGGCCTGCTGGCCGCGGCGGCGGCCGTGTTCGGCGTCGTCATGGTGGCGCTGCCCGAGGAGGAGGTCGGCACACCGATCGCGGGTGGCCAGTCGGTGGCCTCGCCTCCGGCACAGGAGCAACCGGCCTCCCTGCCACCGCTGACGTTGCAGCAGGAGGACCTGGAGCGCGGTTCGGCCGGGGTGCCGGTCAGCGAGCTGCTGGGGGCCCGGGACTACGGCCCGCTGGAGAACTCGGAGCGGTTGCGCGGCTGCCTGCAGGGTGGCGGCATCTCCGCGGAGCCGCTCGGCGTCCGGGAGGTCCGGCTGGACGGCAGGACCGCGGTGGCGGCGTTGCTGGGTACCTCCGACTTCCGGCTCCGGCTGATCGTGGTGGACCCCGCCTGTACGGCCGACGATCCCAAGGTTCTCTCCGACACCGTCATCGGCGAGCGCTGACCGCATCCTCGGGCGAACCCCCGGGGATGCGGTCGGCCGCCCGGCCGACATCGTCCGGCTCTGTGCCACTGCTCACCGCCGGGAACAGGCGTCCCTAGGATCGCGTTGAAGCCCGGTGCGTCCCCCTGATCGTTCGGTGGGGCCGGACGATTCCGTGGGGCGCTTGGACGGCCGCAGTCGGCCAGGAGACGGAGGGGCAACCCGTGACGAGCGAGATCCGCGACCTGATCATCGTCGGATCCGGACCGGCCGGGTACACCGCCGCGGTGTACGCCGCCCGCGCCCAGTTGCGCCCGCTGGTCTTCGAGGGCACCCAGTACGGCGGCGCCCTGATGACCACGACCGAGGTGGAGAACTACCCCGGCTTCCGGGACGGGATCATGGGCCCGGAGCTGATGGAGCAGATGCGGGCGCAGGCCGAGCGGTTCGGCGCCGAGTTGCGCACCGAGGACGTGGAGGCCCTGGACCTGACCGGTCCGGTCAAGAAGGCCACGGTCAACGGGGTCGAGTACGCCGCCCGCGCGGTGATCCTGGCCATGGGTGCCGCACCGCGTTACCTGGGGGTGCCGGGCGAGTCCGAGCTGCTGGGTCGGGGTGTCTCCTCCTGTGCCACCTGCGACGGGTTCTTCTTCCGCGAGCACGACATCGCGGTGATCGGTGGCGGCGACTCGGCGATGGAGGAGGCCACCTTCCTGACCCGGTTCGCCCGGTCGGTGACGATCATCCACCGCCGCGAGGAGTTCCGCGCCTCGAAGATCATGCTGGAGCGGGCCCGGGCGAACGAGAAGATCCGTTGGATCACCAACACCGTGGTCACCGAGGTGCTCGGTGAGGGCACGGTGTCCGGGCTGCGCCTGCGCAACACCGTCACCGGGGAGGAGTCCACCCTGCCGGTGACCGGCATGTTCGTCGCGATCGGCCACGACCCGCGCAGCGAGCTGGTGCGCGGCCAGGTGGAGCTGGACGAGGCGGGGTACGTGAAGGTGCGCCACCCGAGCACCGCCACCAACCTGCCGGGCGTGTTCGCCGCCGGTGACCTAGTGGACCGGAACTACCGGCAGGCGATCACCGCCGCCGGGTCCGGGTGTGCTGCGGCGATCGACGCCGAACGCTGGCTGGCCGAGCACGGTGAGGCCACGGCGCACGTCAGCTCCGAGCACGTGGGCGGCGGGTACAGCGCCCAGACCGCCGCGGCCGTCGACTGAGTCCTTCCCGCTCCGGGGTCGGTGTCCTGCCGGTCCCGGTTCCCACAGACGTCCGGCACCGGGCGGGTCACCGTTCGGCCGGTACCCGACACGCCGTCCCCAGATTGGAGTGAGCAATGGCCGGCAGCACCGTCACCGTCACCGACACCACGTTCGCCGACGAGGTCCTCACCAGCGAGAAGCCGGTTCTGGTCGACTTCTGGGCCACCTGGTGCGGTCCGTGCAAGATGGTCGCCCCGGTGCTGGAGGAGATCGCCGCCGAGTACTCCGACAAGATCACGGTCGCCAAGCTGGACATCGACGCGAACCCGGAGATCACCCGGCAGTTCCAGATCATGTCCGTGCCCACCCTGATCCTGTTCAAGGACGGTAAGCCGGAGCGGAAGATCGTCGGCGCCAAGCCGAAGGCCGCCCTGCTCAACGACCTCGCCGACTACCTGTGAGTCGACTGTTCGACACGGCAGCCCACCAGCCGGTAACCGGCTGGTGGGCTGTTCACTTTCGTATGAACACGTGACCACCCGACAGCAGGAAGTAGCCCCGCCCGTGGTCCGCTCACCGGCACGGCACAATAAGGAGGCACGCATTCGCGCCGGTGGTACCGGCGCCCGGACCGAGCGAGGGGTGCATGCAGCTGCTCCGCCGAGGTGACGTGGGTCCAGCCGTCGCCGAGATCCAGGCGACCCTCGCGTCACTGGGCCTGCTCCCTTCGGCCCCCGACCAGCAGGACGCCGCGAACGCCGTGTTCGACGCCGCGACCGAACAGGCGGTGCGCGCCTTCCAGCAGCAGCGCGGCCTGATCACCGACGGACTGGTGGGGCCCGCGACGTACCGCGCGCTGTGTGACGCGCGGTGGCGACTCGGTGACCGCAACCTGGCCTACCTGGTCTCCCAGCCGCTGACCGGCGACGACGTCTTCGCCCTGCAGGAACGGCTGTTGGAGCTGGGCTACGACGCGGGGCGTCCGGACGGGGTGTTCGGGCAGCAGACGGAGCAGGCGCTGCGCAGCTTCCAGCGTGACTACGGGCTGACCGTGGACGGTATCTGCGGTCCCAGCACGTTGCGCGCACTGCGCCAGCTGGGTCCGAAGGTGCGGGGCGGCCGCCCGGTGTTCCTGCGGGAGCAGGAGCGGGTCCGGATGGCCGGCCCCCGGCTGCGGGGCAAACGTATCGTCATCGACCCCGGGCACGGCGGCCGGGACCGCGGGGTGCTGGTCGACGGCATCGCGGAGGCCGACCTGGTGTGGGACCTGGCCCGGCGCCTGGAGGGCCGCATGGTGGCCACCGGGATGGAGGCGCTGCTGTCCCGCGGGCCCGACACCTGCCCGCCGGAGGCGGACCGTGCGGCGCTGGCCAACAACGCCGGGGCGGACCTGTTCCTGTCCCTGCACATCGACGCGAACGTCTCCCCGCGGGCCCAGGGTGTGGCGACGTTCCACTTCGGCACCGGCAACGGCACCACGTCCACGGTGGGGGAGGCGCTGGCCGGGTTCATCCAGCGCGAGTTGGTGGCCCGGACCGGGATGCTGGACTGCCGTACCCA
This sequence comes from Pseudonocardiaceae bacterium, assembly GCA_036562635.1. GTDB lineage: Bacteria > Actinomycetota > Actinomycetes > Mycobacteriales > Pseudonocardiaceae > DATCJU01. The sequence continues at coordinate 27,533 of DATCJU010000164.1, forward strand.
CCCCAAGACCTGGGAGACGCTGCGCCTGACCCGCTGCCCGGCGGTCCGGGTGGAGATCGGTTACCTGACCAACCCCGAGGACCGGCGGCGGCTGCTGGACCCGACGTTCCGCGACGTGGTGGCCGAGGGCATCCTGGTCGCGGTGAAGCGGCTGTACCTGCTCGGCAAGGACGACCAGCCGACGGGCACCTTCACCTTCGACGACCTGCTGCGCCACGAGCTGGCCAAGGCCGAGTGAGTCCGGGGCACCGGACGGTTCCCGCCCCGTCGACCGTTTCCCCGTTCTCCGTGACCTGACGACCTGGGGCCAGGCCGCGGAGAACGGGTGTTCTCCGTTCGGGTCCTTCCCGACCGTCCCGCCCGGAGGCCGCAGAGGACCCCGCGGGCGCGGGTGACCTCGTGCCCGGTGTGCCGGTGGCCCGACGTCCGGCCCCTCAGTGGGGGAGTGCCGTGGCCGGCGCGCTGCTGCTCACCTGGACCGAGCCGAGCAGCCGTTCGAGGGCGGCCTCGACGTCCTCCTTCCAGGACAGCGCGCTCCGCAGCTCCAGGCGCAGCCGGGGCCACTTCGGGTGCGGCCGCACCGTCTTGAACCCCACCTGCTGCAGGAAACCGGCCGGGATCAGACAATGCCCCGGTTCCTCGACCAGCGCGTTGCCGAACGCCTCGATCGCCTTCACCCCGCGCCGGGTCAGGTCCTTGGCCACCGCCTGCACCAGCACACGCCCCAGGCCACCACCGACGAACTCGGGCAGTACACGCAGCGTTGTGAGCAGTACCGCGTCCGGGCTCACCGGTCCGGTGGGAAATGCCACCGAACGGGGGACAGCCGCTGGCGGGGCGTAGAGGGCAAAACCCGCGGGTACCCCGTCCACGTAAACGATCCGGCCGCACGAACCCCACTCGAGCAGCACGCTGGAGACCCAGGCCTCCTTCTCCAGATCGGTCTGCCCGAACTCCTCGGCCCTGTCCTTGGCGTGCGGGGCGAGCTCCCAGAACACGCAACTCCGACACCGCCGGGGGAGGTGGTCGAGGTTGTCCAGCGTGACGCCGACGACGCGTCGCGACACCTGACCTCCCGGATACCGACGAGCCCGCACCTTGCGGCACCTGAAGGATAGGCGGCCACGCGCTCGGCCGAAAGGCCGACCGCCTGGTCCGGTGACCGCCCCTGCCCTCTTCGGATTCTCCCACCACAGGCCCCATGTCCGTCCCACGAGCGCAGGGAGCCGTCATGGAGCTGTCCGGAACATCACGCAGCGACCACCCCGCCCCCGCCCCGGCCGTACCGGTGCCCGATGCTGTGAACACCGGCCACAACCTGGACCCGCACCTGCGACGCTACGCCCGGCGTACCGCCGGGATGACCGCGTCGGAGATCCGTGCCCTGTTCGCGGTGGCCAGCCGCCCGGAGGTGGTCTCCCTGGCCGGAGGCATGCCGCACCTGGGGGCGCTCCCGCTGGAGGCCCTGGCCACCGAGGTGGCCCGGGTGGTCGCCGAACAGGGGCAGCAGGCCCTACAGTACGGCTCGGCACAGGGGATGCCGCTGCTGCGGGAACAGATCTGCGAGGTCATGGCCCTGGAGGGCATCCAGGCCCATCCGGACGACGTGGTCGTCACGGTCGGCTCGCAGATGGGGCTGGACGTGGTCACCCGGATCTTCTGCGACCCGGGTGACGTGGTGCTCGCCGAGGCCCCGTCCTACGTGGGCGCCCTGGGCACGTTCGCCGCCTACCAGACCGAGGTGGTGCACGTGCCGATGGACGAGGAGGGACTGGTACCCGAGCTGCTGCGGGAGACGCTGACCGCCGTGGTCGCCCGAGGCCGGCGGGTGAAGTTCCTCTACACCGTCCCCAACTTCCACAACCCCGGAGGCGTCACCCTGACCGTCCGGCGACGGGCGGAGATCCTGCAGGTCTGTGCCGAGCACGGTGTCCTGGTCGTCGAGGACGACCCGTACGGACTGCTCGGCTTCGACGGGCAGACCTATCCGGCACTGCGGGCGGTCGACCCGGACAACGTGGTGTACCTGGGCTCGTTCTCCAAGACGTTCGCCCCCGGGTTGCGGGTCGGCTGGGTGCTCGCCCCACACGGGGTGCGGGAGAAGCTGGTGCTGGCCGCGGAGTCCGCCACCCTGTGCCCACCGACCTTCAGCCAGGCGGTGGTGTCCCGCTACCTGGCGACCCACGACTGGCGGGGCCAGGTGAAGGCCTACCGCGAGGTGTACCGGGAGCGGCGGGACGCCATGCTCACCGCACTGGCGCAGTACATGCCCGAGGGATGTCGCTGGACCCGGCCCGACGGTGGTTTCTACGTGTGGCTCACCGCTCCCGAGGGGGTGGACACCAAGGCCATGCTGCCCCGGGCGGTGACCGAACGGGTGGCCTACGTCCCGGGAACCGCCTTCTACGCCACCTCGCCCCGCTCGGGGAGCGGGCCGCTGCCGGCGGGGGACGGGAACGTGGTGCCGTCGCGGCAGATGCGGCTGTCGTTCTGTTTCCCCACCCCCGAGCGCATCCAGGAGGGAGTACGGCGACTGGCCGCGGTGCTGGAGGGGGAGATGCGCCTGGTGGACACCTTCGGCGCGATCCCGTCCCAGGAGGTGCAGGGGCCACAGGCACCGGCCCCGGACACCGCCTGATCGAGGGAGCGGAAAGGCGTTGATCTGGGGAAAAGGGAAGTTGTCCCCAGTGTTGTCCACCGGTTGTCCACGATCTGACCCCACTTCTCCACAGACTTGTCCACACTGTCCACAGGCTTATCCACAGACCCTGTGGATAAGTTGCTACGAAGGGTCTTCGGTGTCCGATCGCTGTATCGCTGTACTGGCGGGCGGCCTGTCACACGAACGGGAAGTGTCGTTGCGTTCCGGGCGACGACTGGCCTCCGCACTGCGTCAGGCCGGGCTGACCGTGACCGAGTGGGATGTGGATGCGACCCTGCTGCCCCGGCTCCGCGACGAGCGCCCGGACGCGGTGCTGGTGGCCCTGCACGGAGGGGAGGGCGAGAACGGTGCGATCCAGTCGGTGCTGGAGATGCTGGACGTGCCGTTCGTCGGCACCGGTTCGCGGTCCTGCCGACGGGCCTGGGACAAGCCGACGGCCAAGGCGGAACTGGCCCGTGCGGGCCTGGCCACCCCCGACTGGGTGGTACTGCCACACAACACGTTCCGCGAGCTGGGTGCCCAGGCGGTACTGGACGCCCTGGTCGACCGGTTGGGTCTGCCGTTGATGCTCAAGCCGGACCAGGGAGGATCGGCGCTGGGCGCCCGGGTGGTGCGCGACGCCGCGGAACTGCCCGCGGCGATGGTCGGGTGCCTGGCCTACGGCGACACGGTGCTCGCCGAGCGGTACGTCGACGGGGTGGAGGTCGCGGTGACCGTGCTGGAGGGCGTCGACGACGCGGACACCCCACAGGCACTGCCGGCGGTGGAGATCGTCCCGGAGGGAGGGGTCTACGACTACACCGCCCGGTACACCGCGGGACTGACCACCTACCACACCCCGGCCCGGCTCGACCCGAAGACGCAGGAGGCGGTGGCGGAGCTGGCGGTGGCCGCGCACCGGTTGCTCGGGCTGCGCGACCTGTCCCGGACCGATGCCGTGGTCGACGCGGACGGTACCGTCCACTTCCTGGAGGTGAACGTGACGCCGGGGCTCACCGAGAACTCGTTGCTGCCGATGGCGGTGGCGGCGGCCGGCCATTCGCTCGGGGACGTGTTCGCCGGACTCGTCGAACGTGCCATCGCCCGCGGCGCGCGATGAGCCCGACTCACCGCCCCGCACGCCTCGGGGCACCGCCCGGTCCGGGCCGGGCCCCACAACGGCCGGCGGGCCGGCCCACCGGATGATGGGGCCGGCCCGCCGCGGTCCCGTACTTCATCGTCACCGTGACGTAATGGGGTCGGGTATCCGGTTACCGATCCGACGTTCCCAGATCCACTCCCTGAGTCACCAGGTTGGGCGACATCAGCTGCACGATCCGCTCCAGGTCGTCGACCGAGCCGAACTCGACCACGATCCGCCCCTTGCGGCGACCGAGCTCCACCTTGACCCGGGTGTCGAAGGTGTCGGACAGCTTCTCGGCCAGCTCCTGGAGACCGGGTGCCTGAATCGGCTTGCGCGGCGCCACCTTCGGCTTGGCGGGCTGCTGCCGCTTGGCCAGGGTCACCGCCTCCTCGGTCGCCCGGACCGACAGCCCCTCGGCGACGATCCGCGCGGCCAGCTCCTCCTGGGCCCCCGGATCCTCCAGCCCGAGCAGGGCCCGGGCGTGCCCCGCGGAGAGCACCCCGGCCGCCACCCGCCGCTGTACCGGCAACGGCAGCTTGAGCAACCGGATGGTGTTGGTGACCGCCGGACGGCTGCGGCCGATCCGGTCCGCGAGCTCCTCGTGCGTCACGCCGAACTCGTCCAGCAGCTGCTGGTAGGCCGCCGCCTCCTCCAGCGGATTGAGCTGGACCCGGTGGATGTTCTCCAACAGGGCGTCACGCAGCATGGCGTCGTCCCCGGTCTGCCGGACGATTGCCGGGATCTTCGTCAGGCCGACACGCTGAGCAGCACGCCAGCGCCGCTCACCCATGATCAGTTCGTAGGAGTCGGCCCCGACCTCCCGGACCACGATGGGCTGGAGCAGCCCGAACTCCCGGATGGAGTGTTCCAGCTCGGCGAGGGCGTCCTCGTCGAAGACCTGGCGCGGCTGCTTGGGGTTCGGCTGGATCCGGTCGATCGGCACCTCGCGGTACACCGCACCCGCGACGGTCCCTCCGGACGTCTCCCCCCGTGTCGTGTTCTCGTCGGGTCCACCGGTCCCGTTCTGCCGCGCCCGAGCCGCCGGCCCGAGCACGGCGGACATCCCGCCGGGGGAACCGGTCGGGATGAGGGCGGCCAGCCCTCGACCGAGACCACCCTTGCGTTCACTCATTCCGCGTCCTTCCGAGCGCCGCGATCCGCGATCTCCCGAGCCGCGTCCAGGTAGCTCATCGCCCCCCGGGAGCCCGGGTCATAGGTGAGGATGGTCTGCCCGAACCCGGGCGCCTCCGAGACCTTCACACTGCGCGGGATCACCGTACGCAGCACCAGGTCCCCGAAGTGACCGCGCACCTCGCTGGTCACCTGGTCCGCCAGCTTGGTCCGCCCGTCGTACATGGTGAGCAGGATGGTGGACACGTGCAGGTGCGGGTTGAGGTGCGCCTGGACCAGCTCGATGTTCCGCAGCAGCTGGCTGAGCCCCTCCAGGGCGTAGTACTCGCACTGGATGGGGATGAGCACCTCCTGGGCCGCGACCATGGCGTTGATGGTGAGCAGCCCCAGGGACGGCGGGCAGTCGATGAACACGTAGTCGGGGGCGATCTCGTCGAGCGCCTGGGAGGAGAGCGCCTCCTTCAGTCGCGATTCCCGCGCCACCATCGACACCAGCTCGATCTCGGCGCCGGCCAGGTCGATGGTCGCCGGCACGCACATCAGGTTCGGCGTGTGCGGGCTGACGGCAGCGGCCTCCGTGAGCGAGAGCTCGCCGAGCAGCACCTCGTAGACCGAAGGAGTGCCGGAGCGGTGCTCCACGCCCAGCGCGGTGCTGGCGTTGCCCTGGGGGTCGAGGTCGACGACCAGCACCTTCAGCCCGTGCAGCGCCAGACCGGCCGCAAGGTTCACCGTGCTGGTGGTCTTGCCGACGCCGCCCTTCTGGTTCGCCACGGTGATGATGCGACGCCGAACCGGTCGCGGAAGCCGCAGGGCATCCGGGTGGAGAACCCGGGCGGCACGCTCAGCTTCCTCTGCGATGGGAGTCCACACACTTCCCTCCGTTGCCTGCTCACTCCGCCGGGGCGGGGTCGATTGCCACGCGCCTGGCCGGCGCGCGAGTCCTGCCGTACGAGGGCCTGGTGGTTCGGTGGCAGGCGCGGGGCGCTGTTCCACGTGAAACAGCACTGTCGACGTCCCGGAGCGCCGCACGTTCCGTTCCACGTGGAACATGCCGCGTCGCACCCGCGAGCACAAGCCACACGGTCATCGGTTCTTCCGTTTCCGACGCCCACCGGCACGCCCCTGAGCGGCGTCGCCGCGCTCCACCACGACCACCGTCGTCGGCGGGTCGACCAGATTCGCCCCGCACGTGACGATCGCGGTCCGCACTCCACCGGCCGCCGCGACGGCCGCCGCATCACGCTCCACCTCCTCGGCGGCACCGGCTCCCTTGAGCGCGAGCAGCACACCGCCAGGGTGGAGCAGGGGGAGTGACCACTGGGCCAGGCGTCCCATCGGGGCCACGGCGCGCGCGGTCACCGCATCGGCACCCGCCAGTCGCCTCCGCACCGGCCCCTCCTCAGCACGCCCTCGGACCACGGACACCGACTCCAGTCCGAGTCGGTCCACGACCTCCTCCAGCCAGGCGACCCGACGGGCCATCGGCTCCAGCAGGACCAGATCCAGGTCCGGCCGAGCGATGGCGAGCGGGATGCCCGGCAGGCCTGCCCCGGAGCCTACGTCCACCACCCGCAAATCCCGGGGAAGCAACTCCGAGATCACCGCGGAATTCAGCACATGTCGGTCCCACAGGCGCTCCACCTCGCGTGGACCGATCAGTCCGCGCACCACACCGTGCTCGGCGAGCAGCTCGACGAACCGGACAGCCAGGGGCAGTCGGTCACCGAAAATCCGGTCGGCCCCGGCCGGTACGGGGATGCCGGACGTCTCGGGGATCGGAGTCTGGGAAGTCACCGGCTCATCAGTCATCCTCGCCATCCTCGCGGCTGGTTTCACGTGAAACCCGGCCCCGGACCCGCTCCGCCGGAGCGATGTTCCACGTGGAACAGGGACCGGATCTCGTCGACGTCGAACGGAGATGTCAGGGGCCGGCGGAGCACGCCGGCCGTGGCGGATCTGCGAACCCGCACGGAAACCACACGGATCCGCGAGAAGCATGCCAGGCCGGCCGTGCGTTCCCCACACCGCCCATCGGAGCGACCGCACCCGGAGAGCGGTGCCGCGGCACCCCGTGGCCGCCGCGGCACCGCCCGAACAAACGGCAGGGCCCCGCGGAATCCCGCGGGGCCCTGCTGCCGAAGTGTCGGTCAGGAGACCCGGAAGACCACCACCCGCCGGTTCGGCTCCTCGCCCTCACTCTCGCTGTGCACGCCCTCCACCGTGGCGACGGCGTCGTGCACCACCTTGCGTTCGAACGGGGTCATCGGCTGCAACCGCACCGACTTGCCGGTGGCGCGCACCCGCTCCGCGGTGGTCCGCCCCAGTTCGGTCAGCTCCACACGGCGTTTGGCCCGCCACTGGGCGATGTCCAGCATCAGGCGGCTCCGCACACCGGTCTCCTGCTGCACCGCGAGCCGGGTCAGCTCCTGCAGCGCCTCCAGCACCTCGCCGCGTCGGCCGACCAGCTTCTCCAGGTCGTCCCCACCGTCGATACTGACCACGGCCCGGCCACCTTCGACATCGAGGTCGATGTCGCCGTCGTAGTCCAACAGGTCGAGGAGCCGCTCCAGGTAATCGCCGGCGATGTCTCCCTCTCGGACGAGGAGCTCCTCCAGCTCGGCGGGCGAGAGGGTGCTTCCCGCCCCGTTCCCGCCGGTGCTGCCACTGCGGACTCCCTGCGAGCTCGTCTCGCGCGCGTCGGCGTCAACGCCCTGGGTACCCCCGGACGTCTGCAGCGTCTCCGACACGGTCTCTCCTCTCGGATCGGATGGCCTGCCCGTCGAGCGGGCTACGCAGTCGGCCGTTCACCTCAGCGGCGCTTGCGCCCCGACTTCTTCTTACTGGGTGAACGGACTTCACCGGCCCGGGAAGCCGCTCCGTTGACGGCCTGCTGCTCGTCGGTGTTCGTCGAGGAGGACTCGGCGTTGTTCGTGGCAGCACTGGCACCGGCCGAGCCGGCCGACTTCGGCTGAGCGGAGCGCTTCTTCTTCGAGACCGCGGGACGCTGTCCCGGCCTGGGTGCAAGAGCCTGACGCTGCGCGACGGCGGCAGCCTTCTTCTGCTCCTCCTCGCGGTCGATCTTGCGGTAGACGACGTACTGCTGACCCAGGGTCCAGATGTTGTTGGACAGCCAGTACAGCAGGATCGCGACCGGGAGGAACGGGCCACCGACCAGCGCACCCAGCGGGAACAGGTACAGCGTGATCTTGTTCATGATCGCGGTCTGCGGGTTCGACGCAGCCGCGGCGGTCTGCCGCTGCACCGAGTGGCGGGCGGTGAAGTGGGTGGCGATGCTGGCGACGATCATCAGCGGCACCGCGACCAGCGCCACGGAGACCCGGTCGGTACCGAAGGCCGCCAGCTGCTCCGCCGGCATGGTGATGAACGTCGACAGCTTGGCGCCGAACAGGTTGGCGTCGACGAACGACTGGACCTCGTCCGCACCGAAGACGTAGTTCTCGGTCTTGCCCGGCTTGAACTCCCGCAGCACGTGGAACAGGCCGATGAAGACCGGGATCTGCACCAGCGCGGGCAGGCAGCCACCGAGCGGGTTCACCCCGTGCTCGGTCTGCAGCTTCATCATCTCCTGCTGCAGCCGCTGCCGGTCGTTGCGGTACTTCTCCTGCAGCTTGCGGATCTGCGGAGCGAACTCCTGCATCTTCCGCATGGAGCGGACCTGGCTGATGAACGGCTTGAACAGGAGCGCACGCAGCGTGAAGACCAGGAAGACCACGGACAACGCCCAGGCGTAGCCGCTCGCCGGGTCGAGGATGTACCCGAACACCTTGTGCCAGAACCACAGAATGGCTGACACCGGGTAGTAGATGAAGTTCAGCACAGACCTACTCCTCGGCAGGGATGTGTCGAGCCGGACCCGCACCGACCGAGTGGTGTTTCGGCCGACGGGGCGGGACTGGGTCCAGACCTCCAGGGTGCCAGGGCCCGCAACGTAGCAGCCGGCGCAGGGTCAGCCAGGACCCGCGCCACGCGCCGTGGACGGTGAGCGCCTCCACGGCGTAGGTGCTGCAGCTGGGGTAGAACCGGCAGGTCGGGGGGAGGATGGGCGAGATCCATCGACGGTAGGCGCGCACCGGGAGGAGCAGCACCCACGCCACGGGGCCAGGGCGCGACGCCGGCGGGGAGCCGAGGCCGGCCCGCTGGGGGTCACTGTCCGTCATGGGGCACCAACCGGGTAGTTCCGGTCGAACCGACCGCCCGAGAGGCAGGTGTGCGGTCACCGGCCGCGGGCATGGCACTGCCGGGGAGCGGCAGGTCCTCTCCAGGAGAACGCTCTCGCCCCCGATCGAGGTTCCCGGCCGGTGTGTCCTGTGGGATTTCCGACGCCGCGGAACGGGCGGAGGAGGCAATGTGTGTGCTTTCGCACATACCGGTCGGCGCACCCGGCGTCTCCTGGTCCGGCCGAGCTCCGGCGCCGGAGGAACGGCGGACGGCAGAAGCCCCGGCTCGGGTGCCCTGCGGCACATCGGACCGTCCGGCACGGTCCGCGGTCGACGACGCCTCCGCAGGCCTTCCGGCCGACTCCGCGCCGGGCACCAGCCCGAGCCGACGCAGGGCGGCGTCGAGGTCATGGGCGAGTTCCGCACTGGTACTGCCGGCGGCGGCCGGCAGGGCTCGTACCACCAGGTCGGTGCCCGGAGGGAGCTCGGCCAGCCGGTCCCGGATCAGGTGGCGCAGCTGCCGGGTGACCCGGTGCCGCACCACGGAACCACCCACGGCCTTGCTCACGACGAAGCCCACCCGGGGTGAACGACCGCTGTCCCGGGTGGGCGATGCCGCTGGGACACCGTGCCGCTCCTGCGGGTCGACGGCCTGGCCCGGTGCGCCGCCCACCAGGGCGTGCACCACCAGGCGTCGCCGCCCCGCGCGGCGACCACGGCGGACCACCAGTGAGAACTCCTGGCTCCGGGTCAGCCGGGCAGCCGCGGGAAGCACGGCGTGTTCAGGCTCAGGCCGACAGGCGCGCGCGGCCCTTACGACGGCGAGCAGCCAGGATGGCGCGGCCGGCGCGGGTGCGCATGCGCAGCCGGAACCCGTGGGTCCTGGCACGACGACGGTTGTTGGGCTGGAAGGTGCGCTTGCCCTTGCTCACGGTCGGTTCTCCCGGTGCTCACTGCAGGCAGGTCTGTGGTCGTCTCCGTGGACTGCCAGCGGCGTGCCCCGGCACCGGCGTGGCGACACCAGGTTGCCGGCACGCGGCACCGAGCCGTCGGGCTCGTCTGCGCACAGCACAACACGCCCGCTGGACAGCGGGGGAGACCGTACGAGAGTACGTACTGGAGCTCGTCAGCTCAAATTCGGGTCCCTTCCCGGCCGTCCTCACCCCCGACACCGACCGTGTCCGCCGGGCGTACCGAGGCCGGGGGAAGCACCTCTTGTGATCCAGTACACGAAGTTGTTAGCGTGCTCTCCTTCGGCTGGTGGCCGGGGGAGGCACGCGGTCGACCGCGGGGGCTACCGGCAGGGCCTCGACGCTCGTGATCGGGGCCGCCTGGGAGCTCCGCGGCGGCTCGTCGTACCTTCCTTCATGCACAGTTGTGGATAACTCTGTGGACACGTTTATCGTCCGGTATCCACGGTGTGGAACCCGCCTGACCGGGCGGGTTCACCCGAGCGGGCCGGGAAGGCCTGCCGGCCGGTGAGGGGAGGGGGAGCCCGCAGGTGTCCGACCACCAGACCGACCTGGGTCTCGTGTGGGAACAGGTGGTGCACGAGCTGTCCTCGGGCACCCTGTCGCCACAGCAGCGCGCCTGGATGCGGGTGACCCGTCCCATCGGGTTGCTCGACGGTACCGCCCTGCTGGCCGCGCCCAGCGAGTTCGCCAAGGAGGCCATCGAGCGGGTGCTGCGCGAGCCGATCACGGCCGCCCTGTCCCGCCACCTGGGCCGTCCGGTGTCGCTCGCGGTGAAGGTCGACTCGGTCACCCCCGCCTACCCGGTGCCCGCTCCCCCGGTGCAGCCCCAGACACCTCCGGTGCCGCCCACCTCGGTCGAGGCCACGCCCGGCGACCGGGGGCCGGCCGCACCGGCCTTCCACACCGATCCCCCGGGGTACTCCCTGCCCACCGCTCCGGGCGGCTATCCCGCCCCGACCGCACCCGGCGTGTACTCCCCGGCCCCCGGTGGTTACCTCGCGAACCCCACGCCCGGCGGGTACCCACCGCCACCCCCGGGCGGTTACCCGGCCGGTTCGGGCTATCCCACGGCACCCACCACCACCGGTGGCGCCCCCGTGGGGGAGACGCCCGCCGAGACCCCGGACGAGGAGGACGACGAGGAGCGCGAGGCGCTGGCCACGGTCAACGAGATCTGGCCCACCTACAGCAGCAGCCCCGCCACCACCGCTCCGGAGAGCCGGCCGAACTCACAGACCCGGCTGAACGAGAAGTACACCTTCGACACCTTCGTCATCGGTGCCTCGAACCGGTTCGCGCACGCCGCGGCGGTCGCCGCCGCCGAGGCCCCGGCACGCGCCTACAACCCCCTGTTCATCTGGGGTGACTCCGGACTGGGCAAGACCCACCTGCTGCACGCGGTCGGGCACTACGCGCAGCGGCTGTTCCCCGGCATGCGGGTGCGGTACGTCTCGACGGAGGAGTTCACCAACGAGTTCATCAACTCGCTGCGGGACGACCGCAAGGTCGCCTTCCAACGCCGCTACCGGGACGTCGACGTGCTCCTGGTCGACGACATCCAGTTCCTGGAGGGCAAGGAGGGCACCCAGGAGGAGTTCTTCCACACCTTCAACACCCTGCACAACGCGAACAAGCAGATCGTGGTCTCCTCGGACCGGCCGCCCAAACGGCTGGAGACCCTGGAGGACCGGCTGCGCACGCGTTTCGAGTGGGGTCTGATCACGGACATCCAGCCGCCGGAGCTGGAGACGCGGATCGCCATCCTGCGCAAGAAGGCCGCGCAGGACCGGCTGGCCGCGCCGGCCGAGGTGCTGGAGTTCATCGCCTCCAAGATCGAGCGGAACATCCGCGAGCTGGAGGGCGCGCTGATCCGGGTGACCGCGTTCGCCTCGCTGAACCGGCAGCCGGTGGACCTGCAGCTGGCCGAGATCGTGCTGCGGGACCTGATGCCGGACTCGCACACCCCCGAGATCAGCGCCTCGACCATCATGGCGGTGACCGCCGAGTACTTCGGGGTGACGATCGAGGATCTGTGCGGCCCGGGCAAGACCAAGGCGCTGGCCCAGGCCCGGCAGATCGCCATGTACCTGTGCCGCGAGCTGACCGACCTGTCCCTGCCCAAGATCGGGCAGACCTTCGGCGGGCGGGACCACACCACGGTGATGCACGCGGACAAGAAGATCCGCAAGGAGATGGCGCAGCGGCGCCAGATCTACGAGCAGGTCCAGGAGCTGACCGCCCGCATCAAGATGCGTTCCCGCGCCTGACCGCGGGCCGTGCCCGACCGCGGTCGGGTCCGCCCGGCCCCTCCTTCCGCCGCCCACGGGGAGTGGGTGTGGCAACGGTGAAGTAGTGAGACGCCGGGCGCTCGTGTCGTCGTCCCTTCCCCCCGGCCGGACCGCCTCCTGCGGAGGGGGCCGGCGGGGCGGGCGCCCGTTCCCGTCCCCCTCTCCTCGTCTCCGCTTCTTTTCTGGGGCTGTGGAGGGCTCGGGCTCTCCGGGTCGGGACGCGTGCCCGGCCGCGGTCGGCCGCTGTCCTCACCCCGGCCGTCCCACTCCGGTCGGGCGTCCCGAGGGGTGTGTCCCCCATCTGTCCCCAGCCCTCGTTTTCCCGGCGCGCGACGGGTGGGGCGGGTGGGACCGGGTGCGGTGGACGGGGCGGAACGACACGCCGTACGGACGCGACACGCCGCCCGAACGGGCGAACTTTTTCAGGACTGTGGACTCTCCACACCCTGTGGACAGCCAGAAAAAACCGAGACGTGCGCCACGAGGCGCCTGTGCACCACTTGGGGAAGACTGGGCCCAAAACTGTGGATCGTGCTGTGGACAACTGTGGACAACCTGGGGACGCCGTGAAGTTGTCCACGGGCGGCTCGATTCATCCACCGATCCATCCCCTGACAGTCCACAGGGCACCCCCCGATCGGACCAGCGATTTCCCCGGTTATCCACACAATCCACAGCCCCTACTACTACTGCTGCCCTTTTCCCCCAGGGGTGAAAGAAGTTCAGGAGTAGGCCGGCGCCGCGCCTGGGGACAACTCGCCGCGAGAGGCCCTCCGAGACGCCCGGACCCCGGATGACGGGGAGCCGCCGCACGCTCTACGGTGGAAGCCGCCGCGCCGGTACGCTGTCGCGTCCGGGCCACCGGGGCGAGTACCCGCAGCGGTCCGGACCCCCCGTGAAGTACCCGCCGGTTCGCGTCTCCGTGGCCCCGTGACCCGGGGTCGGACTCGAGCCCGAAAGGACACCCATGAAGATCCGCGTCGAGCGCGACGGCCTTGCCGACGCCGTCGCCTGGGTCGCGCGCAGCCTGCCGTCCCGTCCTCCGGTGCCGGTGCTGGGCGGGGTGCTGTTGGAAGCCGGTTCCGGGAGCGAGACGGCGGACGGCGACGACGCACTCACCATCTCCGGGTTCGACTACGAGGTGTCGGCGCGGGTCCATGTGCCCGCGACCGTGGCGACAGGAGGACGGGTCCTGGTGTCCGGGCGACTGCTCGCCGACATCACCAAGGCTCTTCCCGCCCGTCCTGTCGAGCTCGCCGTGGACGGAGCCCGGGTGACCATCACCTGCGGCAGCTCCCGGTTCAGCCTGCCGACCATGCCGGTCGAGGACTACCCGCAGCTCCCGGCCGTACCGGAGAGCACCGGCTCGGTCCAGGGCGAGGTGTTCGCCGCCGCGGTACCGCAGGTCGCGGTGGCCGCGGGCAAGGACGACACCCTGCCGATGCTCACCGGTGTCCAGGTCGAGCTCGGCAGCGACCGGCTCACCATGGTGGCCACCGACCGGTTCCGTCTGGCCCTGCGGGAACTCCCCTGGCAGCCGGCCGGTGAGGTGGAGCCCGGCACGGTGCTGATCCCCGCCCGCGCCCTGGCCGAGGCCGCGAAGACGCTGGGCACCGCCGGTTCCCGGGTGGAACTGGCCCTGGGGGCGAACGGCACGGCCGCCGACGGCCTGCTCGGCCTGGTCGGCAACAACCGGCGCATGACCACCCGTCTGCTGGACGCCGAGTTCCCCAAGTACCGGCAGCTGCTGCCGACCGAGCACACCACCGCCGCGGTGGTCGAGGTCTCCCCGCTGGTCGAGGCGATCAAGCGTGTGTCACTGGTGGCCGAGCGTGGCACCCAGGTCCGGCTGGACTTCTCCGAGTCGGGTCTGCGGCTGTCCGCCGGCGGTGACGACGAGGGCAGCGCGGAGGAGGAGCTGCCCGCCGAGTTGAAGGGCGAGCCGCTGACCATCGCCTTCAACCCCGGCTACCTGCTCGACGGGTTGGGCGCGCTGCACAGCGACCGCGCCCACCTGGCGTTCACCAGCCCCAGCCGTCCGGCGCTGATCAAGCCCGCGGACGAGGAGGGCAACGCCGCGGAGGGCTACCTGTACCTGCTCATGCCGGTGCGGCTGCCCAGCTGAACCGCGTCCCGTCCGAACTTCACCAGGAAGGTCCGCGACGATGCAGATCGGTCTTGTCGGCCTCGGCCGGATGGGTTTCAACATGCGCGAGCGGTTGCGCCGGGCCGGCCACGAGGTGGTCGGGTACGACCGCAACCCGGAGGTCAGCGACGTCGCCTCGCTGGCCGAGATGGTGCAGCGACTGGATGCGCCCCGCACGGTGTGGGTGATGGTGCCGGCCGGTGCCCCCACCCGATCCGTCGTGGAGGAGCTGGCCGAACTGCTGGAGTCCGGCGATCTGGTGATCGAGGGCGGCAACTCACGGTGGACCGACGACCGGGAGCACGCCGCACTGCTGGCCGAACGCGGTGTCGGCTACCTGGACTGCGGCGTGTCCGGCGGGGTGTGGGGGTTGGAGAACGGCTACGGCCTGATGGTCGGCGGGGACGCCGAGCTGGTCGAGCGGGCCATGCCGATCTTCGACGCACTGCGGCCGGAGGGCCCGCGCGAGGAAGGTTTCGTGCACGCCGGTGAGGTGGGCGCGGGCCACTTCGCGAAGATGGTGCACAACGGCATCGAGTACGGCCTGATGCAGGCCTACGCCGAGGGCTACGAGCTGTTGGCCGCCGCCGACGTGGTCAAGGACGTGCCCGGTGTGTTCAAGGCGTGGTCGCGGGGTACCGTCGTCCGCTCCTGGCTGCTCGACCTGCTGGTCCGGGCCTTGGAGGAAGACCCGAACCTGTCCGACATCCGGGGCTGGGTCGAGGACTCCGGCGAGGGTCGCTGGACCGTCCAGGAGGCGATCGACCACGCGGTGCCGACCCCGGTGATCTCCGCGGCGCTGTTCGCGCGGTTCGCCTCGCGGCAGGAGGACAGCCCGGCGATGAAGGCGGTGGCCGCGCTGCGCCAGCAGTTCGGCGGGCACGCGGTGCTGAAGGCCGGCCCCACCTCCGGTGCCGGTGAGGTGAAGTGACCCGCTCGTGGTGACCTGACCCGCTGTCGCTTCGGCGCCGAGGAGCTGCCCACCGTTGTACGTCAGACACCTCCAGGTCACGGACTTCCGGTCCTGGGCGCAGGCCGACGTGGCGTTCGAGCCCGGGGTGAGCGTGCTGATCGGGGCGAACGGCCAGGGCAAGACCAACCTGGTCGAGGCGGTCAACTACGTGGCCACGCTCAGCTCGCACCGGGTGGCCACCGACGCCCCGCTGGTACGGCACGGGGCGCAGCGTGCGGTGGTACGTACCGCGGTGGTCAACGCCGGCCGGGAGCTGCTGGTCGAGCTGGAGATCAATCCGGGACGGTCGAACCGGGCCCGGGTGAACCGGGCACCGGTCTCCCGCACCCGGGACGTGCTGGGCATCCTGCGCACGGTGCTGTTCGCACCGGAGGACCTGTCCCTGGTCCGGGGTGATCCGGGGGAGCGGCGCCGGTTCCTGGACCAGCTCCTGGTGGCACGGGCTCCCCGTTACGCCGGGGTGTGCGCCGACTACGACCGGGTGCTCCGCCAGCGCACCGCCCTGCTCAAGACGGCGGGGACGGCCCGGCGGGCGGGCAGTCCGCCGGACCTGCGCACCCTGGAGGTGTGGGACGGCCACCTGGCCCGGCACGGTGCCCAGTTGTTGGCGGCGCGGCTGGACCTGGTGGCCGATCTGGGCCCGCACGTGGCGGCCACCTACGCCGGGGTGGCCCCGGAGTCACGGCCGGTGTCGATCGAGTACCGCAGCACCCTGGGCAGCCGGCTGCCCGAGGGCTACGGCCGTCCCGACGGGCCGCGGGCCGACGTGACCGCCCTGGAGTCCGCCCTGCTGGAGGAGCTGGAACGGGTCCGGGCCCAGGAGCTGGAGCGCGGGGTATGCCTGATCGGGCCGCACCGGGACGAGCTGGACCTGCTGCTGGGGGAGATGCCGGCCAAGGGCTACGCCAGCCACGGTGAGTCGTGGTCGTTCGCGTTGTCCCTCCGACTGGGGGCGTTCGAACTGCTGCGCACCGAGGGGGCCGAGCCGGTGCTGGTGCTGGACGACGTGTTCGCCGAGCTGGACCGGCGTCGGCGGCAGCGGCTGGCGGAGCTGGCCCTGGCCGCGGAACAGGTGCTGGTCACCGCTGCGGTGGCGGAGGACGTCCCGGAGGAGTTGACTGGCGCTCGTTACGACGTCCGTGACGGTGAGGTGCGTCGTGCCGGGTGACAACGACGCGGAACACCGCTCCGCCCCGAGGGAGGCGGCGCGAGATCCACGCGCGCCACGTCGAGCTCGATCGGGCGACACCGGGGGGCGTGGTCTACCCACATCTGGGGATAACTCTGTGGATTCTGTGGATAACTCTGCGGCGTATCCCCAGCGCAGGTCACACTCCAGCACGGATCGCCGCCCCTTGATCCCCTCGAGGAGTGAGGAGGAGGAACCCTCCGCAACCGTCGGTCACGCGGCGGACCTCGCGCCCGGCCTGCGCGGATCCGATCTCGCCCGGGCGGTGCTGGAGGCGGCCCGGGCCCGGGCTCGGAGCCGGGAGAGCGGCCGCACCCGTCGGTGGGGCGGAGGGAACCGGCAGCGCCGGAGCCGAGGCTGGTCGGGGGCCCGTCCCGACGACCGTGATCCACAGCCCCTCGGTCGGTTGGCCGCCCGGTTGGCCGCCGAGCGCGGGTGGGCGAGTCAGCTCGCCCACGGCCGGGTGTTCGGCCAGTGGGCCACCCTGGTCGGGGCGGAGGTCGCCGAGCACGCCCGTCCGGTGTCGCTGCGGGACGGTGAGCTGACCGTCCAGGCCAGCTCGACGGCGTGGGCCACCCAGCTCCGGTTGCTGCAACGGCAGCTGCTGGCCCGGATCGAGGCCGCGGTAGGCAGGGACGTGGTGCGCCGGTTGAAGGTGCAGGGGCCCGCCGCGCCGAACTGGCGGAAGGGGCCGTTGCACATCCGTGGTCGGGGACCGCGCGACACCTACGGCTGAAACCGTGTCGACCGAGCCGTGTCGACGGGATGTTCCATGTGAAACACCCGGGCGGGCCGCCCGGCCGGGCGTTCCGGCAGCCGGCCCCGGGAGGCGGAGTGGCCGGACCACCGTCGCCGACGAGAGGATGGTGACGGTCGGAACCCCGTCGAGGACGGTCGTTCTCGACCGGTGTCGGGGCCACCGGTTCACGGCCCGAGTGACCATGTTCGGGGCCTCCTCCCCTCCGTTCGACGGGTATCTCCGTTCCCGACCCGGATGCCGGTGGACAATACGGCGGATTTCGGGGAAAACACCGGTCGAATCCCTGTCGACTCGACCGGAGTTGTCACGGACAGGGCCCGGGTGACAAAGACCGCACCCCCATTGCTTCCGGTGGTCGCGGACGTGGTGCCGCCCACTCCGCCTCGGAAGACGTGCTGTGGCGCGTATCACTTGTGGGGCAATGAGGAATGAGTAGGAACACGGATACCCGGAGCGTGTTCGACTGCTAACGTGTGCCTGTTGTCCACAGGGATTGACGCTGTTCAGGGGGTCTCCGTGCGGATGTCGACGGACGTGGCGACGGTGCGGCAGGTGGCATCGACCCTGCTCGGCTGAGTGCGGCGGAGACCGTGGACGGCGATATGCGACGTGTGGGTGGACGGCGGAGACCGGTGATCGGCACGACGTGTGCCGAGCCGGTGGCACGCGGTGTCGGTGCAGGCGGTGCGTGGCCGCGGTACCGCCGTGGTCCAATCCACGACACGTCCGGCCGGACGGTGCGGTCGAGGATGTGGGTCGCGAGGACGGTCCGAGGTGACGGCGGAGCCGGTGGGAACGGTCTGCCGCAGGACCGCGACCCCGGTGTGCTGCCGGTGGACACCGTTTCGGCGCAGCCCGACGTGGTTCGGGTCGAACCGGGAAAGTCGTGCGGGTCCGGTGTGCTTTCCCGTCGTGTCGGTGCCGATTCTCCCGCTTTCCCGGTCGTGGGGAATCACGTTGTTCCGATCACCACGGGAAAACGTCGGAGCTCGTGGCGCGAAGAACTTTTCGAAGGAACTTGTACCATCCGCTCGAATATCGGTGAGAAGTCCACCACGATGGCGGATGTGACGGTGGACCGTTCCGCCGAGGATTGTGACGTTGCTGACCGAGTCATGCGGCTCGTTGAGCCGAGGCTGCCATGAGTGAGGGGGTCTGGGGGCAGCGATGACCACGCCCTACAACCAGCAGTACGGCGCTCAGCCCGGACCGGGGGGACCGCGGTACACCGCCCACCCGGGGCCGTCCGCCGAGTCGCGCCACACGACCTACGCCGAGGACTACGAACGCCAGGCCATCCAGCAGAGGATCGACGAGGCGGCGCGGAGCGACAACATCGCCGAGAGGATGTTCGCGCCGATCACCGGCATAGCCCAGGGGATGGTGGAGGCCCAGCGCTACCAGGAGCGGCAGGCCACCGAACTCGCCCGGGGCCAGCAGTTCCGGGACGCTCCGGACCTCGGTGGCGCCAACTACCTGGGTGTGCCGCACGAGCAGCTCAAGCAGTGGGTCACCGAGAACTGCGACCCGGCTCAGGTGCACGAGGTCGGTCGTGTCTACAACGAGCTCGGCAACATGTTCCGCGACTTCAGCGTGGAGCTGAACGCGGCGGCCAACGCCAGCGCGGAGAACTGGCGTGGTCAGGCCGGTGACGCGGCTCGGAACTACTTCACCCAGCTCTCCGCCTGGACCGACCAGACCGGTCAGGGCTACCAGCTCACCGCGAACCGGCTCAGCGTGCAGGCCGACGCGGTGGGTGCGGCGCGGACCGCGATGCCGGAGCCGGTGCAGTTCGACGAGAAGGCCGAACTGGCCAGGCTGCTGGCCAACCCGAACCCGATCACCCTGGTCTCGGACATCCAGGAGTTCCAGCGGAAGGCCGAGGCCAAGCAGGAGGCCCACCAGGAGGCGGCCCGGGTCATGCAGGAGATGGAGGCCGGTCTCCGCGACTCGGCCACCACCATGCCGGCCTTCGCCGAGCCGCCGACGTTCAACTCCGCCGGTGGTGGGGAGAACGCGTCCGTCGGCACCGGTGGTGGCGGTGGCGGCGGTGGTGGTGGCTACCGCGGCACCGTTCCTCCGTCCATCGGCAGCCAGGTCAACTCCATGTGGTCCCCGGGTGGCACCGGCGGGGGGACCGTCGCGCCCACTCCGCCGTCGATCGGCACTCCGGGCCTGCCGGGTGGGGGCGGGAAGCCGCCCGTTGGTCCGATCGTGGGTCCGGCGCCCTTCCCGTACCCGGGCAACGGTTCGGGTACCCACCCGGGTGGCGGTCCGGGATCCCGCCCCGGCACCGTGCCGGGTGGTCGCGGTGGCATCGGGGCGGGTGGCGCCCCGGGCGGCCGCGGCGGCGTGAGCGGGCTCGGAGGCCGTGGTTTCGGCCCCGGCGGCGGGTTCGGTCCGGGCGGCTCGGGCGGCCTGGGGGCCGGTCGCGGCTTCGGCCCGGGAGCAGGTGGCTTCGGCCCCGGCGGCCCGGCGGTGGGCGAGGGCCCGGGTGCCGCCCGTCCGGGCGGAGCCGGCATGGGCGCGGCGGGTGCCGGTATGGGTGCGCGCGGTGGTGCCTCGCCCATGGGCGGTATGGGCGCCGGCGCCGGGCGCGGCGGCCAGGGTGAGGAGGACAAGGAGCACCGCAGGCCCACCTACCTGGTGGAGACCGACGACGTCTTCGGCGACGAACGCCTGGTGGCGCCGCCGGTCATCGGTGCCAACCCGCCCACCCCGCTGTGAGCCTTCACGTTCTCAGGTGAACGACGCGCCACCCGGCACACCGCCGGGTGGCGCGTGCTTCGCCGTGCTCTGACGAGGTACGTGCATGCAGTTCTCGTTGTCCCTGCAGGCCGTGGACATCCTCTGGGAGGACCTGAAGGTTCCCACCCGGCCTTACCCGTTCGAGATCCCCTACCACGGGCAGACGCACGAGGAGCGTGCCCGCATCCGGCGTCAGGTGTACGCCGAGCTGGAAGAGCGTCGACTGACCTACCGTGGTCAGCTGGAGCCGGAGGTCGAGGACGCGCTGCGGATGCTGTACCGGTCCGAGGTGTCGATCGCGGCCACGGCCCTGCTCGACAAGGACACGATGCTCCGGGCCCGGTTGTCCGCCACCGGCCAGTACGCGGTGCTCGCGCGGATGGACGGCGGGATGCTGCAGCTGGAACAGCTGCCGGCGAGCTCGCTCGTCCGTCGCGCGGTCTCGTTGTTGCCGCCGCACCCGCCGGGGCCGCACCAGTCGGTGACCTTCCCGATCCCCGAGCCCGAACGTCCCCGCCCGGGGGCTGAGGGGAACGACCAGGTGATGCAGCAGGTGTCCACCCCGCATGTCCTGGGCCGGTACATGCGGGAACTGGAGCCGATCGTCGGTCGGCCGCGGTTGCGGATCGGCCAGTTCACGGTGAGCACCGGTGACCGCCTGACACACCAGACCCAGCTCCCTCCGCTGGGCTGGTTCGACACCGACGAAGGGCGGTACCTGATGCAGCAGCGCCGGGGCCAGGACGGCCGGACCTGGGCGGTCTACGCGCCGGTGGACGCGTCCCGGCTCGGGCAGCGGCTCACCGAGATGGTGCGTGAGGTGCGCACCCCACCGCGGTACTGAGCGGTTCACCTGGCGCGGCAGGGAGTACGCGATCCGTTCGGCCGGTGCCCGGTGCCGCTTCCGCACGACGTGGGGCGGGACGGCCCGGGGTTCCGGGGCCTGGTGGGCCGTACCGGTCTTCCTGCGCGTTCACCGGGCACTGCCGCACGTCATCCTGCGGGTTCGGTTCCGCCGACCGGTGTCCACGCCCGCACGCCCACGTCCTTCGTGCTGCTCGCCGTGCGTGGTCACGGGACCGGGGACGGGTGTGTCCCCTCGTCCGTGCGCTCGTCGGGACGTCGGGACGACGTGGGGTGTCGTCGACCTTCTCCGGGCCCGAGTGGCCGGATGGCGGCACCGCTTTCCCCCGAGCGGGGGAGCAACCTTCGGTCCGTGACGCGCGTCTTCCCCAGAAGGAAAGGTTTATCCACAGAGTTATCCACAGCCTGGGTGTAACTCGGGCCCCGTTCTGCTGCGCACCGTCCTTGTCGCTGCTCGTCGCGGTGCGGCCCGTGCTGTCGGTGTCCACAGGTAGGAAGGACACCGGGCGCCTCCGGTGCCCGCCGGGGAGACGCCGGGGAGACGGGTCCCGGTCCGGCGCGCGGTGATTCCCGTCTCGGGGCGGTGCCCCAAGGCGTGTCGACGATGGACGGAGAGCGGCTCAGGGGCGCGGATTCCCGTTCCCGGCGCTCGCGACTCTCCCCGGGGGCGGACGGGCGCTCTGTGGCGCATTCAGGGGCCCGCACGCCCTATTTTGTGAGGGGCTCCCGGTAGACTTGGTGACATCGCGGTGGACGTCATCCGGCTCCGTTGGCGCCCGCGCACGAAACGAGTATCGAAACAGCGCCCCTCACCGAGGAGACACCGAGGCCTGTGGCAGCGAAGAAGAACGAGTACAGCGCGTCATCGATCACCGTCCTCGAGGGACTGGAGGCGGTCCGCAAGCGGCCCGGTATGTACATCGGCTCCACGGGTGAGCGGGGCCTGCACCACCTCATCTGGGAGGTTGTGGACAACGCGGTCGACGAGGCCATGGCGGGCCACGCCGACCGCGTCGAGGTCACCCTCACCGCCGATGGGGGCGTCCGGGTGGCTGACAACGGCCGGGGCATTCCCGTGGACATGCACCCGGTGGAGAAGCGTCCCGCGGTGGAGGTCGTGCTCACCACACTGCACGCCGGTGGCAAGTTCGACGGCAAGGCCTACGCGGTTTCCGGTGGTCTGCACGGCGTGGGCGTCTCGGTGGTGAACGCGCTCTCCGTCGCCCTCGAGGTCGAGATCCACAAGGACGGCTACGTCTGGCGGCAGCGCTACGAGAACTCCAAGCCCGTGCATCCCCTGGAGCGCGGGGAGGCGACCGACCGTACCGGCAGCATCGTCAGCTTCTGGCCGGACCCGGAGATCTTCGAGACCACCACGTTCAACGTGGAGACCGTGGCCCGCCGGCTGCAGGAGATGGCGTTCCTGAACAAGGGACTGACCATCGTGCTGCGTGACGAGCGGGTCCAGGAGACGGACGAGGACTCCGAGAGCGGTCTGGTGCGCGAACGGGTCTACTGCTACCCGGGCGGCCTGGAGGACTTCGTCCGGCACATCAACGCCACCCGCGAGCCGGTGCACAAGAAGGTGATCTCCTTCGGGGCCAAGGGCGACGGCCTCGAGGTGGAGGTCGCGATGCAGTGGAACACCGGCTACAGCGAGTCGGTGTACACCTTCGCCAACACCATCAACACCCACGAGGGCGGTACCCACGAGGAGGGCTTCCGGGCGGCCCTGACCCGTGTGATCAACGAGTACGCGCGGGAGAAGCGGCTGCTCAAGGAGAAGGACTCCAACCTCACCGGCGACGACGTCCGTGAGGGCCTGGCCGCGATCGTGTCCATCAAGATCGCCGAACCGCAGTTCGAGGGCCAGACCAAGACCAAGCTCGGCAACACCGAGGCGAAGTCCTTCGTGCAGCGGACCTGCAACGAGTGGCTCGCCGACTGGTTCGAGCGCAACCCGGCCGAGGCCAAGCTCATCGTCACCAAGGCGGTGTCCTCGGCACAGGCCCGGATCGCGGCCCGCAAGGCCAAGGAGCTGGTCCGGCGCAAGAGTGCCCTGGAGGTGGGGGGTCTTCCCGGCAAGCTCAAGGACTGCCGGTCCACCAAGCCGGAGGAGTGCGAGCTCTACATCGTGGAGGGTGACTCCGCGGGCGGTTCGGCCAAGGAGGGCCGCGACTCGTACTTCCAGGCGATCCTGCCCATCCGCGGCAAGATCATCAACGTCGAGAAGGCCCGTCTGGACCGGGTGTTGAAGAACGCCGAGGTCCAGAGCCTGATCACCGCCCTGGGCACCGGTATCCACGACGAGTTCGACATCAGCAAGCTGCGGTACCACAAGATCGTGCTGATGGCGGACGCCGACGTGGACGGCCAGCACATCCGGACCCTGCTGCTGACCCTGCTGTTCCGGTTCATGCGGCCGCTCATCGAGCACGGGCACGTCTACCTCGCCCAGCCGCCGCTGTACAAGATCAAGTGGCAGCGCTCCGAGCCGGAGTACGCCTACTCCGACCGGGAGCGCGACGGCCTGTTGGAGCGCGGGCTCGCCGCCGGTAAGAAGATCAACAAGGAGGACGGCATCCAGCGCTACAAGGGCCTGGGCGAGATGAACGCCGAGGAGCTGTGGGAGACCACCATGGACCCGGCCAACCGGGTGCTGCTGCAGGTCACCCTGGACGACGCCGCCACCGCCGACGAGCTGTTCAGCGTGTTGATGGGTGAGGACGTCGAGGCCCGCCGCTCCTTCATCACCCGCAACGCCAAGGGCGTCCGCTTCCTGGACGTGTGACGGGTGTGCGACGCCGGCCGCCTCGCCTCCACCGCAGGAACAGGGCCGTGAGCTCCAGGTCGTGGAGCCCGGTCCGCCGGACATCGGACGGAGCCCGGTGGACGGCCGGTGTGCCTGTCCCAGCCACGGTGGGTCCGGTGCGGGCCACCGGCATCCGACCGGTTGAAAGGAATTTCCAACAGTGACTGAGACCCTGCCTCCGGGGCACGACCGGATACAGCCGGTCGACATCCAGCAGGAGATGCAGAACTCCTACATCGATTACGCGATGAGCGTGATCGTGGGCCGCGCGCTCCCCGACGTGCGCGACGGTCTCAAGCCGGTGCACCGCCGGGTGCTGTACTCGATGTACGACACCGGCCTGCGCCCGGAGCGGAGCTACGTCAAGTCGTCCCGCGTCGTCGGCGACGTGATGGGTAACTACCACCCGCACGGCGACGCGGCGATCTACGACACCCTGGTCCGCCTGGCCCAGCCCTGGGCCATGCGCTACCCGCTGGTCGACGGCCAGGGCAACTTCGGCTCCCCGGGCAACGACCCCGCGGCGGCCATGCGGTACACCGAGTGCCGGCTCACCCCGTTGGCCATGGAGATGCTGGCCAACATCGAAGAGGACACCGTCGACTTCTCACCGAACTACGACGGCAAGACCTCCGAGCCGGACATCCTGCCCTCCCGCATCCCCAACCTGCTGGTCAACGGCAGTGCGGGCATCGCGGTCGGTATGGCCACCAACATCCCGCCGCACAACCTGCGGGAGGTCGCCGACGGTGTGGTCTGGGCGCTGGAGCACCCGGACGCCACCGACGAGGAACTGCTGGCCGCCCTGATGGAGCGGATCAAGGGGCCGGACTTCCCGACCAAGGCCCTGATCCTGGGCACCTCCGGGATCGAGGAGGCCTACCGCACCGGCCGCGGCTCCATCCGGATGCGCGCCGTGGTCGAGGTCGAGGAGGACGTCAAGGGCCGCACCACCCTGGTGGTGACCGAGCTGCCCTACCAGGTGAACCCGGACAACCTGATCGCCACCATCGCCGACCTGGTCCGGGACGGCAAGATCCAGGGCATCGCGGACGTCGCCGACGAGACCAACAAGCGCAGCGGTCTGCGCATCGTGATCACGCTCAAGCGTGACGCGGTGCCGAAGGTGGTGCTGAACAACCTCTACAAGCACACCCAGCTGCAGACCTCGTTCGGTGTGAACATGCTGGCCCTGGTCGACGGGGTGCCGCGCACCCTGCGCCTGGACCAGATGATCCGGTACTACGTCAACCACCAGATCCAGGTCATCGTCCGGCGCACGCGCTACCGGCTGCGCAAGAACGAGGAGCGTGCCCACGTCCTGCGCGGTCTGGTCCGTGCCCTGGACCGGTTGGACGACGTGATCGAGCTGATCCGCCGTTCCCAGACGGTGGACGTGGCCCGGACCGGCCTGATCGAGCTGCTCGGCGTGGACGAGATCCAGGCGAACGCGATCCTGGAGATGCAGCTGCGCCGGCTGGCGGCCCTGGAACGGCAGAAGATCGTCGACGAGCTGGCCGAGATCGAGCGGGTCATCGCCGACCTGCACGACATCCTGGAGCGGCCGGAGCGGCAGCGGGCCATCGTGCGCGACGAGCTGATGGCCATCGTCGACAAGCACGGTGACGACCGCCGGACCCGGATCGTGCCGTACGAGGGCGATGTCTCCATCGAGGACCTCATCGCCGTCGAGGACGTGGTGGTCACCATCACCCGGACCGGCTACGCCAAGCGCACCAAGACCGACCTGTACCGGGCGCAGAAGCGCGGCGGCAAGGGCGTGCAGGGCGCGGCGCTGAAGCAGGACGACATCGTCGAGCACTTCTTCGTGTGCTCCACGCACGACTGGATCCTGTTCTTCACCAACAAGGGCCGGGTGTACCGGGCCAAGGCCTACGAGCTGCCGGAGGCCAACCGCAACGCCCGCGGCCAGCACGTGGCCAACCTGCTGGCCTTCCAGCCGGACGAGTACATCGCCCAGGTCATCCACATCAAGGACTACCAGGCGGCGCCGTACCTGGTGCTGGCCACCAAGCGGGGCCTGGTCAAGAAGTCCCGTCTGGCCGACTTCGACTCCAACCGGTCGGGCGGCCTGATCGGCATCAACCTGCGCGACAACGACGAGTTGGTCGGTGCGGTGCTCTGCGGGCCGGAGGACGACCTGCTGTTGGTGTCGGCCGAGGGGCAGTCGATCCGGTTCCACGCCAGCGACGACGTGCTGCGTCCGATGGGTCGGGCCACCTCCGGTGTGCTGGGCATGCGCTTCAACGACGGGGACGAGCTGCTGGCCGTGGGCGTGGTCCGCGAGGGGAGGTTCGTGCTGGTCGCCACGGCCGGTGGTTACGCCAAGCGCACCCCGATCGAGGACTACCCGGTCCAGGGCCGCGGTGGTAAGGGCGTGCTGACCATCCAGCACGATCGTCGGCGTGGCAGGCTGGTGGGGGCGTTGATCGTCGACGCCGAGGACGAGCTGTACGCCATCACCTCCTCGGGCGGTGTCATTCGCACCAATGTCAAGGAGGTCCGCAAGGCCGGTCGCCAGACCAAGGGAGTGCGTCTGATGAACCTTTCGGACGGTACGTCCCTGGTTGCGGTGGCTCGGAATGCGGACGAAGCGTCGGACCCCGATGCTGAAGGAGCGGCCGTGTCCGTCACGGCAGGCAACAAATAGCCGGAACCACGCGTCTACCTCGACGGAAGACCGTCGGCAAAGGATCCGCCAATGACCTCACCCCAGAATCCGGACCGCAGTGACGCACAAGTCGGCAGCGACACCGAGCGAACGGTGGTGATCACCAGGTCGGTCGGCACGGCCACCGAGGGTGACACCCCCGCCGCCGAGACTCCGGCCACCGTCGGTGAGTCGGGTGGTGCGCAAGCGACCGGTGGTGAGGCACCCGGGGACGTGACGGCGGAGCAGGGCTCCGCGGGGGAGACGGTTCAGGAGAACACCGGTTCTCCCGGCGGCGGTGGTGCTTCGGAGGGACACACCGCCGCCGGGGCGGACCAGGTGGTGAACTCGTCGAACTCCACGGTGGCACCACCGCCGTGGCAGCGGCCCGTGGTGTCCGGCCGGCAGGGCGGTAGTCCGTCGACCACCGCCGGGTCGGTTCCCCCGGGCGAGACGAACGGCGAGCAGGAGACGGCCGTGGGTGCCGATGACGTCGGCGCGATTCCCGCGCCCGGTGAGCGCACCACGGTGCAGTTCGGCGCATTGGGACGGGTGACCGCGGTGGCGACCTCCACAGGACAGGCCGGTGGAACCACGGGTGCGACGCCGAGCGCGGTGCGTCGGCCGGGGCGTGGCCCCAGGCGGGCCAGCCTGCAGATCAAGCGGGTCGATCCCTGGTCGGTGCTGAAGCTGGCCCTGGTGCTGTCGCTGGCCCTGTTCTTCGTCTGGCTGGTGGCCGTGGGCGTGCTCTACGGCGTGCTGGACGGCATGGGGGTGTGGGACCAGCTCAACGGCACCTACAACGATCTGGTGCAGGGTGCGGAATCCGTCAGCCAGGAGCCGCTGATCAGCGCCGGACGTGTGTTCGGTGTGGCTTCCCTCGTGGGCGCGGTCAACATCGTTCTGTTCACCGCCCTGGCCACGGTGGGAGCCTTTGTGTACAACGTCTCCGCCGATCTCGTCGGGGGCGTGGAGGTCACGCTCTCCGAGCGGGAGTGAGCCGAGGAAAAAGTGATCTACGACGCGTTGGCGGGAACCGATTTGGGGATTCGGAGGGGCGTCGGGTAATCTCTCCAACGCGTCAGGGGCCTATAGCTCAGTCGGTCAGAGCGCTTCGCTGATAACGAAGAGGTCGCTGGTTCAAGTCCAGCTAGGCCCACTCAGCCCCGCCCTTCGGGTGTTGGGTGACAGGACCCGGGTTCTCGCGCCGCTGAGGAGGCGACCGGACGTGAAGAAGCTGTTCGCTCTTGCTGCCGTGGCTGGTGTCGTTCTGCTGCTGGTTCGGCGGAGCCGCTCGGCCAAGGCTGAAGCCGACCTGTGGCGTGAGGCCACTGCTCCCGAGGCCTGAGCAGCAGTAGCGGGCGGTCTCTCCCACCCGTGTTGGGGGACGTAGCTCAATTGGCAGAGCACCGCCTTTGCAAGGCGGGGGTTAGGGGTTCGATTCCCCTCGTCTCCACCAGCCCTCGCCTTGACTGCGAGGTCTGAAGGCTTCAACAGGAGCCCGTCACACCGCGAGCACGCGGGTGGCGGGCTCCTGGCGTTTCCGCCCTCGACCGTGCCGGACGTCCCCGTCCGACACGGTCCCGATCCTCTCCGTGGTAGACAGGCCGGGCCATGACACGTAACCCGTACCGCGGCACACTGCTCGCCGCCGGAGTGATCACCACACTGGGTCTGCTGACCGGTTGCGGTGACTCGGGCTCCACCGCGTCCTCGTCGCCCCCCACCGCGGCGGACGGCGGCTCGTCCGCGTCGACCACCGCGTCCGCCACCACGGTGACACCGCCTCCCTCGGTGGCGCCGGCCCGGGACGGTTCCTGTCCTTACCTGGAGAAGTCGTTCGTCGAGCAGGCCAACGGCCAGCGGGTGGGCCGGGTGCGTCTCTCCGACCCGGCCGACGGCGAGCCACCGGCCTGTTTCTTCTACCGCCCGGACGGTGGGCTGCAGCTGACGGTGCGGGTGTACGTGGGCGACCCGGTCTCGGCCCGTGCCCTGGTCGACCAGGCCGCCCCGGTGAGCACCTCGTCCCCGGCGACCCTGTCCGGTGGCTGGGAGGGCGGCCGTCAGCCCACCTCGGACGGTGCGGTCTTCGCCGTCGCCAAGGAGGGCACGGCACTGGTGGTCGTCACCAACCAGGAGCAGACGATCAAGGCGCAGCGGGTGGCCGAACAGGTGGTGCGGGCGCTGGACCTGTGACACGGAAACGGCCAGGCCCCGCACCCGAGGGCGGCGGAGCCCGGCCGTGAAGGTCGCGATCCACCCGCTCGGGGTCACCAGGCCGGGTGGTTCTCGATGCGGTTCAGTCCTGCCGGGGTTGCTGCGACCCGGAGGAGGGGACGCGGCTGCCCTCCTGCTCGACGATCCGGCCGTCCCGGCTCTCCGGTACCGCGTTGTCCTCGGGAGGAAGTTCCTCGCTGCGCAGCAACGCGTCGGCGCTGCCCTCGTCGTCCTGCAGCATCACTTCCTCGGACCGGCGGGAGAGCACGTAGGCGACGGCCCCGGCCAGTGCCGCGACCAGCAGGAGCATCAGCGGCCACCTACGGCTCCGACGCCCGCTCTCCTTCGTCTCCCGGCTCATCTCGCGCCGCGCCCGCTTGGCGGTTTTGGCCAGTTGCTTGCTGGTCCTCGCCAGTTCCTTGCGGGCCTTCCGGCTGCGCTTGCCCACGTCTTCCCGGGTGCGGTCGAGGTCGGAGCGGAACCGGGACGCGGTCTCGGCCAGGGTCGTCTGCAGGTTCTGCGGGCTCTTCTTCCGGTCGGTCGCCCGCTGCTCGGCCAGCCGCTGCTCGGCGAGTTCGGTCATCCGACCGGCGACTCGGCGCGAGGCCTCGACACCGGTGCGGCCCACGCGTTCCGCGGTGACCCGTGCCCGGTGCAGCCCGGTGCCCATCGCCCGGCCGACCGCCTCACCGGCCCGGGACATGGCCGTCACTTCATCCATCGTCTGCCTCCTCGGCGTGCCGGTGTGCAGGCCACGGTTGTCGTGGCCATCCCGTAGGGCGTACCCGCCGGCGGTCGCGGCCAGTCCTGTCGTGGCGCGGTGTCCGCTGCGGTCGCCCCTGCGCCCCCTCGGTGCGTGACGAGTTCGGCCTCAGCCTGCCCCGTTCTCCGCGATCTCGCAGTGGATGGCACGATGGCTGTCGTGGCAGACAGCAACGGATCGCTGGTAGGGATGAAGGTGACGGCCACCCTGCACACCTCGCTGGGTGACATCCGGCTCAACCTCTTCCCGAACCGGGCACCGAAGACCGTGGCGAACTTCGTCGGTCTGGCCGAGGGGACGAAGGAGTACACGCAGCCGAACGCCAGGGGGGAGAAGTCCGGGCCGTTCTACG
>DATCJU010000004.1:0-11048 GCA_036562635.1 Pseudonocardiaceae bacterium
ACCTGCTGCCGCACGATCCGGTCCAGGTCGCTGCGCGGCAGGTTCTTGCGCTGCCGGACGAAGGCCAGCGCGTCGGCGCCCATGACGGTCTGCCTGCCGGCCTTGAAGTTGGCGCCGGAGTCGCGGTCGGCGGTGTCGTGCTTCAGACACACCTCGACCCCGCCGACCGCCTTGGTGATCTCGTAGAAGCCGAGGAGGTTCACCTCGGCGAAGTGGTCGATGGTGATACCGGTGAGACTCTCGATGGTCTCGATGAGTTTGCGGCGGCCGGCGAGGTTGGCCTCCCGCTCGATCGTGGCCTCGTCCTTGCCGCCCTCGCGGGTCAGGGTGGCCTTGGTGTCGTACTTGGCCCGCTTGAACGCAGAGTTGATCTTGTGCTTACCGTACCCACCGGGGATCTCCACGTAGGAGTCGCGCGGGAACGAGATCCCGATGGCCCGTGTCCCGTCGTTGGGGACGCGGAGGAGGATCAGCGTGTCGGTCAGGTCGCCCTCGTCGGCGCCGGCACGCAGCTCGCGCAGGACGTTCTCCGGAAGCGGGTTCCCCTGGGCGTCGGTGCGGCTGTCGCTGCCCACCAGCAGGATGTCCGTGGCACCGTCCGTGGGCAGCTCCTCCTGCCTGCCGATGACGTCGTCCCGGGTGAACCCCTCGCCCCAGTCCTTGTACGTGCTCCAGGCGAACCCGGTGGTCCCGAACACCAGCAGGGAGACCAGCAGCAGGGCCACCCGCCCGGTGTACACCACCGGCCGTGTCCGCCGGGTCCGGGCGCGGGCCCGCTCCCCGGACCGTTCCCGGGACGAGGTGGAGGGGCGTGGACGTGGGTTCGGTCGTGTGGGTCGTTCCGCACCCGGTGGACGTCGCGCCCGGTCGGCACCGGGCGGCCGCTCGGGGTGTTGCGTCCGTGGTGCGGGCGGTCTCCTGCCCGGGCGGTGCGGTCCCGGACCCGGGGGTTGTCCACCGGGAGGACCGAGTCGGCGCGTGGACGGGGGAACCGCGGGGTGGCCCGTCGCACGCGGCCTCGGTGGCCTCTCCTCCACGCGCACACCTCCCGGTGACAACGGCTCGGTCTCGTGGACGCAGGGTCCACTCGGCGGCACAGGCTATCCGTCCGGGTTCCCCCGAGTGAGTTGCACCTTCCCGCAGGGGGACGTCCGGCGGGCGCGGACGGTTGCGTCGGGCGTGACAGACTCTGCCCGGGGGACGAAACGCACGGAGCCGTGTGCGACGGCGTGAGGAAGGAAGCGATGCGGATCCTGGTCACCGGTGGAGCGGGCTTCATCGGATCCCACTACGTGCGGCAGGTGCTCGGCGGGGCGTACCCGGCGTTCGCCGACGCGGAGGTGGTGGTGCTGGACAAGCTCACCTACGCGGGCAACGAGGCGAACCTGGCCCCGGTGGCGGACAACCCCCGCCTGCGGTTCGTGCGTGGGGACATCTGCGACGGTCCGCTGGTGCGTGATCTGCTCGCCGGGGTCGACGTGGTCGTGCACTTCGCCGCCGAGTCGCACGTCGACCGGTCCATCGCCGGTGCGGCGGAGTTCGTGACGACCAACGTGCTGGGCACCCAGACCCTGCTGCAGGCCGCCCTGGAGGCCGGGGTGGACCGGTTCGTGCACGTGTCCACCGACGAGGTGTACGGGTCGATCGAGAACGGTTCCTGGCCCGAGGACCATCCGCTGGAGCCGAACTCGCCGTATTCGGCCTCCAAGGCCGGGTCGGACCTGATGGCCCGGTCCTACCACCGCACCCACGGGCTGCCGGTGTGCATCACCCGGTGCTCGAACAACTACGGGCCCTACCAGTTCCCGGAGAAGGTCATCCCGCTGTTCGTCACCAACCTGTTGGACGGGCGGAAGGTGCCGCTGTACGGCGACGGGCTCAACGTGCGGGACTGGCTGCACGTCGACGACCATTGCCGGGGCATCCAGCTGGTGGCGGAGAAGGGCCGTCCCGGGGAGATCTACAACATCGGCGGGGGCACCGAGCTGACCAACCGTGAGCTCACCGAGCGGCTGCTGGCCGCGGTGGGGGCGGACTGGTCGATGGTCGAGTACGTGCCGGACCGCAAGGGCCACGACCGGCGGTACTCGGTCGACTGGACCAAGATCCGTGAGGAGCTGGGCTACACCCCGCAGGTGCCGTTCGACCAGGGGCTGGCCGACACCGTGCGCTGGTACCGGGAGAACCGGCACTGGTGGGAGCCGCTCAAGCAGCGCGCCGCACTCGCCCGGGGGTGACCGACATGTCCGGAATCGCCGTGCTGGTACCCGGTGGCCGTGGACAGCTGGGCAGCGACATCGCCCGGATCGCGGCCGGCCTCGCCGACACCGAACCGAGGCGGGGCGAGACGGAGACCACGGGTGGGCCCGCCCTGCCCCGGGTCGGGTTCGTGCACGCCCCGGGGTCGAGCGAGCTGGACATCACCGACGCCGACGCGGTGGCCGACGCGATCGCCACCCTGGCCGTCACCGCCTCCGACGCCGGGCTGCGCCCGGTGGTGATCAACGCCGCCGCCTACACCGCCGTGGACGCGGCCGAGTCGGACCAGGACCGGGCGTTCGCGGTGAACGCCCGCGGGCCGGAGCTGCTCGCCGCGGCCTGCGCCCGGCACGACACACCGCTGCTCCAGGTCTCCACCGACTACGTGTTCGACGGGCAGGGCACCCGCCCCTACGAGCCGGACGATCCCACCGGGCCGCGGTCGGTGTACGGGCGCAGCAAGCTCGCCGGGGAGCGGGCGGTACTGGACTCCGGGGCCCGGGCCGTGGTGGTGCGCACCGCCTGGGTCTACGGGGCCACCGGCGCGAACTTCGTGAAGACCATGTGTCGCCTGGCCCGGGAGCGCGAGACGCTGAACGTGGTCGACGACCAGGTGGGTAGCCCCACCTGGTCGGCGGACCTGGCCCGGGGCCTGTTGGAACTGGCCGGGCTGGTCGTCGCACGACCCGACGCGGTGCCACCGGTACTGCACTGCGTCAACGCCGGACGGACCAGCTGGTTCGGTTTCGCCCGGGCGATCTTCGCCGAGTTGGGCGCCGACCCCGAGCGGGTTCGGCCGTGCAGCACCGCCGACTTCCCCCGTCCGGCTCCCCGCCCGGCGTACTCGGTGTTGTCCGGCGCGGCCTGGACCCGAGCGGGCCTGACCGCCCTGCGGCCGTGGCGGGACGCGCTGGCCGCGGCCTTCGTCGAGTGCGGTTTCGGCGACCCGGCGGAGCCGCCCGCTCGCTGACGGTCCGGCGGAACCGCCCGCCCGCCGGGCCGATCGGGGTGTCAGGACGTCGTCAGGACAGTGCGAGCCGGTAGGCGTGCACGGTGGCCTCGGCGCACCGACGCCAGGTGAACTCGGCGGCCCGGCTCCGGCGTGCGGCCAGCGTGGCCGGGTCGCTCGGGGCGTCCAGCGCCTTCCGCAACGCCGTCCCGAGCGCCTCGGCGTCGCCCGGCGGCACGTGCAGTCCCTGCCCGCCCGACACCTCGCGCAGGGCCGGGACGTCCGAGCACACCACCGGGACGCTGCAGGCCAGCGCCTCCAGCACGGGGAGCCCGAACCCCTCGTCCCGGGACGGCAGCACCAGCGCCGCCGCGCCGGCCACCACGCTGCGCAGGTCCACATCGGACAGATAGCCGGTGCGCAGCACCCGGCCGTTCGGCTCGGACCGCACCGGACCGTAGCCACTCGGCCCGGCCAGCACCAGCGGGGGCAGGTCCGGGTCGGCCCGGTGCGCGGCCAGCAGCGTGCGCAGCCCCTTGCGCGGGCCGTCCGCTCCCACGAACAGCAGGTACTCGGAGGGCAGACCGAGCCGTTCCCGCAGCGCCTCGCTCGGCGGACGGGCGGTGAACCACGCCGGGTCCACGCCCAGCGGCGTCACCACCACCCGGTCCTCCGGAACCCCCAGGCGCTCCCGCACGACGCGGGCCACCGCCTCCGTCGGCGTGCACACCACCGCGGCACGCTGGGCGGAGCGCCGCACCAGCTCCGGCAGGTCCCGCTCGACCGGAGGCAGCTCCTCCGGTACGTCCAGGAACGCCAGGTCGTGGATCGTCAGCACACCTCGGGCCCGCACCGCCGGAGGCAGCACGAAGTTCGTCGCGTGCATCACGTTCGTCGGACCGGCGAGCAGCTCCACCGGCGGGAACGGGGCACGCAACCACAGCGTGCGCAGCAACCGGGCCGAGGACGGCAGGCCCCGGGCCCGCAGCCCGTGCGGCAGCACCGTGCGCAACGCCCGCCACCCGCGCAGCGTGAACGCCACCGCCCGCACGTCCACCTCCGGCATGCTGGCCAGTTCCTCGGCCAGTGCCGCGGTGTAGCGGCCCACCCCCGTGCGGTGTCCCAGCAACGGAGTGCCGTCCAGCAGAACCTGTATCCGCCGCCCCGACATCTCAACGACCGCCATCGCCCCGCAACCGCTCCCGTGCCAGTCGGCGGAGCCGTCCGGCGGCCCGCCGCGCCACCTCCGTGGGACCACCCGTCTCCAGGTACTCCCGAACCAGGGCGAGATCCCGACGCACCGACTGCCCCGGACTCCGTGGCGCGCTGCGCACCAGCGGGGCCGACGCGGCCGGCAGTCGGTCGGCGGCCGGCCGGGGAGCCCGACAGAACTCGACCAGCGGAGCAAGGACGTTCTCCCAGGTGAAACGCTCCCGCACCGCGGCGATGCGCTCTCGGCACCCCGCGGCGAAGGTCTCGTCGTAGAGCACCTTCCGCAGCGCCTCGGCCAGGGCCGCCGGGTCCTCCGCGGGGACCACCACGCCGAGGTTCTCCTGGCGCACCAGGTCGGCGAACGAGTCCCCGTCGGTGGTGACGATGGGCAGGCCCACCCACAGGTAGTCCAACACCCGGGTGCGGAACGCGAAGGTGGTCTCCACGTGCTCGAAGTGCGTGGTCACCCCGCAGTCGGCGTCCATCAGCCAGTTCTGCCGTTCGGTGTAGGGCACCCAGGTCTCGTTGAAGAACACGTACCGTCCGGTCAGCCCCAGCTGCTCGGCCAGCGCCCTGGTCTGCCGGGCGATGCCCATCTCCGGCACCTCCGGGTTGGGGTGCTGCATGCCCAGGAAGCACAGGCGGACGTCGTCGTGCTCGGTGCGCAGCAGGTCGACGGCCCGGATCAGGGTGAGCGGGTCGAACCAGTTGTAGACCCCGCCGGCCCACAGCACCAGCTTGTCCGTCGGGCCGATGCCCGGCACCGTGCCGCGCGGCCCCGGGCCGGTGCGCTGCGGAGGCTTGCCCGGCAGCCCGAACGGGACCTCGGCGATCAGCGAGCGCATGGTGGGGTCCGCGTCGTAGAGCGCGGGGCTGATCCGGCCGAGCGCGGCCAGGTGACCGAGCCAGAAGTGCCGTTGCCGCTCCGAGGCGCACAGGAAGAAGTCACCCCGTTCGAGCTGGGCGTTGAGCACCTTGGTGACCCCGGCCAGGTCCTTCGCCCGGCGGTCGTCGTCGGTGTCCTTGGCCTGCTCCAGCAGTTCCAGGTGCATCGGGTCGTAGACGTCGCAGACCACGATCTTGGTGGAGTTGGCCCGTTTGAGCGCGGGGACCAGCTCCAGCGCGTGCCCCTGCAACACGATCACGTCCGCCCACTCGACGTGCTCGCCCAGGTCCCGCGGTCGGCACCGCAGCACCGGGAAGGGCGCCTGGGGCGGGGCGAAGTGCGGGTTGTAGGTGACCAGGCGGACGTCGTGCTCGCCGGAGAGCACGTCGGCCATGTTCCAGGCCCGGATGGCCGGTCCGGCCATCCGCTCGGTGATCGCGTCGCCGGTGAGCACCAGCACCCGGCGAGGCCGGCCGAACACCTCCTCCAACCCGAACACCTCGACCAGCACCTCGTGCGCGGCCAGGTAACGGGGCAGGGGGTAGGCCGGTTCCATGGCCTTGCGCATCAGCGGGAGCAGGTCGGTGTCGGAACGCACCCGGGCCGCCTGCTCGGCGCGGCGGGACTCGGCCAGGGAGGGCAGCAGCTCGACGAACTGGTCGACGGCCAGTATCCCGGCCAGTGCCGCCCGGGACACCGGTACCGGTTCCTCGTCGACGGCGGGGTCCACGGGCCGGCGGGTGATCTCCAACTGGGTGGGGTCCAGATCACCGCGGGCGGTGGCGCGGCGCACGGCGAGCGCCAGCGCGGCGGGCAGCACCTTCGCCAGGGTCTCGTCGGAGAGGTTCTTGTAGAGGGTGGCCAGCGCGTTGCGCTCCAGCAGGTACAGCTCACGCGCCTGGTGCACCGAGCCCATGGAGCCGTGGTGGCGGTGGTAGGTCAGCGAGGCGGGCTCGTAGCGGACACGCCAACCGCGCAGGTTGAGCCGCCAGCCCAGGTCCACGTCCTCGTAGAACATGAAGTAGCGGTCGTCGAAACCGCCGAGGGCCCGGAACAGCTCGGTGCGCACGAACAGCGCCGATCCGGTGCCGAACAGCACGTCGCGGGGCGCGTCCTGCAGCTCGGACGGCACGACGCCGACCGGTTGACCGGCGAACCGCTTGTAACCCATGCCGAACCAGGTCAGCCCGCCGTCGACGAAGTCGATCCGCTTGCCGTCCCAGTCCAGCACCTTGCTGGCCACCGCCCCCACGGTGGGGTCGGTGCGCAGTACCCGAACCGCGGCGTGCACCCAGTCCCGGTGCGGGCGGGCGTCGTTGTTGAGGAACGCCAGCACCTCGCCGCGCGCGTGCTGGGCGCCCAGGTTGGACCCTCCGGCGAAGCCGAGGTTCTTCGGGGACCGGACCAGCTCGACGTACGGTGCCGCGGCCGCGATCCGCTCCGCGCTGCCGTCGTCCGAGGCGTTGTCCACGCAGATGATCTGCAGCCTGTCCGCGGGGTAGTTCAGGTCCTCGCGCAGTGCCCGCAGGCAGGTGATGGTGTCGTCGGCTCCCCGGTAGTTGACCACCACGACGGACACCAGGGGCAGCACGCCCTGCTCCTGCACCTGACGGCTCCCTCCGGTTGCGAATCGACTTCATTAGCGTGCCAGCTTTCGGGTGATCAGCGGCGCGGGGGCAGGGAAATCTGCAGAACCGTCACATTCGACGTGGGCCGGAAGGAGATACGTCGGTCGGGTGGGACCGGGGGAGGGCACGGCACGACGAACAGGGCCGACACGGAACGTCGTGCCGCGCCCACGCGGCGCCCTCGCCGCGGGGACGGGGCCGCCGGAGACCACCGGATACGGAACGGAGAGCAGGAGAAAAACCGGGGACGTGGGAAACGCGGGGAACAACCGGGAGCGGGCGGAGCGGTCCGTGACCGCCCGGAGACGCCTGACCGGCCGTTCAGCGCCCGGCCCAGCGCCGCCAGACCGCGTTCCGGCCCACCACGGCCCGGCGGCCGATCGCGGACCGGGCGCGCAGCGTCGCCGGCAACCGGGTGGCGATCTCGGCCAGCACCCGCAGCCGCAACCGGACCCGGAAGTTCGCCGCGTCCGGCACCGGACGGCCCAGGGCCCGTCGCACCGGCAGCAGTAGGGTGATCGCGGTGAACCGGAGGAGTTCCCGCGCGGCCACCACGGCCGGCGCGCAGCGCAGCAGGGCGAGCAGCCGGTTGCGTTCGTTCCAGCGATGGAACGCGACCGAGCCCGGCCGGGTGCTGGCCCCGTGCCGGTGCCGGACCCGCGCCTCCGGCACCACGACGACGGCCCGACCGGCCAGGCGCAGCCGCCAGGCCGTGTCCGTGTCCTCGTAGTAGCAGAAGAAGTGCGCCGGCACCCCGCCGCAGGCCCGCAGCTCCGCGGTGCGCACCAGCACCGCCCCACCGCAGAAGCCGAACACCTCCACCGCCCGGGAGCCGGGCGGAGCGGGTGCGACCCCCGTCAGGTCCGCGCCGTGCCCGTCCCGGGTCAGTCGTACCCCGGCCGACTGCACCGAGCCGTCCGCACGCAGCAGCACCGAGCCGGCCGCCGCGGCGTGCGGCTCGGCGTCCAGTGCGTCCTCCAGGGCGGCCAGCCAGCCGGGCTCGGGGGCGGCGTCGTCGTTCAGCCAGGCCACGAACTCGGTGTCGACCCGGTCCAGCACCGCGGCCAGCCCGCCCGCGTAGCCCAGGTTGGCGGCCAGGCGCCGCACCGTCGGCGCCGAGGGGTGTGCGGCCAGCAGGTCCGCGGTCCCGTCGTCGGAGGCGTTGTCCACCACGATCGTCCGGTGTGGACGTGTCTGCGTGGCCAGGGCGTCCAGGCAGGCGGTGATGTGCTCCCGCCCCCGCCAGGTGACCACCACGACGGTCGACCGCACCGGCCGCTGTTCGTCACCCACCACGCCGGTGGACGGTAGCGGCCCGTTCCCCGGTCCGGTGCCGCGGGTGGGGGACCGGTGATCTCGATCGGAGTGCTCGGGTTGTCTCGATCGGAGTAGCCCGGTCATGGCAGGCTGCGCAGGTGCCCGAGCTTGTCGTTCTCGCCGAACAACTGCTCGCCCCCGTTCCCGGGGGTACCGGAAGGTACACGCGCGAACTGGTCACCGCGCTCGCCGCCACCACCCCTCCGGGCTGGGAGGTCACCACCGTGATCGCCCGGAACGCCGACCCCGCGCCCGCGGTGCTGCCCGGGGTGAACGGCCCACGCATGCTGCGCCTGCCGCGACGGGCACTCGTCGCGGCCTGGGAGTACGGCCTGCCGTTGTGGCCGGGTGGCGACGCGGTGCACGCACCGACACCGCTGGCGCCGCCCCGACCCCGTCGCGGACGCACCCTGGTGGTCACCGTCCACGACACCGTGCCGTGGACCCACCCGGAGACCCTGACCCGCCGCGGTGCGGCCTGGCACCGCAGGATGGTGCGCCGGGCCGCGGAGACGGCCGACGCCCTGGTGGTGCCGACGGCGGCGGTGGCCGCCGAACTCGGCCGGTACGTGCCGGGGGCGGCGCGGGCGCACGTGGTGGGGGAGGGCGTGGCCCGGTCCCTGTCCCGGCTGCCCGACCCGGAGGAGGCGGAGCGGATCGCCACGCGGTTGGAGCTGCCCCGGGACTACGTGCTGGCCGTGGGGACCCTGGAACCGCGCAAGGGCATCGACGTGCTGGTGGAGGCGATGGCCCGGCGGGACGCCCCCGACCTGCCGTTGGTGCTGGTCGGTGCGCGGGGCTGGGGGAACGTCGACCCGTACGAGCTGGCCCGGCGGCACCAGTACCCGACGGGTCGGATGCGGGTGCTGGGCCGGATCAGCGACGCCGAGCTCGCCGTCGTGCTGCACCGGGCCAGCGTGCTGGCCGTGCCCAGCCGCGCCGAGGGCTTCGGCCTGCCGTTGCTGGAGGCGATGGCGGTCGGGGTTCCCGTGGTGCACACGGACGCCCCCGCCCTGGTGGAGGTCGCGGGCGGGGCCGGTCTGACGGTGCGCCGCGGGGACCCGGTGGCCCTGGCCCGCGGGTTGCGGGCCGTGGTGGACGACCCGCGGCGGGCGAAGACGATGGTGGAGGCCGGTCGTCACCGGGCGGCCCGGTTCACCTGGGAGCGCGCGGCTCAGGCGGTGTGGGCGTTGCACGTGCAGCTGTACCACGCCCGCTCCTCGGGACTGCGGTGACCCCACGGGGAGGTTCACGGCGTGACCGGGTGTGTCCGGGACGTGTCACCGAGTTTCGCAGGTGGGCGAATGGGAACAATTCTCTCCATTCCGGAACAGGTGCCGGAGGGCGCACCGTAACCTGACCGGGTGTCCTCTGCCGAACCCCGCGTGCTCGTCGACGCCACCGCCGTGCCCGCGGATCGTGGGGGCGTCGGGCGATACGTGGACTCCCTGGTGGCTGCGCTCGACGCCGACGGGGCCCGGCTGACCGTGGTGTGTCAGATCCGGGACGCGCAGCTCTACGCCGAGCTCGCCCCGGGCTCGCGGATCGTTCCGGTCGCCGAGTCCTACGCCACGCGCACCGCCCGGATCACGTGGGAGCAGACCGGCCTGCCCCTGCTGGTGCGTCGGCTGGGCGTGCAGGTGGTGCACTCGCCGCACTACACGACACCCCTGGCCAATCCCGTGGCCTCGGTGGTCACCCTGCACGACGCCACCTTCTTCACCGACGCCGAGCTGCACTCCCCGGTCAAGGCGCGGTTCTTCCGCAGCTGGACCCGCCTGTCCCTGCGCCGGGCCGAGGTCTGCGTGGTGCCCAGCAGGGCCACGGCCGGTGAGCTGATCCGCCTGGCGCGGGCCGAGCCCGGCCGCCTGCACGTCGCGCACCACGGCGTGGACGTCGAACGGTTCCATCCCCCGTCCGCCGAGGAGGTCGCCACGGTCCGGGCGGCTCTGGGTCTGGGCGCCACCCCCTACGTGGCGTTCCTGGGCGCTCTGGAGCCCCGCAAGAACGTGCCGGCACTGATCCGGGGGTTCGCCATGGCCTGCCAGGGGCGGAGTGATCCACCGGCCCTGGTGCTGGCCGGGCAGCCCGGCTGGGACGACAAGGTGGAGCGGGCCCTGGACTCGGTTCCGCACCGCCTGCGGGTCATCCGGGCCGGCTACCTGCCGTTCGAGCAGCTCGCCGGGTTCCTGGGCGGGTCGGACCTGGTGGCCTACCCGAGCCTGGGCGAGGGCTTCGGCCTGCCGGTGCTGGAGGCGATGGCCTGCGGGGCGTGTGTGTTGACCACCCGACGGCTGAGCCTGCCCGAGGTCGGTGGGGACGCGGTCGCCTACTGCGGGACGGGTGCCGCGGACATCGCGGCGGCGATCTCCGCCCTGCTGGACGACCCCGCCGAGCGGGCCACGCTCGCCGCCGCGGCGCACCGGCGCTCCAAGGAGTTCAGTTGGGCGTCCTGCGCCGTCCGCCATCGCGAGGCCTACGAGCGGGCGTATTTCCGGTGGCGTCGCCAGTACTGATCACGGGTGTCGCCCGCCGAGACGATTCCGCCCCGGGAGCCGCGTCCTGGCACGATCCGGGGGGCGGCAGAATGTGACGGCGTGACGGCGCCGACACAGCACGAACAGCCCACCGAATACGGCGACGAACTGGCCGTGGTCACCGTGACCTACTCGCCGGGGGAGGTACTGGACCGTTTCCTGGACACCCTGACCAAGGCCACGAGCCGGCGGGTGCGGGTGGTGCTGGCCGACAACGGCTCGGTGGACGGTGCTCCGGAGCGGGCGGCCGAGCGTGACGG
>DATCJU010000023.1:0-13629 GCA_036562635.1 Pseudonocardiaceae bacterium
AGTCGCACCGGGGGCACTCTCCACCACCACAGGGGATCGGCCCCTGACCAGGAACCTCCTGGTCAGGGGCCGATCCCGTTCCGTCCGACGGCGTCCGGCCGTGACCGGCCCTCCCCGGCTGCCTGCGCCCGATACGTACCCCCGTACGCGGGCATCGGCCGTCGCCGGGCCTCCATCACCGTTGTCCGCGAGAGACCCCCTCGGTCGCCCCGGCCGTCCCCACACGGGCGCGAACATCCGCAGTCTGACACTGTGTCCACCCCGCCACGTCCCGGACCCGAGCACAGTGGTCCAGACAACGCACCACGTCGTGGGGCATGGGGAAGCCGGAGCCGACCGTGCGGTGTGTCCCTCCAGGTGGACCCCGCTCGGTGACCTCCGGACCACCGGGTGACAGAGTGTCCGGGACACCCAGCCCGCCGCGCACCCCAGCCTCCCACCGAACACGCCGCGCGGAGGCCGCGCGGGCCACGTCCGCACCCCGCCCTCCGGGCGCGGCTCCCTCGGCCCCCAACGGTGCCCTGCCCGAGAACGAACACATCCACTGCGACTCGTGGTCCGAACAACCAACCCGTACCGCAGCCGTGCCCCGAACACCGGGAAAACCACCATTCCCATCACCCCGGGTGGGTAGCGGCCGCCCCACGCTCGAACACACAGGAGGAACCCCACGGCGGACAGGAGGATTCGGGCGATCAGCCACACGGCCGTCCTCGTCATGATCGACGTGCAGAACGGGTTCGTCACCGAACACTCGCGCTCCGTCGTGCCGGTGATCACCGATCTCGTGTCGCGCCGGCAGGCAGGCGGTGGGGACACCGTCTTCACCCGACACCTCAACTCCGCGGGCAGCTTTTTCGAAAAGCTGATGAACTGGACACGTCTACGCGAACACCCCGAAATCGACATCATCGACGAGCTGGCACCGCACCCGGCGGAAGCCACCGCCGTGGTGGACACGAGGATCTACAGCCTGTTCACCCGGAAGGGGAAAAGCTGGTTCACGAGCGCGGATGGACGGACCCGTACATCTGTGGGATGGACACCGAGAACTGCGCGTGGAAGACCGTCGTGGACGCCTTCGAACGAAACCTGACGCCGTGGATCGTCGCCGACGCGTACGCAAGCCACACCGGCGCCGAATTCCACCAGGCCGGGCTCCTCATCCTGCGGAAGTTCATCGGACCACGTCAGATTCAGATCATCACCACCGGTGATCTGACGAAACACGCTCCTGCCCGCTGACACGCTTTCCTCGGACCTCCGAAGCGAAGCCGACCGCTCTCCGGCACCGCTTTCGATTCCTGACCGGCCCCGTCCCGGGTGGCCCCCACACTTCGGCTCACACCACCGTCTGGTCGACGACTTTCGACCACACCCCGGCCGCCGAGCCATCACGTTCCCCGCCCCTCCCGCGACCGGGCAGACACCCACGGCGGGCGCAACGGGGACCCACACCGAAACCCGACCCTGGTCCGGGCGAGAACAAGGACCGGTTCCACACCACGGGTGGCGCCCGGTATGCGGTGACGGGGGTGGCGACCGTGCACTCACCCACGGAGCCCGGCGGCCCCAGCATCGAGTTGGAGTACCGGACACCCATGTCCGCCCGGTACGAACTGGGACAGCGGCGAGTCCACCCGATCGGCCCGATTACCCTCACCGACGAGCAGAGGGTCGAGCTGCACCGCGCAGGCGTGTCCCACGAGTACACCGTCTCCGGATCCACCGACACCGAACGCTGCACCGGAACGGTGCCGCCTCCCGGTCAGCGGCCCGACCTGCCGCTACCATCCGATGATCGGGACGACAACCAGCAGTGACCCGGGAAGGTCTCGCAGATGACACCACGACGTCTCCTCGCCCTCCTCACCGCCGTGCTGGTCGCGGGACTCGTGGTCACGGGGTGCGGCGGCGGGCCCGGCCAGGCGGACACGACGGCACAGCGCCAGGACACGCCGACGGCGGATCCGGCGCTGGTCGACGAGGCGCTGCGGTTCGGCGGAATCGTCCTGCCGCCGTCGGCCCAGGTGCTCGGGGTGCACCACGAAAGGGGTCCCGACCAGCTGTACCGCCTCGTCCTGCGCGTCGACGCCGACGAACTGCCCACCCTGTTGGCGGCGTCGCAGTTCACCACGCAGTTGACCGCCGGCGCCACTCCCCTCCCACACCCCATCGACGGCTTCGAGCTGGACGGGACGAAGACGTTGCGGTCGGGCAAGGACAGCCTGCCTCCCGGAGACGGCCGCACCCATCTGGTGTTCCGGGAGATCGTCATCGACGAGACCGACCCGGCGAGCCCCCTCGTCCACCTGTGGCTGTTCACCACGTGACACATCCGGGCCCAGACAGTCACCCCCCCCGAACCCCGGTGGTCAGGGGCCGGTAGCCGGGGAGCCGGACCACCGGTCCCTGACCGTTCGGTCGACCCGTGAGCGTCGAAGAGCCTCGGCACGGACACGATGTCCGCGACGAGGCCGACCGGCCCGGTGAACGGGCACCCGACCCTCCCGGCTCATCTCGGGCGTCCGGGGGCCCGGTCCGACAACAGCACACACCTCTGGTGCCCCGGGACACGTGTCCGGACACCGGAGGTCTCTCTCTTCCGCCACCCAGGGGCGAGGCAGCCCACGAGCCGACCGGCGGGGCCGGGCGCACGCGCCGTCGTGACGACGCCGCCGCGAAAGGAGCACTTCCCCTGTTGCCTCCCAGGTCGGTGACGACCTTCCCACCGCTACCGACCCGTTCGGGTCAGGACGGGTAACGCCGGGACAGGCGACGACACCCACCCGGTCGTCTCAGCGCGCGGCGGCCTGCTCCAGGAGCTCCTGCAGCCG
The DNA here is from genome assembly GCA_036562635.1 of Pseudonocardiaceae bacterium. Taxonomy (GTDB): domain Bacteria; phylum Actinomycetota; class Actinomycetes; order Mycobacteriales; family Pseudonocardiaceae; genus DATCJU01. Next base: position 2,838 of record DATCJU010000023.1, read on the forward strand.
CAGGCCGCGCCGCACGTCCAGCTCGGAGGAGCGGCCCGAACGCACCGCCGCAGCGAACTCACGGCGCAGCACCGGCCAGCACTCGTCGTGGTCGATCTCCGCAGTGTCGTACACCAGCTCCCCGTCCCTGCCGTACAGCTCGACCCGGGTCCGGGCCTGGGCCAGCCGCACCGAACCGGACAGGGAGGCCTGGCTGACCACACCGTTCTCGTGCTCGCAGGTCAGCTCCACCCACACCCGGGGGTCACCGGTGGCCCGCACGGTGGCGATCGGCCCCACGGACGCGTCCAGCAGGTCCAGCAGGTGCGGCCCGAGGTCGAGAAGCGCCCCGTGTTCCAGCCGCCACGGCGTGGCGAAGTCGCCCCCGAGGAAGGCACCGTGCAGGTAGCACGAGCGCGCGCCGGTGACCGTCATCCGGGCGGCGCGGGCCAGGAAGTCACGGGTGACGGGGTGGTAGCGCTTGCTCAACACGAACTGGGAGACGACACCGGCCTCGGCGACCGCCTCCGCCACGGCCCGCGCACCGTTCAGGGTGGGGGCCAGGGGCTTCTCCAGGAGCAGGGCACGTCCGGCCCGGGCCGCCAGCGGCGCCAGTTCGGCCTGCACCGAGGGAGGCACCGCGAACGCCACCGCCTCGCAGCGGTCGAACAGCTCCTCCACCGTCCGGGCCACGACCGCCCCGTGGCGGGCGGCCAGGTCGGCGGCGGCGTCCTGCCGGCGAGCCCACACCGCGACGAGCCGGGTCTCGGGGCCCGCGGCGAGCACGGGCGCGTGCATCTCCCTGGCCCAAGGTCCGGCTCCGATCAGCCCGACCTCGACGGGCCGGTCGACGGTGATGGCGGTGCTCATGAGGTTGTGCTCCCGGTGAGTCGGGCGTCCACCTGCTCGGGGGCGTACCGGTGTTCGACGACCAGATGGGCCGCCCCGACCAGGGCCGCCCGTTCGCCGAGGCGTCCGGTGACCACCTGCAGGTTGCGGGTGGCCCTGGGCAGGGCGCGCTGGTAGAGCACCTCGCGTACCCCGGTGACGAAGTGGGTCTCCGCGAGGTCCCCGGCGATCATCAGCACGCCCGGGTTGAGCAGGCACACGACGGTGGTCAGTACTTCGCCCACCCGCTGGCCCGCCTCACGGGCCAGGCGCACGGCGTCCGGCTGCCCGGCACGCAGGTGTTCCCGCACGCCCGAACCGGACTCGGTGGGCACTCCCAGTTCGGTGAGCCTACGTGCCAGGGCCCGGCCGCTGGCCACGGCAGCCAGACACCCCCGCAGCCCGCACTGGCACAGCGCGTCGCCGCTGTCGTGCAGCCGGATGTGCCCGAGGTCGCCGGCGCCCCCGTCGATACCGCGGAAGAGGGCACCGTCGACGACGACACCCGCACCGATGCCGGTGGCCACCTTGACCAGCACGAAGGCCGGGCAGTCGCGGTACCCGGTGACGTGCTCGCCCAACGCCATCAGGTTGGCGTCGTTGTCCACCAGGACAGGCACATCGAAACGGGCCTGCAGGTGTTCCCGGATCGGGTAGTCGTCCCAGCCGGGCATGATCGGCGGGCGCACCACGCGGCCGGTCTCGAACTCCACCGGCCCGGGCACGGACAGGCCGATGCCGCACACCTCGCCCACCCCACGCCCGGACCGTTGCAGCAGGTCACGGAACCAACCGGCCAGGGTGTCCAGTACCGGCTCGGGCCCGTCGGTAACGAGCAGGCGGCCGGTGTGCTCGGCGAGCGGGTGGCCGGCGAGGTCGAGAACGGCGGCGTGGGCGTGGGTGGTGCCCAGGTCCGCGGCGAGCACCACGGCGTGTCGCTCGTCGAACTCCAACAGGGTGGGAGGCCGTCCCCGGACGCTGGTGTCCTGACTCGTCTCGCGCAGCCATCCGGCTGCGAGCAGCGGGTCGAGGCGCTGCGCGACGGTGGAGCGCGACAGCCCGGTGAGCTGTTGCAACTCTCTGCGGGTCCGGGCGTGCCCACGTCGGATCAGTTGCAACAGGTGCCCTGCCGTGGCCTGGGTGGCCATCACGCTCCTCCCGCCGCCCGGGGGCGGCTGCTCCCCGTCAACTCTTGTCGGCTCCGCTGGTCAACCCTTCGGTGAGCATTCGCTCGGCCAGGTAGAAGAGAACCATGACGGGGATCGTGAGGATGACCGACCCCGCCATCAGCACCGTCTTGGGCACCTCCACGCCGTTGGCGAGCTGCTGCAGCCCCAGGGACACGGTCCAGGCGTCCCGGTCGGCGGCCAGGAAGAGCAGCGCGAAGAGGAACTCGTTCCAGGCGATCATGAAGACGTAGAGGGCGGTGGCCATCAGGGAGGGCGCGGCGAGCGGCAGGACGATCCGGCGCATGATGGCCAGCCGGGAACAGCCGTCCAGGGCCGCGGCCTCCTCGATGCTCCTGGGGATGGTCGCCAGGTAGTTGCGCAGCATGTAGATGGACACCGGCACGGTCTGCGCGATGTACACGACGGCCAGGCCGACCAGGCTGCTCTGCAGGCCCATCTTGGCGAACATGACGAACAGCGGCACCGCGAGCAGCGTGCTGGGGAACAGGTAGACCGCCAGGAAGAGCGCACTGACCTGACGGTTGCCGAAGAACCTCAGCCTGCTGACGGCGTAGGCACCGGGCACCGACGCCAGCAGAGTCAGCGCGACGGTGCCCAGGGACACCAGCGCGGAGTTGCGCAGCAGCACCAGGAAGCCCTGGCCCTCGTCCTCGACGGACCGCAGCACGGTGCGGTAGGTGTCGAGGGTGAGCTCCTCGACGCTCACCCAGATACGGCCGGGGTCAAGCAGCAGCTGCTCGATCGGCTTCACCGACAGGACGAGCATGTAGTAGAAGGGGAAGAGCATGATCGCCGCCAGGAAGGCGATCACGATCCAGCGCAGGACACCGAAGAGCCGGGTCTCGAACTGGTCGCGCGTCACTGGACCTCCTCCTGCGTCCTGCGGGCGAAGAACCGGAAGTAGATGCCGAGGAGCGCGACCAGCACCAGGGCGAGCACGAGGGCCTGGGCCGCGGCCGCGCCGACGTCGTACCGGGCGGTGAGGAAGTCGTAGACGCGCACGCTGACCACGTCCGTGCCCGCGCCGCCGCCGGTGAGCAGGTACACGTCGTCGAACTTGTTGAACGTCATGATGAAGCGCAGCACCACCAGCAGAGCGATCACCGGCATCAGCTGGGGCAGCAGAACGTGCCGGAAGCGCTGGGTCGGGGTGGCCCCGTCCACCCTGGCCGCCTCCTCCAGCTCGACGGGCACGGCCTGCAACCGGGCAAGCAGGAAGAGGAAGGCGAAGGGGAAGTAACGCCAGATCTCGAAGGCGATCACGGTCAACAGCGCCACCGGGACGGGGATGGTGAGGCCGAGGACGGTGATCTCGGTCTGCCGCTGGCTGAGGAAGGCGATCGGGTTGTCCCAGCCCAGGAGCTTGGTGCCCCATTCGTTGATCACGCCGTACTGGGGGTTGAGCATGACCTCCCAGACGAAGGCGACGGCGACCACGGGGGCGACGTAGGGCAGCAGCATGCTGCCGCGCAGCAGGGCACGGCCGGGGAACGACCGCCGCAGGGCGAGCGCGGCGACCAGGCCGAGCGCGATGGAGCCCACGGTGGCGCCGACGGAGTAGGCGAGCGTGGTCCACAGCGACGGCCAGAAGCCGGGCGAGGAAAACACCCGCGCGAAGTTCCGCAGGGTCCAGTTGCCCAGGATGGGGTTGGTCTGCAGGTCCACCAGGCGGGAGCGTTGGAAGGCCAGCAGGACCGTCCAGGCGATCGGCAGCACCACGACCACCAGCACCACGACCAGGGTGGGTGAGACGAAGGCCAGGCCTGCACGGTTCTCCCGGGCGGCGAGGCCGCTTCGAGGCCGTCGCCGCGGGGTGTCGCCGACCGACGTCGCGGCGCCGGGTTCGATCGGCGGCGGAGTGAGCTGAGCAGTCATCGGAACACCTCGGGTGCGGTGCGCCGCCCACGGTGGGCGGCTGGACGTGGTGCGCCGGGGCGCACCGGATCGGTCTGCTCCGTGGTGCGCGGGGCCGGGTCGCGGCCGGGTGACGGCCCCTACGCACCGGTGGGTCACTGCAGGGACTGCTGGATGGCGGTGACGTCCTCGTGGGCCTGCTCGGCGGCCTCGGCCGCGTCGAGCTGGCCGCTGGCCAGGGCACCGATGGCTCTGGGGACGGGCAGCTCACCCGTGGTCGCGCCGACCAGGGCGCCCTGCCCCTGGGTGATGCCCCAACGCTGCATCCGGTCCAGGCCGCTGCGCAGCTGGTCGATGACCTCGGCGGGGTAGATCTCGGCGAGCGGTCTCCTGGTGTCGACCCCGGCCTGCAGGCTCTCCCAGACCCGCTGGAAACGGGTGGGGTCCTCGGGGGTGCCGCTGCGGACGGGGAACTTGCCCTCGGGGGCCATGCCGAACCAGTCCTGGTAGCCCTCGTCCAGCATGAAGTGGACGAACGCCCGGGAGGCCTCGGTGTTGGCGGTCCGGGTGATGACCCAGGAGGTCATCTCCCCGAACTGGGCGGGGGCCTGGCCGTCGGGTCCCCTGATCGCGGTGACCACGCCGCTGTTGCGGGCCAGCCACGTCGGGTCGTCGCGGCACTCGGGGCAGCTGGGCAGGACGTCGTTGCGCAGTCCGGCCAGCTCGTCCAGCAGCATCGAGGACCAGATGATCATGGCCGAGCCACCGGAGAAGTAGGTGGCGCGGGTGGACTCCACGGTCTGGGTTCCGACGGCGGAGTACCTGGTGGCCAGGTCGCCGTAGAGGGAGAACGTCCGCCGGCAGGCGGGGCTGTCCAGCTGGACGCGACCGGAGGAGTCGACGAGCTGGCAGCCGTTGGCCAGGGCCAGGTACTCGAAGGTCTGCTGGGTGAAGACGTCACCGGGGTCGGTGGCCAGGGAGATGCCGTGGATGCCGGTGGCGTGCAGGGTGCGGGCGGCACGCTCGATGTCCTGGTAGGTGGCGGGTTCGGGCAGGCCGGCCTTGGCGAAGAGGTCCTTGCGGTAGACGAGCAGCTGGGCCCAGGCGTCGGAGGGGACGGCGAGCTGCTGACCACCGTCCCTGGTCAGTTCCAGTGCCCGGGGGTTGAAGGTGGTGGGGTCCAGGTCCTGGACGACCTGACGGGGCACCTCGGTGTCGAGCAGGTCGTTGGCGGCCATCTGTCGGACGGCGGCCAGGGGAACGGCACCGATCACGTCGGGAAGCCGACCCGCCGCGGCCGAGGACATGATCAACTGGCCGAGCTGGTTCTCGTCGACCCCGACGAGCTTGACCTGGATACCGGTCTGTTCGGTGAACCGGTCGACGGCCCGCTGGGTGGCCGTGATCCGCTCGGTGAGGTTCTCCAGGCTCCAGACGGTGATGGTCCTGCCATCCCGTGTCTCCTGCCGGGTGCCGCACGCGGCGAGTGCCGCGCACAGCGACAGCGTGGCCACCGCGACCAACGCCTTCGTCCAGGAAGACCTGCGCATCGACTGCCCTTCGGACACTGGCTGCGTTGACAGTGAACCGGTGAGGATCCGGCGTGATGACTACCTACCCGCCAGATCTCTCACAGATGCACTGGAGCACAGCACGATTTCTGATCTTTGACAAGACATAAATCTGAGATAGGTTCGCCAGATGTCGGCGACTATTGCCGATCATCGACGTATGTCAGTGCCCTCATGCTGGGGGCCGCCCCTCCGGGAGCTCTCGTGGAACGAGTCGTCCAGTTCACTGGACCGCGCCGGGTCGAGGTCGTCCCTTGTGCACCCGAACCACTGCCACCAGGACACCTGCGGGTGCGCACCCGCTACTCGGGTATCTCCGCAGGCACCGAACTCACCGCCTACCGCGGTACCAACCCGTACCTGACCCGGGCCTGGGACCCGGACGCCCGGCTGTTCCGGGAGAGCGACGCCGGGGTGCGGTACCCGGTGGTCGGCTGGGGCTACTCCGAGGTGGGTGAGGTCGTCGAGGTCGCACCCGACCTGGTGGACGTTCCCGGACTACCCCGGGTGGGCGACCTGGTCTGGGGTATCTGGGGGCACCGCAGCGAGGGAGTGGTGCCCGCCGAGCGTATGGTGGGACACCGGTTGCCCGTCGGCCTCGACCCGCTCTGCGGGGTGTTCGCCCGGGTCGGTGCGATCGCGCTCAACGCCGTCCTGGCCGCCGACATTCACCTCGGCGAGCTGGTGGCGATCTTCGGACAGGGTGTGATCGGCCTGCTCACCACTCGTCTGGCCACCCTCAACGGCGCCGAGGTCGTCGCCGTCGACGCCATCCCGGCCCGACTCGAGGTCGCCACCCGCCACGGGGCCGGCACCGTCCTCGACGCGCGCACCAACGATCCCGCCGAGCACATCCGCAAGCTCACCGGCGGACTGGGCGCGGACACGGCCATCGAGATCAGCGGTGCCTACCGGGCACTGCACGAGGCGATCCGTTCGGTCATGGTCGGCGGTCGGGTCGTCGCCGCGGGCTTCTACCAGGGCGACGGCGTGGGACTGCGTCTGGGCGAGGAGTTCCACCACAACCGCGTCGAACTGGTCACCTCCCAGATCGGCGGTGTCCCGCCCCGACTCGCCGGGCGTTGGACCGTCGAGCGTCTGCAGCAGACCTTCCTCCGTCTCGTCGCGGACGGCCGGGTGGACGTGCAGTCCCTGGTCAGCCACCGCGTTCCGGTCACCGACGCCGCCGAGGCCTACCACATGCTCGACGAACGCCCCGCCGAAGCCCTGCAAGTCGTCCTGGAGTTCTGACCCACCATGACCAGCACCACCACCCTGCGCCTGGCCTGCCAGGAACAACTGCTTCCCGGAGAGACCCTGCAACAGAAGTGGGAGTTCGCCGTCGCCGCCGGCTACGACGCCATCGAACTGCGGGGCAAGAAGGACTTCGCCTTCCGCGACCGCCTCCCCGAACTGCGCCGGGCCGCCCGGGACGGGGTCGTGATGCCCACCGTGTGCGTGGACATGCTGCACTTCTTCGGTGCTTTCGACCCCGAGCTGCGGCGGGACGCGATCGAGCAGATGAAGTCCCAGCTCTCGGTGATCGCCGAGATCGGCGGACGGGGTGCCGTGACCCCGGCGTCCTACGGGATGTTCTCCCGGCGGCTTCCCCCCTTCGAACCGCCACGCAGCGAGGCCGAGGACCGCGAGGTGCTGCTCGCCGGCCTGACCGAGCTGGGCGAACACGCGGCCGCCGAGGGCGTGACCCTCTACCTGGAGCCGCTGAACCGCTACGAGGACCACATGGTCAACCGCCTGGAGCAGGCCGCGGACCTGATCCGGGAGGTGGGTCTGGACTCGGTGCGGATCTGCATCGACACCTACCACATGAACATCGAGGAGGCCGACCCCGCGGGCGCGGTGCTCGCCAACGGCCCCTGGATCGGCCACGCCCAGGTCAGCGACTCCAACCGTTTCCAGCCCGGCGCCGGTCACCTGGACTGGCCGGCGGTGCTGGCCGCCCTGGACGCCGTCGGCTACGACGGCTACCTGGCCGTGGAGTGCCGCCTGACCGGAGACCCCGAGACCGCCGTCGCCTCGATCCCGCCGTTCCTCCGCAAGGTCGCCCCATGAGCACGTCCCACGCCCTCCCCGACCTCGACGACGACCCCCTCCCCCAGGAACCACCCGACCCGGTCCACCTGCGCCGTGCCGCCACGCACGTGCTGCTCGGCAACTGGACCGGCGCCTCCACCGTGCCGTCCCGCACCCTCTACCCCCACCAGTGGAGCTGGGACTCGGCGTTCGTCGCGCTCGGCCTGCGCCACGTCTCCCCACGCCGCGCCCAGCGCGAACTGGAGTCCCTGCTCGGTGCCCAGTGGACGGACGGACGGTTGCCACACATCGTCTTCGACCCGGCCACCCCACCGGGGGCGTACTTCCCGGGCCCGGACTTCTGGCGGTCCACCACTGCGGGCGTCTGCGCCCCGCCCCACGTGCAGACCTCCGGGATCGTCCAGCCCCCGGTGCACGCGTTGGCGGTGTGGGAGACCCACCGGGCCGACCCCGCCGAGTCCGCGCGGCGCCGTTTCCTGGCCCGCGCCTACCCCCGTCTGGTCGCCTGGCACGGCTACCTGACCAAACAGCGGGACCTCGGGGGACGCGGGCTGGCCGCGATCGTGCACCCGTGGGAGTCCGGAATGGACAACAGTCCGTGCTGGGACGCACCCCTCACCCGGGTCAAGCCGTGCCCACCCCACGAGTTCCACCGCCGTGACCTGGACCACGCGGACGCCGCCGACCGGCCCACCGACCTGGACTACGGCCGGTACGTGCGGCTCGCCGCCGTCTACCGGGACCACCACTACGACGACGCCACGACCCCACACGCGTTCGCCGTGGAGGACCCGGCGTTCAACGCCTTGCTGATCCTGTCCGAGCACGCCCTGGCGCGGATCGCGGCCACCCTCGGCTTCGACCCGACCCCACACCGGGAGCAGGCCGCCGCGCTGACCACGGCGCTGGTGGAGACCCTGTTCGACGAGCAGAGCGGCCTGTTCGTGTGCCGGGACGTGCTCGACGGGACACCGATCCGCGAGTACGCGGTGACCGGGCTGGTCCCGCTGGCGGTGCCCGGGTTGCCGGTCGCGGACCGGTTGCTCGAGACGGCCGTGGGGGAGCACTTCCGGCTCGGCCGGGTGCACCTGGTGCCCAGTTACGACCTGACCGGGCCCGCCTTCGACCGGCACCGCTACTGGCGCGGCCCGGGCTGGTTCAACATCTCCTGGCTGGTCCACCGGGGCCTGGTGCAGCACGGAAGGACCGCACAGGCGGCGGCGCTGCGGGACTCCATGCTCGCCGCGGCCGGACACACCCGCTTCGCCGAGTACGTCGACCCGTACACCGGTGAGGGGCGGGGTGCCCGGAACTTCAGCTGGACCGCGGCGGTGACGCTCGACCTGCTCGCCGGAGGTGACGCATGACCGGCCGGCACCTGCTCGTCCACGACGGGGTGTTCGCGGCCCTGGACGCGGCCGGGGACGTCCACGGCACGAGCGGCACCACGCCGGACGGGCTGTTCGTCCGGGACACCCGTCACCTGAGCCTGTGGCGGCTGACCGTGGACGGACACCCGCCCACCCTGCTCGCCCCGGGTGTGCTCGCTCCCGAGGGCACCCGGGATCACCCGCCCGGCTACGCGGTCTTCCGACGGCAGGCCGTGGACGGTTCCGGACTCGCCGAACAGGTGCGCCTGGTCAACCACGACGGTGAGCCCCGCACACTGCGGGTGGGTTACCTGGCCGGTGTGGACTTCGCCGACCAGTTCGAGCTGCGCCGTGACGACCGCGAGTACATCAAGCCGGACGTGCACCGTTCCTGCCGGGTGACCGCGACCGGGGTGGAGTTCGGTTACCGGCGAGGGGAATGGCTGGCCCGGACCGTGGTGACCGCCCGGCCCGAACCGGAGGCCGTGACCGAGGAGGACGGCCGGGTCCGTCTGGAGTGGACGGTGGAGCTGCCCGCCCACGGTTCCGCCGAGCTCACCCTGGCCGTGTACCCGGTGCCCGGCGGAGCGGCGTCCGCGGGTGTGCCGGAGGTGCGGTGTCCGAGTTCGGTGGCCGAGGCGACGCGCACCGACACCGAGGCGTTCACCACGGCCGCACCCCGCCCCGGGGAGCTGACCGGATGGGCGGAACTGGCGCGGGCCTGCGAGCAGGGGATGCTCGACCTGGCGGGACTGCGGGTCCCGGTTCCGGGGCTCGGCGGCGAGGTGCTGCGCGTGCCCGGGGCGGGTGTGCCCTGGTTCCTCACCCTGTTCGGCCGGGACTCGCTGCTGGCCTCGCTCTTCGCCCTGCCCTACCGGCCGGAACTGGCGGCGGCGACCCTGCCCGCACTCGCGGCGGTGCAGGGGTCGCGGTACGACGCGTCGCGCCTGGAGGAGCCCGGCAAGATCGTGCACGAGGTACGACACGGGGAGCTGAGCCACTTCGGGCAGGTTCCCTACGGCCGCTACTACGGCACGGTCGACGCCACCCCGCTGTTCCTGGTGCTGCTGCACGCGTACACCGTGACCGCCGGGGACGAGAGGGCGGCTGCGACCCTGGAAGGGCACGCCCGGGCCGCGGTGGACTGGATGTTCACCGACGGCGGACTGGACGAACACGGCTACCTCGTCTACCGCCCGGACGGGTCGGGTCTGGTCAACCAGTGTTGGAAGGACTCGGCGGGCGCGATCTGCCACCCCGACGGAACCCAGGCCTCGGGGCCGGTCGCGGTGTGCGAGGTGCAGGGCTACGCCTACGACGCCCTGCGACGTACCGCGGAGCTGGCCGAGCGGGTGTGGGGTGATCCGGCGTACGCGCGGCGGCTGACCGCGGCGGCCAAGCGGTTGCGGGAGAACTTCCACCGCGACTTCCCGATGCCCGAGCACGACGGTTTCCCCGCCCTGGCGCTGGACGGGCGGCGTGCACAGGTCGCCGTGCTCGCGTCGAACGCGGGGCACCTGCTCTGGTCGGGGTTGGTGGACCAGGAGTGGGGGACGCGCATCGGACGGCGGCTGTTGCGGCCGGACTTCTTCTCCGGTTGGGGGATACGCACCCTCGCGGCAGGGCAGCGGCCGTACCACCCGCTCAGCTACCACCGGGGCAGCATCTGGCCGCACGACAACGCGATCGTGGTGTCCGGGCTGGTCCGCTACGGACTGCGGGCCGAGGCGGAGCAGGTGGCACGGGCCCTGGTGGAGACAGCGGTACACAACGGGTACCGGCTGCCGGAGGTACTCGCCGGGCACTCCCGGGACGAGCACCCCGAACCACTGCCCTACCCGCACTCCTGCTCCCCGCAGGCCTGGGCGGCGGCCACTCCCCTGGC
>DATCJU010000025.1:0-39834 GCA_036562635.1 Pseudonocardiaceae bacterium
GATGTAGTTCTGGCTGTACGGGGTACGGGCCTGCCGCAGGTACTTGGCGTAGGCACGCAGCAGCGCGGCCTGACGCCAGGTCAGTCCGGCGCACAGCACGAGCGCGTTGAACCGGTCGACCTCGGCCTCACCGTTCCAGGCGGCGACGAAGGCGTCCTGGAAGCGGGCGCGCAGCTCCTCCGGGTCCTCCTCGGCCAGCCGCTCCAGCACCGACGACTCGATGCGCAGGCCGAAGTCGTAGATCCAGCACCGGGTGCCGTCCTCGCGGTGCACCTCGTAGGGTCGCTCGTCGACGACCTCCACACCCATCTGCTGCAGCAGCGGCAGCACCGCGGACAGCGTGATCCGTCGGCCGGCCAGGTACAGCTTGAACCGCCGCTCCCCCGGCTCGGCGTTCGCCGGCACGTAGAAGAGGACGTCCAGGGCGCCGGGCTCGGCCAGGGCCTCCAGCCGCCGCAGGTCCTGCAGGCCCTCCGCGGCGCTGAAGTCCTCCTTGTACGCCTCGGGGAAGGCGTTGGCCAGGCGCTGGCCCATCTCGCTGATGGTCTCCGCACTCACCGAAACGGCGGCGCCACCGCTCTCGGTCGCGGCGCGGTGCTCGGCCAGCACCGCCTCGACCATCTCGTCGTCCCAACCGCGGACCGCGGCCTCCAGCTGCTCCTGGATCCACGCGGTGTCCGGCTCCACCTGCCGGGACGGATCGGTGTGCACGGTGAAGTGCACCCGCGCCAGGGAGGACTCGCCGACCCGGGCGCTGTACTGCAGCCCGGTGCCGTGCAGCTCGGCGAGCAGCACGTCCTGCATCGCCAGCCGGCTCGTGGTGGTGTAGCGGTCCCGCGGCAGGTAGACCAGGCAGGAGAAGAACCGACCGTAGGGGTCACGCCGCAGGAACAGCCGCAGCTTGGGCCGCTCGGCCAGGGCGAGCACCCCGGTGACGGTCTCGTAGAGCGTGTCCAGGTCGGTCGCGAACAGCTCGGTGCGCGGGTAGTTCTGGATCACCTCCAGCATCCGCTGGCCCGAGTAGGACTCCAGCGGCAGCCCGGCCCGGTGGATCACCTCACGCACCCGGCGCTCGACGACCGGGATGTCCAGCACGTCCTCGTGCAGGGCCGAGGTGGTGAACATGCCGAGGAAGCGGTGCTCCCCGGACACCTCGCCCTGCTCGTTGAACGTCTTCACCCCCACGTAGAAGGGGTAGACCGGCTGGTGCACGGTGGAGGGGGCGCTGGCCTGGGTCAGGACCAGCAGCTCCTTCTTCAGTTCCTGCGCCGTGCCGTCCGGGCCGGCGGTGAAGCTCCGTGCGGCCAGGCTGTCCCGGCGCAGCACCCCCAGCCCGGAGGCCAGTACCGCACGCAGTGCGGGCCGGCCGCCCGTGGCCGGGTCCTGGACCAGCTCGTAGTGCCGGTAGCCCAGGAAGGTGAAGTGTCCCTCGACCAGCCAGCGCAGCAGCGCCGCACCGTCGGCGACCTCCTCCGGGGCCAGCGGCGGCGGGTTCTGCTCCAGCTGGTCGGCGAGGGTCAGGGCGGCCGTGGCCATCTTCTCGGTGTCCTCGACGACCTCACGGACGTCGTTGAGCACCGACAGCAGCCGCTGCTCGATCTCCCGGGCCCGCTCGGAGTCGGTGATCAGGTCGATCTCGATGTGCATCCAGGACTCGGCGAGGCCGTCCGCCGGCGGCCGCTCCGGGTCCCCGTCGACCACGATCTCCCGCAGCCCACCGGCCACGTCCCGCCGCACCACGAGGATCGGGTGCACCACCCGCTGGACCTGGACGCCGCTGCGGGACAGCTCGGCCGCCACCGAGTCCACCAGGTACGGCATGTCGTCGGTCACCATCTGGATGACCGTGGCCGGGCAGGCCCAGCCGTCCTCGGCCCTGGTGGGGTTGAAGACCCGGACCGCCGGACGTCCCGGTGCCCGTTCCTCCGCGAGCTGGCGGTGGGAGCGAAGCGTGCCCACCAGGTCCGCGGGCTCGTCGTCCAGGATCTCCTCGGCCGGGACGTGGCGGTAGTAGAGCCGGAGCAGGTTCTCCAGGTCCGGCGCGGTCTCCGCCGCCCGTTCCAGGAGCTGGTCACGGGCTCGTTCGGGGTCGAGGAACTGATCGAGGCTTCCGTCACGCCGCTCGCCGGCCAGGCCGCTCTCCGGGCCTACCTGCTGCGAGCGAACCGACGCTGAGCTCACCGGGAAAGAGGTTGAAGACATCGCTCCGAAGCTCCACGCGTTCGCGGCACTCCGCTGTGCCGACCAATCACCCACCCTAGCCACCTGATGTGACCCGGGTGGCACCGGGGGCTGAACGGTGGTAGGGAGCAATGCGGGCGCTGAGCAGCGGAATCGGTTTCCGGATCGATCAGGCGTTCTCACGCCGGGTTACCCGGCATCACCCACCCGGTAACCCGGTCGAGTGAACAGCGACGCCCTCAGCTCAGGGCCTCCGGGGGAATCCACACCTGGTCCCGTGGCAGGTCGATCAGCCGGGGAACCGACCCGCTCCCGGGCTCCGGCCGCTCCGACCCGTGTCGGGCACCGGGAACCGACGTCTCCCGCCCGTGCTGGCCGGTTCCGGCGCCGTGGGTGGACACGCCGGACAGGTGGAGCGGTTCCACCCGCCACATCAGCTCGGTCATCCCCTCCCGGTCCCGCTCCGGTTCCAGGCGCAGGGGGGTGATGACCGCTGTCCGCTCGGTGGCCGACTCCGGTGGCACCGTGTCCGCTCGACCTCCGGCCCGACCGATCGGGATGTCCTCGCCCACCGTGTCCCGTGCCGAGGTGTCCGCAGCACCCGGCCTCCGGTGCCGGCCGCCCTGGGGACGGCCCGCGGCCTCACCCGTGTCCGGGGTCGTGGACTCCGCCCCGGCGGCACGGCCGAGCCACAGATCCAGCTCGTCGGGATGCTCACGCCGACTGGTCTCGTAGGCGACGAGAGCCTCGGCGAGCAACTCGCCCAGAGCGAGCTGCTTCCGGCTGCCCTGGTCGGGGTCCTCCGACCCCTCGTCGTGGTGATCGCCGGTGTCGTCGTCCTCGGCTCCACCCGACACCACCTCCAGGTGGCGTCGCCGGATCGTCCGACGGCGCCGAGCGGACTCACCAGAGGAAAGGTCGGTCGTCCCGGACGCCACGGTGTCCGCACCCGCGCCGGAAGGCCGATCCGTGGAAGTCGACGGCTCGACCGCAGGCTCCGGCTCGGAGGGCCGCGGTTCGGGATCCGGAGCCGGCGACGGCTCCGGGGGAACCGGTGACGGCTCCGGCACGGGCGGAACCAGCGGTTCCGGCGCCGGGGGCATCGGCTCGGGCTCCGGGGGAACCGGGGGTGGTTCGGGTACCGGAGGCACCGGTGACAGTTCGGGAGGCGACGGCACCGTGCCGGTGGCCGGAACGGTGCTCGGGCGGACCGCCCAGAGCTCCGAGTCGTCCGCTGTCACCGGTCGGTCCGGTTCCTGCCCCGACGGCGGGGAGACGGACACCGGGACCTCGTCCGTCGTGTCCCGGTCCTCCGGGGTCCTCACCGGTACCTGCGGGGTGGTCCCGTCGGTCCCAGAACTGCTCGGAAGCGGCTCGGCCGGGGAACTGGGCAGCACCAGAGAGTCCCAGCCCGCCCACGGATCGACTGTCTGGTCCACCGGGGTGGCCGGCGCGGTGGCGACGACCGGTTCCACCGGGGACGTCTCCGCCGGCCACGGGTCCGTCCGCTCCTTCCCGGACACCGACACAGGCTCCGGGTCACGCACGGACTCCGGGTCACGAGGGAAGGGCGCCACGAGAGCGGCCCCCAGCTCCTTCTCCGCCGGAGGCTCGGGTGCGGCGTGCCGCCGGGAACGCCGTTCCGCCTGCACCGGTAGGTCGATGCTCTCCGGACGCCGGTGTCGCCCGCTTCCCGAGTCGACGGAGTCCACCACGGGGGACATGACCGGAATCTCCCCGGTGGCCTCCGGGAGCGCGAGATCGATCCGGGCTGCCGTCGGCTCGTGGTCGAGGGTCGGGTTGCCCGGGCCGGCGACGATCGGAGCGTGCAGCCCGTCGAGGGCCGGCCCACCCGATTGGGTCGAACCACCCGAGTCGTCGCCGGGCCGCGTGTCCGGGGCGTCCTCGGCATCCAGCAGCAGGTGCCAGGCCAGGGACTGCTCGCCGGAGCTCGGTGTCGGGTGATCGGCGTCCGAGGTCTGCTGCTCCTCCGTGTCCCCGGCGATCGCTTCGTCCAGAGCCTCGGCGAGGTGTTTGCCCGTGGTGACGGGTGGCGTACCGGGGCCCAGCCGCGACGCCGCGCGACGCCCGGCTCGCCCGGTCGTCGGGTCGGTGGTCCGCGTGGTGGGATCGAACGCCTCGGCACCGACCGCGAGCGCCGTCGGCTGCTCACCGAACATCTGCCGCCACCGCTGGCGCTCCACGCTCCGCCGACCACCGAGATCGGCGGGTTCGGGCGGCAGCGCGGGGCCCGCCTCCGCGTTCGTCTCCGCGGGAGCGGGCGCGGCGGACGCCTCCTTAGGGGTGTCACCGTCCGGCGACGGTGCCTGGTCGGTCACCGACGCCTGGTCCCCCTTCGACACCCGGCCCGACGGCGCGGGAGAGGCGGTGTCGGCCGTGGGGTCCGTCGGGTCCGCGTCCTGCTCAGCAGCACGCCGCCGGCCCACGGGGAGCTCGACCACCACCCGGTTCCGACCGCCGTCCTTGGCCGCCTGCAACGCCCGATCCGCGGCGGCGAGCAGGGTGTCCCGGTCACCGCCCGGACGGTGCATCGCAACCCCGGCACTCACCGTGACGTCCAGCCCCTGGGCCAGGGCCGACCAGTCGATCCGGGTCACGCTGTCCCGCACCCGGTCCGCCCACTTCTCGGCCTGTTCCTGGGAGGTGTCGGGGAGCAGGACGGCGAGACGGTCACCGTCGAGACGGCCCAACACCGCATCCCGGGGCGCCGCCTCGCGGAGTGTCTCGGCCACCCGCCGCAGCACCTGGTCCCCCACCGAGTGCAGGTGGGTGTCGTCGGCCTGCTGCGCGGGCCGGTCCACCCCCAACACGGCCAGGGCGAGCGGGCCGGTGGTCTCCCCGGTGTCGGTCTCCTGCGCGGTGTCCAGTGCCGCGTTCAGTCGACGCTGGAACCCGGCCCGGCTCAGCCATCCGGCGAGCTCGTCGTTCTCCGACGGCCGCGGGACGGGACGGGTTACGGGTCGACGTGTGGACAGCAGTGCGGCGACCTGCTCCTGGAGTCCGCCGAACTCCTTGTGTCCGGCGGCGAACCGCTCGGCCAGCCGCAGTCGGGCGGTGTGCACGGACCACTGCCGACGACGTTCGGCGGCGTAGGCGGTCCGCAGGCACTGCAGGGCCGCGTCCGACTCGCCGTCCAGCTCGTACACCTGGGACAGGGCGGTCAGGCTCTCGGCCAGCAGGGCGTCCTGCCTGTGCCGCTCCCCGGTGTTCACCGCGTCCAGCAGCAGGGTCCGGGCCCCGTCCAGCTCACCGGCCGGAAGGCGCAGTCGGGTCGCCAGGGCCACCCGCAACCACCCGGCGGGGGAGGCGGCCACGGCACGCACCGGCTGCTCCAGTACCGGCCGGGCAATCTCGGCCGCGTCTTGGGGGCGGTCGGAGTCCAACAGGCTGCGGACCAGTTCCAGGGTGAGGTTGCCGGCGGCGTGACCGCCGTCCAGCGCCGGGTCGGCCAGCTCCCCGAGCAACGCCAGCCCTTCCTCGGCTGCCGCCACCGCCGCCGGGAAGTCACCCCGACGGCGGTGGCGTGCGGAAGCCACGGCACGCAGCAGGGCGCGGTGCAGCTGACGGATCTCGGGTTCCAGGTCGGGGTCGTCCTGGTAGAGCTGGTCGGCCTCGTCCAGGACCGCGGCCAGTTCCGCGCCACGGCCCAGATGGCCCAGGCAGTCGGTCAGCTCCACCAGAGCCCCGGCCCGGAGTGCCGGCGGGAGCGATCCGGCACTCAGCATCGGCTGCAGGATGCCGAACCCGGTCAGCGGGGCACCGACCGCACGGGCGGCCCGGGCGAGCTCCACCCGCAGCCGCCAGGCGAGGTCCTGCTCCCCGGCGGACTCGGCGTCCCGCAGCACGGGCAGGGCCCGCTCGACGACCTCGGCGCCACGTCCGAGCCGGTTGAGTGCGAACACCACCAGTGCATCGGACCGCAGCCGCAACGGCTCGTCCCGGCGCAGGGTGGCCAGTTTCGCAGCCCGTTCCCCGAGCACCAGAGCCAGTTCGGGCGCCCGCCACCGCAGCTCCCAGGCAGCTTCGAACAGCTCGCTCGCCTCGCCGCCGTCCGCCGGCGCCACGCCCAAGAACGCCACTACCGGTCGCCCCGCTCACTCCCTCGACTGGTCACACACCGATGATCGAGTGTGTCAGTCCCGGGTCAGCTTCCGGTAGGTGACCCGGTGCGGACGAGCCGCCTCCGGACCGAGACGCTCGATCTTGTTCTTCTCGTAGGCCTCGAAGTTGCCCTCGAACCAGAACCACTTGGCCGGGTTCTCCTCGGTGCCCTCCCAGGCCAGGATGTGCGTGGCGACCCGGTCCAGGAACCACCGGTCGTGGGAGATGACCACGGCACAGCCGGGGAACTTCTCCAGCGCGTTCTCCAGCGAGCCCAGGGTCTCCACGTCCAGGTCGTTGGTCGGCTCGTCCAGCAGGATCAGGTTGCCGCCCTGTTTGAGGGTCAGCGCCAGGTTCAGCCGGTTGCGCTCACCGCCGGAGAGCACACCGGCCGGCTTCTGCTGGTCCGGCCCCTTGAAGCCGAAGGCGCTGACGTAGGCGCGCGACGGCATCTCCACCTGGCCGACCTGGATGTAGTCCAGCCCGTCGGAGACGACCTCCCACACCGTCTTGTTCGGGTCGATCCCCTCCCGGTTCTGGTCGACGTAGGACAGCTTGACCGTCTCACCGATGCGGACCGTGCCCGAGTCCGGCTGCTCCAGACCCACGATGGTCTTGAACAGCGTGGTCTTGCCGACGCCGTTGGGGCCGATGACACCGACGATGCCGTTCCGCGGCAGGGTGAAGGACAGGTCGTCGATCAGCAGACGGTCACCGAAGCCCTTGCGGAGGTGCTCCACCTCCACCACGACGTTGCCCAGCCGCGGCCCCGGCGGAATCTGGATCTCCTCGAAGTCCAGCTTCCGCATCTTCTCGGCCTCGGCCGCCATCTCCTCGTACCGCTGGAGACGGGCCTTGGACTTGGCCTGCCGGGCCCTGGCGTTGGACCGGACCCAGGCCAGCTCCTCCTTGAGGCGCTTCTGCAGCTTGGCGTCCTTCTTGCCCTGGACCGCCAGCCGCTCGGCCTTCTTCTCCAGGTACGTCGAGTAGTTGCCCTGGTAGGGGTAGGCGCGACCCCGGTCCAGCTCCAGGATCCACTCGGCGACGTTGTCCAGGAAGTACCGGTCGTGGGTCACCGCCAGCACCGTGCCCGGGTACTGGGCGAGGTGCTGCTCCAGCCACTGCACGCTCTCGGCGTCCAGGTGGTTGGTGGGCTCGTCCAGCAGCAGCAGGTCGGGCTTGGACAGCAGCAGCTTGCACAGCGCGACCCGGCGTCGCTCACCTCCGGAGAGCGTCCGGACGTCCGCGTCGGGCGGCGGGCAGCGCAGGGCGTCCATCGCCTGCTCGAGCTGGGAGTCGAGGTCCCACGCGTCGGCGTGGTCCAGCTCCTCCTGGAGCTTGCCCATCTCCTCCATCAGCTCGTCGGAGTAGTCGGTCGCCAGCTTCTCGGCGATCTCGTTGAACCGATCGAGCTTCCGCTTGATCTCGCCGACGCCCTCCTCGACGTTGCCGAGCACGGTCTTTTCCTCGTTGAGCGGCGGCTCCTGCAGCAGGATCCCCACCGTGTAACCCGGAGCGAGGTACGCGTCGCCGTTGTTGGGTTGGTCGAGTCCCGCCATGATTCGCAGCACGCTCGACTTGCCGGCCCCGTTGGGACCGACAACGCCGATCTTGGCGCCAGGGAGGAAGTCGAGGCTGACGTCATCGAGGATGACCTTGTCCCCGTGCGCCTTGCGCACCTTCCTCATGCTGTAGATGAACTCGGCCATAGCCGCGATCGTACGGCGCTCACGGACAGCGAGGTACCTCGGTGGGGAGGTCCGGCACACGAGTGGACCATTCCGCCGTTCGCGTGCAGGCATCATGAGGAAATTCGCGCTCACGGTCAGGTCGCCCTGGACGGCCGCCCGGAATCCCTCACCCTGACGGAGTAGTCACCAGTTCGGCGGTGTCACCTGCCCGTGCGGTCACCGCCGGAGCTCGCGCGAGTTCCCGGTCTCCTCGATCCGACGGCCCCTCCCGTTCCGCCCCGACGGACACGGTGGGGCGGCGCACCTCCACGGTGCACCGGGCCAGGTCGGGCCCCACGGCGTACGCCTCCAGCTCGGCGGTGGAGCGCCGCACACCGTCGAGCTCGTACTCGCGGGTGTACAGCCGGCCGGTCACCACGACCGGGTCCCCCTTGGTCAGCGAGGCGGCCACCCCGGCGGCAAGCCGACGCCAGCAGGTGACGGTGACGTAGAACCGTCCCCGGTCCGTCCACCGCCCCTGCTCGGGGTCGAACCGGCGATCGGTGCTGACCATGCGGAAGCTGGCCACCTCGGTGCCGTCGGCGATCTGCCGGTGGTGCGGCTCGGTGATCACCTTGCCCACCAGCGCCACGGTCGTCGGGTTCACAAGGGCTCCTCTCGTCTCGCGCCGTGTTCCTGCCGGCCGCTCCCACGGCCGTCGCCGGCAGCATGGCGCGGTTCGACGTGACCGCACAGACACTCCGCGGAGCCTGTGGACGAACCCGGCGGTTGTGGACAAGTTCTCCGGACCGTTTCCCCTCCACGCCCCGACACCGTCCCCTGACGCCGTCACCACCTCGTACGATCCCCACCCTCTTCATGAGTGAGTACACACTCATTGACACGAGTGAGTGCTCACTCATAGAGTGGTCGCATGACCGACACTCCCCGCAAACGCGCTCCCGCCATGAGCCCCCAGGAACGTCGGGCCGCGATCGTGAACGCCGCCCTCCCCCTGGTGACCCAGCACGGCACGAACGTCACCACCAGCCAGATCGCCCGGGCGGCAGGTATCGCCGAGGGCACCGTGTTCCGCGTGTTCAGCGACAAGCGGGAACTGCTGCTGGCCTGCGTGGACGCCGCCGTACGGGCGGAACCCGTGGTCGAGGAGATCCGCCGGATCCCCCGCGACCTCGACCTGCAGACCCGCCTCGTCCGGACGGCCGAGGCACTCGACGGCCACATGCGCGGGATGGGCGCACTGATGCACGCGCTCGGCGCCACCGGTTTCCGACTCGAACGGGGCCCCGAACTGGAGCGGTACAAGGAACGGCGGCAGTGGAACGACGACGTGCTGCGCGCCGTCGTCGAGGTGATCGAGCCCGACCAGGACGCCCTACGACTCTCCGCGGAACGAGCGGCCCGGATCCTGCTCAGCCTGGTGTTCGGCGAACGCATGGGCTGTGGCTCGTTCGGCGGCACCGTCGCCGGCTCCGACGAGCTGATCGACTTCTTCCTGCGTGGTGCGCTCCGCGCAGAACCAGGCGGACACTGACAAGGAGCCAGAGAGGCGTCCCATGACCGACACCATGATCGAAGCGCACGGCATCGGCCGCACCTTCGGCGACGTCACCGCGCTGGACGGGGTGACCCTGCAGGCCGCCCGCGGTTCGGTGCTCGGCCTCCTCGGACACAACGGCGCCGGCAAGACCACCCTGGTCAACATCCTCACCACGATGCTCCCACCCACCTCGGGCTCGGCGAAGGTGGCCGGGTTCGACGTGGTGCGGGAGAGCCACCAGGTACGGCAGCGGATCGGGCTCACCGGGCAGTTCGCCTCGGTCGACGAGCAGCTCAGCGGCCTGGAGAACCTGGTGCTGGTCGGCCGGTTGCTCGGTGCGAGCCGTCGGGAGGCCGTCCAGCGGGCCACCGAGTTGCTGGAGCTGTTCGACCTCACCGACGCGGCCCGACGCCCCGCCCGGACCTACTCCGGCGGTATGCGCCGCCGGCTCGACCTGGCCAGCAGCCTGGTGGGCCACCCCGAGGTGGTGTTTCTGGACGAACCCACCACCGGGCTGGACCCGGCCAGCCGACTCGCCCTGTGGGAGATCGTCGAACAGCTGGTCCGGGACGGCACCACCGTCCTGCTCACCACCCAGTACCTGGACGAGGCCGACCGCCTGGCCGACACCATCACCGTGCTGTCCCGGGGCAAGGTCGTCGCCTCCGGCACCGCCGCCCAGCTCAAGGCCGAGGTCGGCCAACGCACCGTCGACGTGGTACTCACCCCGGGCTCGGACCTGACGACCGCGGTGGCCGCCCTGCGCCGCGCCGACCTGTCGCCCCGGGTCGAGGAGTCGACACGGGCGCTGACCATCCCGGTCGAGGCGTCCAACCAGCTCGCCACCGTGGTCCGGGCCCTCGACGAGGCCGGCGCCGAGGTGGCCGAACTCACCCTGCACGAACCGACCCTGGACGACGTCTACCTGGCTCTGACCCGCCCCGAGCGGGCACCTGCCGCCTGACCCGAGGGATCACCGCCGATGACAGCCACAGCTTCCTCCGCATCCGGAACCGCCGGCCACGCCGGTTCCTCCGGGCGACACGAGCGCACCAGATGGACCGGCAGCTCCGTACCCACCCAGATCATGGTGCTCACCGGGCGCTCGCTGCGGGCGCTGCGGGATCCGCACATCATCGTGATGAGCCTGCTGCAGCCCATGGTCATGGTGACGCTGTTCAGCCAGGTGTTCCGCAGCATCGCCCAGACACCCGGTTTCCCGGCCGGAGTCGAGTACATCGACTACCTGATGCCAGCCATCCTGGTCACCACCGCCACCCAGACCTCGCTGTGGTCCGGCGTGGGGCTGGCCAACGACCTGCGCAACGGGGCACTCGCCCGCTTCCGTGCCATGCCGATACGGATGGGCTCGCTGCTGACCGGACGCAGCCTGTCCGACCTGGTCCGCAACACCGTCCAGCTCGTCATCCTGACCGTCACCGCGACCCTGCTCTACGGCTACGGCCCCGCCGGCGGGGTGACGGGCACCCTGGGCGCCCTGCTCCTGGCGATGGTGCTGGGCTGGGGACTGTCCTGGGTGTTCATCGCGGTGGCCTGCTGGGTGCGCAACGTCGAGGCCATGCAGATGGTCGGGTTCATCGCCATCTTCCCGCTGATGTTCGCCTCCAGCGCCTACGTACCGGTCGAGAACCTGCCCGGCTGGCTGCAGGCGATCGCCGACGTCAACCCGCTCACCTACGCCATCGACGCGGCACGCGGCCTGGCCCTGGGGAACGCCACACCGTCCCCGGTGATCGCCGCCCTGGTGACCTGCGCCGTCCTGGTGGTGGTGGCCGGCCCGCTGGCCGCCCGGGGTATCCGTCGGTCCTGACCGGACCCGAGGGGCGGGCCGCACCCGGACACGGTGCGGGCCCGCCCCGGAACGTCCGCGTCGCGGCGCCCCGGCTAGGAGGTCCGCCGCGCGTCCCGCTCGGCGAGCTGGGCCAGCATCGCGTTGTAGGCCTCCAGCTCCGCGTCCCCGTCGGCCTCGGCCCGCCGATCCGCGCGGCGCGCCGCCCGTTCGTCCTGCCGCGCCCACTGCACCAGCAGCGCCACCATCACCACGATCAGTGGCAGCTCACCGGAAGCCCAGGTCAGTCCCCCGCCGAGCCGCTGGTCACCCAGCAGGTCGGAGACCCAGGGCAACGCCAACCCGCGGTAGAAGGTCTCGCCGATCACGGTCTGCGAGCTCATCAGGATGATTCCGAAGAACGCGTGGAACGGCATCGCCGCGAACACCAGACCCAACCGCCCCAGCGGGGGCAGCCGGTACGGCGACGGGTCCACCCCGATCAACGGCCAGTAGAAGATGTAGCCCGCCAGCAGGAAGTGCGCGTTCATCGCCAGGTGCGCCCAGTGCTGGTACAGGGCCAGGTCGAACAGCCCGGAGAAGTACAGCGCGTAGAAGACGGTGACGAACTGCACCAACGCGACCAGCGGGTGGGCGAGCACCCGTGCCACCGGGGAGTGCACCAGCGCCAGCACCCACTCCCGCGGCCCGGGCGGGGCGTTCCGCCCCGCGGGCGGGAGTGCCCGCAGGGCCAGGGTCACCGGGCCGCCCAGCACCAGCAGGACCGGGGCGAGCATGGACAGCAGCATGTGCGCGCCCATGTGCACGCTGAACATCGCGGGCGCGTACTTGCCGATGCCCGACGAGGTGGCCACCAGAACGGTGGCACAGCCGGACAACCAGGCCACGGTGCGGCCGACCGGCCAGTGGTCCCCGCGGCGACGCAACCGGCGCACCCCCAGCAGGTACACCACCGCCGCGGCCACGAACACCGTGCCGTAGACCAGGTCGAAACGCCAGTCGAACAGCAGCCGGAACAGCGTGGGCGGCCCGTCGAGGTCGTAGCCGATCAACACCTCGGTCCGACTCGGCTGGGCGAGCACCTCCTTCGGCGGCGGGGTCCGCCCCAGCGCGGCCGACAACCCGAGCGTGGCCAACATGACCAGCACCTCGACCGTGCCCAGACGCACCAGGGCCCCCGGCCCGCCACCGTCCACCACGGCACGCACCGCCCGGCCGCGCTGCAGGTAGCCGAACACCCCCAGCACCAGCAACGCGGTGACCTTACCCAGCACCAGCAACCCGTAGGTACTGGTGAACAGCTCCCCCAGGGGGACACGCACCAGCGCGTTGATCACCCCGGAGCAGGCCATCGTCGCCCAACAGACCAGCGCCAGCCTGGAGAAACGGGTGGCCGCCGTGGACAGGTGCGCACCCCGCCGGAGCGCGTGCGCCAACAGCGCGACCAGCCCACCGACCCACAGGGTCGCCCCGACGAGGTGGTACAGCAGGCTGTTGGTGGCGACGTCGTGCGCCCCGCCGGTCGCCGAGTGACCGGTCACCACCACCGGGAGCAACCCGGCCAGGGACACGGCGAACAGCACCACCGTCCATCCCCAGGACAGCACCACCCGACACACCACCGCCAGCACCAGCGCGACCCCCGCGGTCAACGCCCATGCCCTGGCCTGCGCCACCGCGTCCACCAGGCCGAACAACGCCCCCGGATCCAGCACGTCCGTGACCGGCCGGCCCACGGCGTCGGCGACGAGGAACGGCACCAGCAACGCGGCACCGGCGAACCAGGTCAGCGCGGCCCAGGCAGCGGTGCGCAACGCGGCGTACCCGTCGGCGGCCAGGATTCCCGAACGTTGCGGGGGTACCAGGAACGAGGCGAACAGCAGGGAACCGACACACACCACCGCACCGGCCTCGGCGAGCACGCGGGCCGCGGACAGTCCGTACCGGGTGAACGCACCGGGGTCGGGCAGCCCGAAGCGGGTGTAGAGCTCACCTCCGGTGAGGGCGGTGACACCAACGGCCAACAGACCGGCCAGCGCCAGGCCGGGCAGCAGGAGCACCAGCAGGTTCACCGGGCGACGTGACGGACGCGCCGGGGACGCCTCCGGTGCAGGGGGAGCGTGGGAGGTCACGTCACCGAGAGTAGGCCGGAACCCCGTGTAAGCAGGCACACATCCACCCGCTGGCACCATGCAGCCTCGAAGATACGCCGAGGACGGTGCTGCTGCCGTTAGGTTGACAACCGTGCTGTCCCGAACCGTCCACCGGATCGTTCCGCTCGTGTTGCTGGCTGTGCTGCTCGGTGGCTGCAGCTCGACGGTGACCGGCAACCCGACCGGTGTCGCCGGGTTCGACGAGGACACCCGGACCGCCACCACGGTGCTGGGCACCCGCACCGGGGAACGCAGCACCGGAAGCGCGCCGAACGAGGCCTCACGGCCCAAGCACCTCGACGGGGTGGACACCTGCAGCCTGCTCCTCCCCGAGGACCTGACGGGGCTGGGCGGCGCAAGCGGTGAGCCGTCCCGCGACACCCTGCTGCCCGAGTCGTGCGTCTACCCCCTGAACGGGGCGCCGGAGGACCAGGCCGCGGTGGCGTTCTTCAAGCCCTACGACCAGGTCAGGGAGCAGCAGCCCCAGGGAACCGAGGTCCGCACCCGCGGCTACCCCACCTGGGTCGTGTGCGAGGCGGACGAGGGGTACCAGACGTGCAGCGCCGCCGTGGACGTCCACGAGGAGCGCACCCTGGTCGCCGTCGTGTCGAAGCGGGACACCCCGCGGGACGCCCTGCTCGACGAGCTCAACGCGCTCACGGTGACCGTGCTGGACCGACTGCCCGAGGACTGACCCCGTTCTCCTCCCCGAACGGGGTTCCACCACCGGGGTCGGCTCCGTACGCTCGGGCCGTGCCACGTGGAGCCCGCAAGCCCACCCTGGAGACGGTGGCGCGTGCGGTCGGTGTGTCCCGCGCCACCGTGTCCAACGCCTACAACCGTCCCGACCAGCTCTCGGCGGAGCTGCGGGCGCGCATCCTCAGCACAGCCCGACAGCTCGGGTATCCCGGACCTGACCCGGTGGCACGCAGTCTGGCCACCCGGCGGGCCACGTCGGTGGCGGTCCTGTTGGGCGCGCCGCTGACCGAGGCCCTGGGGGACGCGGCACTGACCACGATGCTGGACGGCGTGGCCTCGGTGCTCGACGAGCACGACCACACCCTGGTGCTGCTGCCCGGGTACCAGGACGGTGGGCCCCGCCCGCAGCGGGTGGTGCGCGCCCACGCCGACCTGGTCCTCGTCGCCTCCCTGGCCGACGGGGTGCCCGCGCTGCACGCGGTCGCACAGCGAAGGCTGCCGCTGGTGGTACTGGACCAGCCGGCGGTCCCCGGGGCAGCCCGGGTGGAGATCGACGACGAGGCGGGTGCCGTGGCGGCCGCCGAGCATCTGGTGGCGCTGGGGCACCGACGGTTCGGCATACTCGCCCTCCCCCTGTCCCCGGACGGGGGGGAGGGACCGGTGGACCCGCAGCGGACGGCGGGTGCCAGGTTCCGGGTCAGCCTCGACCGGCTGGTCGGCTACCTGCGGGCGATCCGGCTCGGCAGGACCGGCGGTGGCACCGATGAGGTGCCCACATGGGAGGCCCCCACCGGCGACCAGGAAGCGGGCCGGCGTGGGGCGCACTGGCTGCTGCGCCGGGAACCACGGCCGACCGCGCTGCTGTGCATGTCCGACGAACTGGCCCTGGGGGCGATGCGTGCGGCACGTGATCTCGGTCTGGACGTTCCCCGGCAGGTGTCGGTGGTGGGGTTCGACGACGTACCGGCCGCCGCGCGGGCCGAGGTGCCGTTGACCACGGTGCACCAGCCGCTGGTGGAGAAGGGGCTGCGCGCCGGGGAGCTGATCCTGGAAGTGTTGACGGGGGCGAGACCGCGCCGACCGGTGCGTCTACCTGTGGAGTTGGTGACGCGGGCCTCCACCACTCCACCGGGCGCCTGAGATCGTTGTCCGCACTGGTCACGGCGTACCCTGTCATCGCGCGCGCGACTTGCCGGTCGCCGGTGATTAACACTTTCCGCGGTACCGGCGATGTTGCTTGCGGATGCCGGTCACAGCCGGAACCTCCAGCCTCCGTAGCTCAGCTGGACAGAGCGAGGGACTTCTAATCCCGAGGTCGCAGGTTCGAGTCCTGCCGGGGGCGCAGAGCTGCAGGTCACAGCGTATGGGTCGATCCAGGAGAGGATCGGCCCACGCTTTGTCCCGTCCTCGCCGCCCGGGCGTGCCCGGGCGGGGCGGCTACCGCTCCCCGGCCGTGCCGTGGCGCAGGCGGCGGACCGAGGGCACCAGGAGCGGGGCGAGCGCGAACACCGCGTACAGCACGCCACCCACGAGTGCGACGCGGGACGCCCCGAACACGGTCGCCAGCGGCACGGCGGCGAGCTGCCCCAGGGGGATGGCCACGAACGAGCCGAGACTGTCGTACGCCGAGATCCGGGACAACAGGTGTCGCGGGACGTGCTCCTGCAACGACGTCTCCCACGCGATGCCGAACACCCCCGCACCCAGTCCCGCGACGAACGCGGCGGCGGCCAACCGGAGAGCACCGGCGCCCAGCCCGAGGGCGACCAGCGGCAGCGCCATCAGGGAGACGCAGACCGTGCCCAGGGCGAGCAGGTGCCGCACGGTGGTCCGGTACATCACGGCCGAGGCGACGAGCAGCCCCACCGCCCGCACGCTCAGCACGACGCCCCAAGCCGTCTCGCCGATGCCGCCCCGCGCGATGAGGGGCCCCAGCACGGTCCATATCCCCACCTGGAGGACGTTGGTGACCCCGAAGGAGGCGACGACGACCCACACCCAGGTCAGGGCCCGGAACTCGGCCCAGCCCTCCCGGAGGTCGGCCAGCACCCCCGTCCCACGAGGTGGCAGCGGTGCGTCCACGTCCAGGCGTGCCAGGCACAACGCCGCGAGGAGGTAGGCCGCTGCGTCGGCGGCGATCGCCCAACCACCGCCCGCGGTGGCCACGATCACCGCGCCCGCCGTCGGGCCCAGGATCCTCGTGGCGTTCCGGGCCGCTCCCAGGAGTGCGTTCGCCCTGCGGACCTGGCCGGCACCGACGAGGTCCGGGACGATGCCCCGCAGCGCCGGGTTCGCGCACGCGCTCAGGGCCCCGTTGAGGAACGTCAGGAGCATCAGTGGGCCGAGCCGGTAGCCGCCCGACAACAGGAGGAACGCCACGGCCGCCTGTGCCGCCCCGGCCCCGAGGTTGGTCACCAGGAGCACCGTCCGTCGGGGGTAGCGGTCCCCGAGCACACCCCCGGCCAGGGCGAAGACGCTCAGGGAGACGGTCTGGGCCGCGAGCACCAGGCCCATGTCACCGGCGCTGCCCGACGCCTCCAGCGTGCCGAAGGCCAGCGCGACCGGGGCCATCGAGCTGCCCAGGAGCGAGACGAGCCGCCCGGCGAAGAACCAGCGGAAGGCCGGCAGACGTAACGGGCTCCCGGTCGTCCGCTCCGGCTCCTCCGTCGATGTCCCGTCTCGTCCCACGACCGCGCCCTCCTGCTCCCGTCCCGCCTCGGGAGTCGGGTTCGGCCCCGGGCGTCCACCACCGTCTCCCGTCGTCACCGGGACGCATCATCCCGGAGGACGGCCGACGAGATGTCTCCCTAGTTGTGCCCGAGGCCGAGCCGGATCGCGGTCTCGACCGGGGAGTAGGCGCCATCGGCGCGTTCGATCTCCAACGGGACCGCCGGTTCCAGGGGTGGCTGGGCCATGAACCGCGGCACCGTCCCCCGGTGCGGCTGGGCGGCGTGGATCAGGAACGGGTGGCACAGGTACACGTCGCCGGCCTCCCCGGTCGCCAGGACGGTGGGCCGGTCGGGCGCGTCGAGCCGTCCGGCCCGGTCCATCTCCTGGCACAGGTCGAGCACGGTCCGGCCACGCTCACCGGCGGGTGCCAGGAAGGCCGGCACGTCCAGGTGCGATCCCACCTTGATCCGAGTGGGTGCGTCGTCCGGTCCGACGTCGGAGAACAGGAAGAGCATGAGCAGCGCCCGACCGCGGGAGGCGACGTTCAGCGCAGGCCACGTCTCCCCCTCCAGGGAGTAGGTGCCGTCCATGTGCCATCCGGTGTCACCCGGGTCGTCCGGATGGGGGAAGCGGATCGGGAAGGTGCCCAGTCCCTGGCACGGCTTCCACCGCCCCGCCCCGACGAGCTGGTCGAACGCCTCGTGCAACCGTGGGGTGTTGGCCGCGACACGGAACGGCTCGGCGGCCGAACCCATGATCCGGACCACCGGTTGGGTCCAGGTCGCCGGATCGTCGGGGTCGAGTCCGGTCATCCGCCAGAGCACGGCTCGTCCCTCATCGGCCACCTCGCGTGGGAACGCCCCGCGCAGGTGGACGAACCCGTCCCTGACGAACCCCTCGATCTGTTCCTCGGTCAGCGCCGGTGCCATCGACCACCACCTCCTGCCGGGAGCGTGCCCGACCGGGCGATATCGCTCCACCGAATTTCTCCCGCGACCTGGGGAGCGGTCCGGCACCGGGACACGTCACCCGCCGTGGAGCCCTCGGCGGAGGGTTCCACGGCGGGTGGTCGACGGGGTGCGTGGTGACTAGATGACGACCGGGGTGTCGTACACGCTGAAGCGGAAGTACACGCCGACGTCGGCGGGCGCGTCACCGTTGCGCGTCCGGTAGCTGAGCAGCTCCTGCAGCCCGGTGATCCCGGCGAGCGGCTCCGGCGCCAGTGCGTCGAGCATGGTCAGGTAGGGCTCGGGGTCGATGGCCTCGGCCCGCATCACCTCGGCGACCCGGTCGGCGGCCTCGGCGTCGGAGGCCGTGTTCCCCGGGAACCGGAGGTAGAGGTTGGCCTCGTCCGGCCCGTTCCCCTCGGCACGGAAGGCCAGGCAGGTCATCGGCTCGTTGGTCACCTGGCCGTCGTGGTCCCGGTAGACGGTGTCGAGAACCCGGCCGGCGCGCACCGGGTCGTGCGTACGTGCCAGAGCCGCAACGGCGCCCAGTTCCGCCACCGGCATTCGTCCGTGGCGGTAGTAGACCTTGACGCGCGCCTGGGCTTCGGGACGCAGGTCCAGCGCGAAGAACTCCAGTTCGTGGCCCTGGGCCGTCAGCTCCGCGTGGCGTTCCGCGACGGGCTGCCACGCCTGCCGCATGCCCATGCGGTCCATCGCCTCGGTGACGACCTCGCAGGCACGGTCCGCGCCCTGGGCCTGGGGGTTCAGGTAGACCTTGTACTGGAACGGCTCCCCCGGACGCCAGGCCAGCGAGTGCCACACGGTGGGCCGGTAGAGGGCCGGGGTCTCGGAGAGGAAGAGGTCCTCCACCTTCAGGTAACGGTCCACGGACACACCGGGTTTGTCCGCGAGCCGTCGGGTGAGCTCACGCCCGGCTTCCTGGCTGCTCCACGGGTCGGCGTCGACGCCCAGCGACTCGAACAGCACACGCAGTTCGGGTCGGCCGTCGCGCCAGCTCAACGACATTTCGGCAGGAAAACCGTCATGCGAGAGGAACGACGGGTACTCGCAACGCTCACCGAGCCGCCGGGATCCCCAGGGACGAATGAGGTCGTTCAGCTCGTCGACCGCTGCTTGTGCCTCGCCCGCGTTCAGGCCCAGACCACGGGAGATCGCCATCCATTTGTCTGAAATGAAGTCACTGTACGACAGCTCTGGCGCCCGGAACAAGCCCTCACGCCGTGCGACGCTCGACACACTTGGTGAACTGGACACCACGTCACCTCCGCGCGTAAGCCTTACCCGGAATGAAGATCATCCGTCAATGGAGGTGCTCGCCCCGTGGCACTATTCGACGGCGATACCGCCGAACAGCCCCGTATTCCCGTGCTCCACTCGGGTGTGTGCCATGCCTGACATCCCAGCGGGCAACGGAGAAACGAATATGGCCGACGCCACGTGTGTGATCGGCGCCGGCTTCTCCGGGCTGGCGGCCGCCCGGGCCCTGCGTCAGCGCGGCCTGCCGTTCACCTGCGTGGATCGGTCCACGGCGATCGGGGGGCTGTGGCACTACTCGGAGGACGCCGACGCGAGCCCTGCGTACCGCTCGCTGCACCTGAACACCTCACGCAAGGTCACGAGCTTCACCGACTTCCCCATGCCGGAGACCTACCCGCGGTACCCCCGGCACGACCAGGTGGCGGCGTACCTCCGCGAGTTCGCCGAGCACTACGGCCTGCTCGAGCACATGGAGCTGGGCACCGAGGTCCTGACGGTGCAGCGGCGACCCGACGGCGGATGGGACGTGACCACCCGCGACCGCGCCACCGGCGAGGAGCGGTGTCGGCGATTCGCCAACGTCGTGGTGGCCACCGGGCACCACTGGTCACCGCGTCTGCCCGAACCGGCCATTCCGGGCGCCGACACGTTCCCCGGTGTGCAGATCCACTCCTCCGCCTATCGCGACCCGTCCCCGTACATCGGGAAACGCGTGCTCGTGCTGGGTATCGGAAATTCCGCCTGTGACATCTCGGTGGAGCTCTCGCGGATCGCGGACCGGACCCTGTTGGCCATGCGACGCGGGGCGCATGTCGTGCCCAAGCAGATGATGGGAATCCCCATCGACGAAATTGCGACCAAATGGTGGTGGGCCCGGATGCCGTTCCGGGTGCAGCGCAGGTTCATCGAGGTCCTGCTCCGCATCATCCGCGGACGCATCACCGACTACGGAATTCCGGAACCCGACCACCGCATCTTCTCCGCACCGGTCACCATCTCCGACGAGCTGCTCAGCCGAATCAGCCACGGTGACATCCTGGTGCGGCCGATGGTGGAACGTTTCGAGGGCGCCACAGCGCATTTCACCGACGGCACCAGCGACGAGATCGACGCGGTCATCTACTGCACCGGTTACCGCATCGAATTCCCGTTCCTGCCGTCGGACCACGTATTCGCACCGGACGGTCGGGTCGCGTTGTACCGCCGAGTGGTCCCGGTGAACCACCCCGGTCTGTACTTCGTGGGCCTGATCCGCCCCGTCGGGTCGATCACCCGCCTGGTGGAGGCCCAGTCGGAGTGGGTCACCGACCTGATCGAAGGTGTGGCCGGGCTGCCCTCGGCCGAGGAGATGCAGCGTGAGATGGACGCGCACCTGCGTGCCACTGCAGCCCGGTACGGCACGGGGGCCATGGACTCCATCCAGATCGACTTCCTGGTCTACCTGAAGGCCATCGCCGAGGAACGGGAGGCGGGCCGACGGCGGGCGCCGGCACGTCGTCCGTCCATGGCCCCCACAACGGCGTGAGATACGCGATGCCCGCCCCGGACCGGGTCCGGGGCGGGCATCGGTCACACTCGTGCGTCCGCCAGGCTCATCGTGTGCTCGATCATCGTGACGAGCGCGGTCTTGCTCGATTCCCGCGACCGCGCGTCGAACAGCACGACCGGTGTGCCCTCGTCGATGTCGAGCGCGTGGCGGACCTCCTCGACGGTGTAGGGGTAGCTGCCGTCGAAGCAGTTCACCGCGATGATGAACGGAATCCTCCTGCGCTCGAAGAAGTCGATGGAGGAGAAGCTGCTGTCGAGCCGCCTGGTGTCCACCAGCACGATCGCCCCGAGGGCACCGTAGGCCAGCTCGTCCCACATGAACCAGAAACGGTCCTGCCCGGGTGTGCCGAACAGGTAGAGCACGAGGTTCGGGTTGATCGTGATGCGCCCGAAATCGAGTGCGACCGTGGTGGTGCTCTTCTGCTCGATACCGGCGAGATCGTCGACGTTGACGCTCGCCTCGGTCAGAACCTCCTCGGTCCGCAGCGGGGGGATCTCGCTCACCGACGAGACCATCGTCGTCTTGCCCACGCCGAAACCGCCGGCGATGACAATCTTCAGTGCGGTCGGCACCACGGGCTTGTCGGTTGCCGACTCAGAGTCTACGAACGCCATCGAGCACCGCCTGGAGTAGGTTCCGGTCCGGAATCTCCACGAACCGGGACGGGGAGCGGGCCACCACATACCCGCGCTGGATGAGGTCGCTCAGCAGCACCTTGACCACCATGAGCGGGACATCGAGGTACGCCGCGATCTCCGCAACCGACAACGGCCGCCGGCATCGCTCGATGATCTCCAGGTGCTCCACGCTGAGGGACGATGTGTCGGGCGCCGCACGTAGTGCGACCACCTGGGTGACCAGGTCCAGATCCTCGCCGGCCGGTCTGGTGCGCCCCTTGGTCATTGCGTACGGGCGGACGAGCGGACCAGCCTCCTCGTCAATCCACCTATCCTCGTCGGACATCACGAAGACCTCGAGGTTTCCGGAGTCGCCTGGGCGCTGCGCGGGGCCGAGCTCAGGTGCTTGCCGACACGCTTGACCAGCATGTTCATCTCGTAAGCGATCAGCCCGACATCCGAATCCTCCTCTCCGAGCACGGCCAGGCAGGCACCCTGCCCCGCAGCGGTCACGAAGAGGAAGGCGTGGTCCATCTCGACCACGGTCTGGCGGACCTGACCGCCACCGAAGTGACGGCCGGCGCCCCGCGCCAGGCTCTGGAAGGCCGAGGCCATCGCGGCCAGGTGCTCGGCGTCCTCGGCGGACAGCGCGTTCGATCTCCCCAGCAGCAGCCCGTCGGCCGAGAGGACGACGGCGTGACGCACACCGACGACACGCTCTGCCAGATCATCCAGCAGCCAGTTCAGCTCGGTGTCCGGGGCTGTCTTCTCGCTCATTTCGACGTTGTTCCTCCGGTTGCTCGCTCGGATCAAGGCTCGAGCGGGTCCTCTGCCCGGCGAGCCTCGCGGGTCCCCCGCTGGAAGGCGGACAACCTGGAGCGGGTCCGCTCCGCGAAGTCCTCGGGATCCGGCTCAACGGCCGGCTTCTCCGGGTCGGTCAGGGGTTCGTTGCGCAGTTGCGGGGCAAGGTGTTGTTGCCGCCGCCTGCGGGGCAGTGCAGGCCGCTGCCCGTTCCCGGTGAAGGCCGGTCGTGTCTGGGCGTTCTCGCCTGAGCCGACTGTCGGTTCCGGTTCGCGTCCCACCGTCCCCACCTTGTCGTCCCCGGTCTCCGGGCGGGTTACCCGTCGATCGCCGGCCGCCTCGTGTGTCACGCTGCGCTCCTCGGCCACGTCCTTGTCGGCCGCCTTCCCCATAACCGGGAGTCGGGCGGTGTCCACCGAAGAACCGTTGGCGTCCAGCGAGGAGCCGTTGGTGGCGGTCTGTCGACCTTCCTCGCGGTGGGGACGCGGCACGGGGAGCTGGGGCGCGGTGCCGATCAGGGTCTCCGGGCGCGTGCTCGTGTCGAGGAGCTCGAACGGGAGCAGGACCACCGCCAGGGTTCCGCCCTCGGCGGCCTCGCGCAGTTCGACACGGATGCCCCGCCGGTGTGCCAGCTGGCTGACGACGAACAGACCGAGACGGGACTCACCGCGGAGCGCCATCATCCCGAAGTCCGGCGGGTTGCCCAGCATCTCGTTGGCCGAGGCCCGGTCCTCGGCGCTCATGCCGAGACCGTGGTCCTCGATCTCGATGATCACGCCCTGCGGCACCTTGCTGGCGTGCACCTGGACCTGGGAACGGGGCGAGGAGAACGAGGTCGCGTTGTCCAGCAGCTCGGCGAGCAGGTGGATGGTGTCGGCGACGGCGGCACCCTTCAGCGCCACGGGCGGGACGGGGTTGAGCCGGATGCGCTCGTACTGCACCGTCTCCGCGATCGCGGCACGCAGCACGTCGACCAGACGAATGGGCTTGCGCCACTGCCGGCCGGGCTGCTCACCGGCGAGGATGATGAGGTTCTCGGCGTTACGACGCGCCCGGGTGGCCAGGTGGTCCAGCTGGAACAGCGCGTCGAGCCGCTCCGGGTCCTCCTCCTCGCGCTCCATCCGGTCGAGGATCTTCAGCTGGCGGTGCACCAGACCCTGGTTGCGGTGGGCGATGCCGAGGAAGACTCGGTTCACACCCTCGCGGGCCTGGGTCTCGGCGACGGCCGCGGCGACCGCGGTGTGCTGGGCGGCGTTGAACGCCTCGGCCACCTGACCGATCTCGTCCTTGCCGTAGTCGAGCGGGGGCACCTCGGCCTTGACGTCCACGTGCTCGCCCTGCCGGAGGCGTTCCACGATGTTCGGCAGGCGTTCGTGGGCCAGCCTCAGCGAGTCGTCCCGCAGCGCCATCAGGCGGGTGATGAGGGCGCGGTTGACCAGGCGCTGGGAGATCCGCAGGGCGGCGACGATACCCCCGAGGACCGCGACCAGCGCGACCAGGCTTCCCACGAGCACCCGGGTGAACTCGGCGTTGGCGTTGCGCAGGCCGACCTCGACGGCCTCGTTGGCCTGGTCGATGACCATGCGGACCACCTTCTCCAGGAGCGGTCCGCTGGTGCTCTGCCAGTCGTCGTCGGTGACGGGCAGTTCCTTCCCGCGCTGGGCCACGCCGTTCTGGATGAGCTCGTTCTCCAGCTCGATCCGGTGGGCCCAGCCGTCGCTGGAGGTGAGGTCACGGTAGCTGTCCCGCACGGCGGGGCTGGCCGCACTCACCGCCGCGTCCAGACCGGCCCGGTAGGCACCCACCAGGGTGGTGAACTCCAGGTGGTCCTCCGGGCTGAAGCCGCCGGCAACCAGGGCACCACCGGCCAGGGAGGTCGCCCGGGCCATGCGGTCCGCGGCACGGAAGAGCTCGGTGGCCGTCAGACCCGCCTGTCCACCCTCGGCGTCGGGGACGATACGCGCCTGGGTCTCGAACAGCGCGGCGGCGGCGTCGAGGAGGCTGTTGTAGAAGTCGTAGACCTCCCGGGCGGACCGTCCCGACTCCGCCTGCGCCCGGCGGACCGGCAGTTCCTGCAGCAGGGCCTCGAGCCGACGGACCTGCTCCGTCACCGCGGGCGGTGCGTCCTCCGACAGTGACCGCAGCTCCTCCTGCATCCGCTCCACGGCCTTGTCGGTCTCCTCCTGCTGCCGGTACAGCGAGACCGGGTCGTCACCGGGCCGGGCCAGGAGGCGCAGCGTGGTCTCGCGCTCCTTCTGGATGGCCACGAGGCTCTCCACCGCCGGGATGGATGCGTCCTTCACGCCCGTGGCCACGGCCTGGGAGTAGACGCCGTCATAGATCGTGTAGGACGAGAACACCGCCCACATCACCAGCAGCACGACGCTGGGGATCACGACGACACCCGTCAGCCGGGAGCGGATGGTCTTGTAGTTCGTCCCGGAACCGTTCTTCTGCTTCACAGCGCTCCACAGCTTCTCGAACCGCCTGAGTCCGGCACGATCGCGCCACCGGTGAAGGCACATCGGTACCGATCGCACGCCGGGCACACGACGCACCGGGTCCCGCGTCACTCAGAAGGATGAACGCCTCTCAGCCTGCGCAGCACCACGCCGCCCTCCTCGGGGCGAGGCGCCGCGCCATCGGTCAACAGGCGCCTCCGACATTCCGGTGGGCGCACCACCGGGCCCGCGCCCCGACGCCGTCGAGGCGCACGGTGAGGCACCTGGCGTGGCTTCCAGGGGGTGCCACCATCCCGCACACGCACCTTCGGTCCGCAAAGACAGGTACGAGCACCGACGGCACACGCCGGCTCCCAGCATGATCGCCGGTGCGGCAACGACTCTAGCACGAAGTGATCATGGGCCGCCGGAGTGAGCTCCCCGACAGCCACGGACGCGGTGGCTGGTCAGCCCAGATCGGCCAGGGCGTCGCCGATGGCCCGGTGGAAGGTGGGGTAGGCGAGGATCGTCTCGCGCAACTGCGCGGTGGGCACCTCGGCGTGCACGGCCACGGTCAACGCACCCAACACCTCCCCGCCGGACGGCGCGACGACCGTGGCTCCGACCAGGACCCCGCGTGCGGAGTCCTCGACCAGCTTCACCAACCCGGCGTTGCCGACCTTGTGGATCCAACCGCGCGCCGAGGCGGGAATCCGGGCGAACCCGGTACGCACCTGCAGTCCCCGGTCCCGCGCCTCCGCCTCGGTGAGCCCCACCGCCGCCACCTCGGGGTCGGTGAACGTCACCCGGGGCACGGCCCGGTAGTCGGCGGTGGCACCGTCCTGCCCCAGGATGTCGGCCACCGCGATACGCGCCTGGTACATCGACATGTGGGTGTAGGCACCACGACCGGTGACGTCCCCCACCGCCCACACCCCGTCGGCGGCCCGCATCCGTTCGTCCACCGGTATGGTCCTGCCGTCCTCCGGGATGCCCACCGCGCCGACCCCCAGCGCGGCCAGGTCGGTGCGCCGACCGGTGGCCACCAGCAGTCGCTCGGCGGACAGTGTCCGACCGTCGGCCAGCTCGACGGTGAACTCCCCCTCGTGACGCACCCGGTGTGCCGCGACACCGGTGTGGACCGTGATGCCCTCGGCGTCGAACACCTCGGCCAGCAGCCGACCCACCTCCGGCTCCTCGCGGGACAGCAGCTGCGGCCCGGCCTCCACCACGGTCACCCGGGTGCCGAACCTGGCGAATCCCTGGGCGAACTCCGTCCCGATCGGACCACCGCCCAACACCAGCAACGACTGCGGCAGCACCTCGACGGCCACTGCCTCCCGGTTGGTCCAGAACGGGGTGTCCCGCAACCCCGCCACGGGCGGGATGGCGGGCTCGGTGCCGGGGTTGAGCAGGATGCCGCGTCGGGCCCGGAAGCGACGTTCCCCATCCGATGTGGACACCGTGACCTCACCGGGCGCGGTGATACGGGCCCGGCCACGGACGAACCGGCCGCCCCTGTCCTCGAAGCGTTGCACCGCGGCCCGGTCGTTCCAGTTGTCCGTGGCCTCCTCGCGGATGCGCCGGGCCACGAGTGTCCAGTCCGGATCGACCCGCGAGGTGCCGGCCAGGCTCGGCACCCGCCGGCTCTCGGCGAGGGCGTCGGCGGCCCGCACGATCATCTTGGTGGGCACGCAGGCGTAGTAGGGACACTCCCCACCGAGCAGCCGGGCGTCCACCCCGACCACCTCGAGCCCGGCCTGGGCCAGCTCACCGGCCGCGTACTCCCCACCGGGCCCCATCCCGATCACCACGATGTCGACATCCTCGACCGTCATGGAGCCAGCGCAGCACAGCCCGGAGGGTTCCGCAGGACGACCGACGGGGTGGTCAGCCCTCGATCAGCACCGAGGCCCCGGAGCGAAGGCCCAGCTCAGCGGCGGCGTTCCCGCCGTTGACCGCCACGGCCAGCCGTCCGGCGGAGTCGACGTAGACGACCAGCTCACCCGGTCGGGCGTCGGCGAACGTGCCACCCACCCGGACTTCCCGTCCGGCGAGTCGGACCCGCCCGGTGCCGTCGAGACCCGAGCGGGCCCAGTCCGCCGCGGTGGCCGCGAGCTGGAGGTTGCCGAAGTGGTCCACGGTGAGGACCTCGGTGTCCACCCGGCCCGGTTCGACGACCACCCGCGGTTCGGGCAGAACCACCAGCTCCTCGGGTGGTATCGCCGGCCCGAACCGTTCCGGCGGCACACCCCGGGCCAGGTGGGCGGTGACCGGGGCGAAGACGTCCCGTCCGTGGAAGGTCCGGGAGACCTCGGGCAACCAGTACTCGGACTCGGTCAGCTCGTGGGCCGCCACGATCCCGCCGAGTGCGGTCGCAGCCGGGAGCAGCAGTCCGTTGTCCGGCCCCACCAGCACTCCGTTCCCGGTCACGACCACCAGGCCCCGGCGGGCGGTACCCACCCCGGGGTCGACCACGGCCAGGTGCACCGCCGGGGGCAGGTGGGGAACGGTCTGGGCAAGTACCACCGCGCCCCGCCGTACGTCCTGAGGGGGCACGTCATGGCTGATGTCGATGACCCGCACGTGGGGGGCGATGCGCCCGATCACCCCGGTGCAGGCCGCCACGAACCCGTCGGCCAGGCCGTAGTCGGTGGTGAACGACACCCAGTCGTAGGACATGCGTCCAGTCTCCCCGCGGCAGACGGGGCGGGTCAGCCGGCCAGCATCTCCCGCATCCGCTCGATCTCGGCGGTCTGGGTGACCGCGACGTCCTGGGCCATCCCCAGGACCTCCACGTCCCTGCCCTTGGCCAGGACCTCGTGGGCCATCTCCACCGCACCCTGGTGGTGGGCGATCATCAGTTCCAGGAACATCCGGTCGAACTCGGTACCCCGGGCCGCGGCCAGTGCGGCCATCTGCTCCGGAGTGGCCATACCCGGCATGAGCCCGTGGTCGTGCCTGTCCGGTGCGTGCTCTGTGGAGCCATGCCCCGCCGAACCGTGTTCCGAGGAGCCGTGACCGGAGGAGCCCGTGGGTGCGCCGTCGGCCCAGGGCCGCCCGTTGCGTTCGAGCCAGGCACGCATCGCGTTGATCTCCGGCCCCTGGGAGTGCTCGATCCGCTCGGCCAGCAGGCGCACCCGCTGGTCGACGACGCGCTCGGGCACCAGTGCGGTCATCTCCAGCGCCTGTTGGTGGTGCGGAATCATCATTTCCACATAACGAAAATCGGCCTCGGTGGGCCCGTGCTGTTCGAACGAATCCACCTGGTCCCCGGGGACGATTCGGGCTGGTTCTCCCGGCCCACCCGGAACGATCACGGAAGGTACAGATTCACCCGTTTTGGGTGCCCCGACCAGGTTTTCGTTACTGACACACCCCGCTACCAGCGAAGCCACGAGCACGGTGGATGCCGCCGCGATCACCCCAAGTGTTACCCGCACGCTTCCCATCCGCCTTTCCGCTCTCTATTGCCTGGTCACAGGGTCTTCCGAAGTGGACGCTACCCGCACGGAAGGGTCGGGGAAAAGTACTCGACCGTGCACACAACTGCCCCGTTCGGGGCTATTCGACCTGCCACGAGGGCAGTCACACTTCGTAACGCAGGCATCCCGCCTGTGTTAATCACATTGGGATGGGAGATCGATGCGATGGCTTTCACCGCACGAGGATCACGAAGCCGGGCCGCGCTCGTCGCCGCCAGCGCTGCCGCGGCCGCCCTCCTGACGGCAGCAGCCGCATCCCCGGCCCTCACCCAGCCTCAACGGTCCAGCGGACTGCCCGACCCCGACGAGGTCGTCACCAGCGGCAACGTCGAGCACCTGGCCAACCTGCCCAAGCAGGGCCCCTTCGCCAACACCTCGGCCTACGGCACCGACATCGCCTTCACCGACGACCACGCGATCGTCGGCAACTACGACGGCTTCGTTATCTACGACATCCGCACACCCGCGAAGCCGAGGATCGTCAGCCAGGTCTACTGCCCCGGCGGTCAGGGCGACGTCTCGGTCTACGGGGACCTGCTGTTCGTCTCCACCGACTACCCGCGCAGCAACGACACCTGCACCAGCAGCCCCGCGTCGGCCTCCGACCCCGACGCCTGGGAGGGCATCAAGATCTTCGACATCAGCGACCTGAGCGAGCCGCGCTACGTGGCCGCGGTCCAGACCAAGTGCGGGTCGCACACCCACACCCTGGTACCGGACAGGGCCGGTAAGGCGGTCTACCTGTACGTCTCGTCCTACGGACCGTCGCAGGCCTTCCCCAACTGCCAGCCGCCGCACGACAAGATCTCCATTGTCAAGGTCCCGCTGGACAGGCCGTCGTCCGCCTCCGTCGTGGCCGAACCGGTCCTGTTCCCGGACGGGGGCAACCCGGAAGCGACCACCGGCTGCCACGACATCACCGCCTACCCGGAGAAGGACCTGGCCGCGGGTGCCTGCATGGGTGACGGCATCCTGCTGGACATCAGCAACCGCGAACGACCGCGCGTGATCGAGGTCGTGCGGGACCAGAACTTCGCGTTCTGGCACTCGGCGGTCTTCAACAACGACGGCACCAAGGTCGTCTTCTCCGACGAGCTCGGCGGCGGCAGTGCTGCGACCTGCAACGCCGAGATCGGTCCGAACCGGGGAGCCAACGCCATCTACGACATCACCGGCAAGGGCGGCAACCGCGAACTGGAGTTCCGGAGCTACTTCAAGATCTCCCGCCACCAGGACGACACCGAGAACTGTGTCGCGCACAACGGGGCGCTGATCCCGGTCAAGGGCCGCGACATCATGGTGCAGGCCTGGTACCAGGGCGGTGTGTCGATCTGGGAGTTCACCGACTCGGACAACCCGCGGGAGATCGGCTACTTCGAGCGTGGCCCCCTGCCACCGGTCGACGGCAAGACGCTGATCGGCGGTTCCTGGTCGGCCTACTACTACAACGGCTACATCTACTCCAGCGACATCCAGAAGGGGCTGGACGTGCTGGAGATCGACGATCCGCGTGTGAACCCCGCCAAGCAGATCAGGATGGACGAACTGAACCCTCAGACCCAGACGAGGTACTGAGCAGACGGTGAACCGAACCGACGGAGCGGTGCACGAGCAGTGCCACCCTCCGTTCCGGCAGGGGCCCCGCCACCCCACGGGCCCCTGCCGGCGTGTCGGGACCGTTTCACTCCCGGGCGGCCCCGGGTAACCGACAGCTGAACGAGACCGCACCCGGACACGACGAGGACGTGGGAGCGGTGGACGTCGCAGTCAGCAACCCGGTGACCGTCGAGGTGCCGGTGTCGGGCGGCACCGCACGGCTCCGGGGCGATCTGGCCGTCCCGGACCGGGCCCGGGGCGTGGTGCTGTTCGCCCACGGTTCGGGCAGCTCACGGCACAGCCCACGCAACCGCTCGGTGGCGTCCACCCTGCACCACCACCGTTTCGCCACCCTGCTGACGGACCTGCTCACCAAGCCGGAGGAGCAGCTCGACCAGCGCACCCGCGAGCTGCGCTTCGACATTGATCTGCTGGCCGAGCGGCTGGTCGGGGCGGTGGACCGGCTCGGTGAGTGGGACCGGACCCACCACCTGCCGATCGGGCTGTTCGGCGCCAGCACCGGGGCGGCTGCCGCGCTGGTGGCAGCGGCCCTGCGCCCCGAGGCGGTGCGCGCCGTGGTCTCCCGGGGCGGCCGCCCCGACCTCGCCGGACCGGCGCTGTCGCAGGTACGGGCGCCCACACTGTTGGTGGTCGGCGGCGCGGACCACCTGGTCCTCACCCTCAACCGCGACGCGGCGGCACGCCTGCACGCCCCGCACCGACTGGAGGTCGTTCCCCGAGCCACCCACCTGTTCCCCGAACCCGGCGCCCTGGAACGCGTGGCGGAACTGGCCGCCGAGTGGTTCGAGCAACACCTGCCCGCCGGCTGACACAGACACGGCCGGTGGCACGACGTCCCGGAACACATCGCCCACCGGCCGCCGTGACCGGGCGAGCCCCGAGGAGCACAGGAGGCGCTGTGCGTTTCCCATCGACGACCGAGGTGGTCTTCCCGGATCGCCGCACGGCAGGACGACAGCTGGCCGCCCATCTCGCCGGGCAGAGGTGGGTGGATCCGGTGGTGCTCGGCCTGGCCCGCGGCGGTGTTCCGGTGGCGTTCGAGGTGGCACGCGCCCTGGGCGCACCGCTGGACGTGGTGGTGGCCCGCAAGATCGGCGCCCCGCACCAACCCGAGTTCGGGGTGGGCGCGGTCACCGCCGAGGGACCGCCGATCTACGACCGGCGGTCCCTGTCCCTGCTCGGCCTGACCGAGGAGGACATGCGACCGACCTGCCACCGCGAGCAGGAGGAGGCCCGACGACGACTGGAGCTGTACCGGGCCGGACGTCCCACCACGTCGGTGGCCGACCGTGACGTGATCGTCGTGGACGACGGGCTGGCCACCGGGGTGACCGCGCGCGCCGCCCTGCGCGCGCTGCGCACGCGGGCGCCGCACCGGCTGGTGTTCGCCGCCCCGGTGTGTGCCACGGACTCGGCGGAGATGCTGCGCCGCGGAGAGGCCGACATGGTGGTGTGTGTCAGCTATCCGGAGCGCTTCGGCGCGGTGGGCCGCTGGTACCGGAACTTCCGCCAGACCAGCGACCAGGAGGTGCTGGCCCTGCTGGACGAGGCGGCCGGACGGCGGTGAGTCCGCCACCCGACCGCCTCGACGAGGTCAGGAGTAGCGCGGGTCGGCCGGCGGCAGTTCCGCCACCGGGAGCCCCTCGTGGATCTGCTGCATGGCGTAGAACCAGGTCGGCGCCGGAATGCTGCCGCCGAAGATGCCGTCCCCGCCGTTGCACAGCCGCGGCGGGTTGCCCTTGCAGATCGGCCGTGGGCTGGGCGCGTCGCTGAAGGTGAGCACGGCACCGGCGTACTGCGGCGTGGCGCCCACGAACCCGGCCGACTTGTGGTCCTGGGTGGTTCCGGTCTTGCCCATCATCGGCCGGGTCCACCCGATGCTTTGGGCCGCGCTCTTGGCGGTGCCCTCGACGTGGTCCCGGCTCAGTCCCTGCACCAGGGAGTTGGCCAGTTCGGGGCTGACCGCCTGCTCACAGGGCGGTTCCTCGATCCGCACCGGCTTGCCGTGCCGGTCCAGCACCTCCTCGATCGGGGTGGGCTGACACCAGACCCCACCGCTCATCAGGGTGGCGCTGACGTTGGCCAGCTCCAGCACACTGGTGGCCCCCACACCGAGGGTGAACGAGCCCATCTTTCCCCGCTTGACGGCATCCGCCGCGGACGGACCGTTGGAGCCGTCGGCCTTGAGACGCTGCCC
This sequence comes from Pseudonocardiaceae bacterium, assembly GCA_036562635.1. Taxonomy (GTDB): domain Bacteria; phylum Actinomycetota; class Actinomycetes; order Mycobacteriales; family Pseudonocardiaceae; genus DATCJU01. The sequence goes on from DATCJU010000025.1 coordinate 31,799, forward strand.
GGACAGGTTGACCCCCTGCATGCTCTCCCGCAGCCCCAGCCGGTAGGCCATGTCCACCACGTTGTCCAGGCCGGCCTGTTCCTCCAGCCAGATGAACGGGGTGTTCGGCGAGTGGGCCAGCGCCTGCTGGATGGTCATCGAGCCGCCGTAGCTCCCGGAGTTCCGCACGGTGTACGGCTTGGTGCCGTTCTTGTAGATCGGCGAGGTGTAGGTCTCCGGAACGGCGACCGTGTGGTTGATCCCGAAGTTCTTCTGCTCCATGGCCGCGGCCGTGGTGAAGATCTTGTAGATGGAGCCGGCGCCGAACTTGACGATGTCGCTGGGCAGCTCGTACGAGGTCTGCCCCTCGGAGGCCTTGTTGCCGTAGTCCCGGTTGGCAGCCAGGGCCACCACCCGGTGCCGGTCCTTGCCCGGCTCCACGATCGCCATGGCGTTGGCGATACCCGGGGTGGTCTTGGGCACGTACTTCTCGGCGGCCTCCTTGGCGATGCGGGTGGCCTCACTGTCCATCGTGGTGCGGATGGTGTAGCCGCCGCGCTTGAGCTCGTTCACGCTCAGTCCGGCCCGCTCCAGGTAGGAGATCACGTAGGCGCAGAAGAACCCGTTGACCGGGCCGGCGCTGACGCAGCCGTTGCGCCGCAGGTTGGGCTGGGGCAGCACCCCGAGGGGCTGGGCCTTGGCCTCGTCGGCGATGCGCCTGGCCTCCTGCGGGTCCGCGGAGAGCATGCCCGCTTCCCACATCTCCTCGATCACGAGGTTGCGCCGCTCCAGCGCCTTGTCCGGGTGGTTGTACGGGTCGTAGATGGAGGGCGCGTTGACCATGCCGGCCAGCAGCGCGGCCTGGGTGATGGTCAGCTTGTCCGCGGTGGTGCCGAAGTAGGCGCGCGCGGCCTCGGCCACGCCGAAGATCTGGTTGTTGAACGGCACCGTGTTCAGGTAGCGGGTGAGGATCTCGTCCTTGCTGAGCTTGCGTTCCAGCTCCAGGGCCACCTGGATCTCCCGCAGCTTGCGGGCCGCGGTCTGCTCGGTGGCCGCCTTGTACGCCGCCTCGACGTCGTCACCAGCGGCGACGAAAGCCAGGTAGTTCTTGACGTACTGCTGGGTCAGCGAGGAACCACCACCGGTGATCTCACCGTGGATCTGGTTCTTGACCAGGGCCCGCATGGTGCCCTGCCAGTCCACGCCCCTGTGCTCGTAGAACCGCCGGTCCTCGATGGCGAGGATGGCCGCCTTCATGGTGTCGGCGATCTGGTCGAACTCGACCCACACCCGGTCCTGCACGTACAGGTACGCGATGTCGTTGCCGTCCTTGTCCTGGATGCGGGTCAACAGCGGCGGGTCGACGGTCGCCAGGTCCACCGAGGTCCGTTGCACGGCGTTCGCGGCCTGGTTGGACGCCCATCCCAGACCGCCGGCCGCAGGGAAGGCGAGCGCCGCCAGCAGAACACCCGCGACCACGCACAGACCCAGCAGCTTGAGCAGGCTTGTCGCCCGCGCGAGAACCACGGTTCGCACAACCCCTTCCAGGACAGGATCACCAACCGACCATGGGCGGTGACGACCGAGGACACCGGTCACCGCTGGGCTGCTTCGCCCCACACCGGGCGCGTTTCACCCCTCGCCCAGCCACATCCGTTCCACCCGAGGAAGACGTTTCACACGTTCGTGTGGTTGCTTTCCACGCTGCCAGAAACGCGAAACCTGTTCCAGGACGGTACGGCTGCGAATCAGCGTAAGCACCCGGCCACGGGGAGCTGCGACGGGCACCGGTTCCGCCGGGTCACCGCCCGGCACCAGGGGTGATGCGGGGCGCCACCGGTTCCGGGACGGTCGCGGTACCGGTCACACCTGCCGTGTCGTCTCCGGGTGGGACCCCGTCCGATCCCGACAGTCCCGCACCTCGGGAAAAAGGAAAATCCGGACCACTCGCCTCCGGAAAACGGCAATCACGTCGATCGCGGTGTGCCGTACCGCATTCACCGGTGCCACACGTCACGAAGGGCGGACCGCCGGACCGACAACCCGGCGACCCGCCCCGCCAGACTCGGGGAGACGAACCGACTCCCCCGCCCGATCAGCTCTCGCCCAGGGCGCGACGCAGCTCCTCCTTGGTCATCTTCGACCTGCCCTCGATACCCCGTTCCTGCGCCACCCGGTACAGCTCGGCCCGCGTCGGTTCGGACGCCCGGCGGGCGGAGGGGATCGTCACCCCGCCTGCTCCAGTTCCCGCCGACGCCGCTCACCGAACAGCCGGCCGAGCTCCAGCAGCCGTTCCCTGCCCACCGCCTCGGCAAGGGTGGGCAGCACCTCGGTCTCCTCCTCCCGGACGTGGTGCTCGATCGCCTCGACCAGCTCGGCGAGCACCCGGTCGAACTCCGGGGAGTCCGGGTCCTGCCGCAGGAGCCGGTGCGCCAACCGTTCGGCCTGCTCGTGCTCCTCCTTGCCGTGGTGCACCTCCCCCTTCTCCCCGGGGGCGGCCTGGACCACGGCGGGGTAGACGTGCTCCTCCTCCGCCCGGCTGTGCGCCTGCAGCAGCGCGACCACCTGCTGGCACAGCCGTTCCCGTTCCGGGCCGCGCTTGCGGAGCTTCTCGAACAACCGCTCCATCTCGCGGTGGTCGCGGGTGATCAGGGTCACGGCGTCCTCGGCCATCGGAACCTCCGGTACCGGTAGGGGTTGTCCACCACTCCTGCGCTACCCGGTACGGACCGGACGACACCTCGAACTCACGACCCGCCGCTCAACCAGTGCAGTTCACGCAGGTACTGGCCGTGGGGGAGCACCGCGGTCCCCTCGGCCACCGGTCGGGCCACCCCCACCGCCGGGGGACGGAACACCTCCAGCGAGGTCAGTTCGAATCCCCCGGCGCGCAGGGCTGCGACGGTGTCCCGGTCGGGGTGACAGCCGGCCGCCAGCCTGCGGTGCACCGGGGTGACCAGGTGCTGGATCCGGCCGCGCAGTCCGCTGTCCCGCACGTGCTCCAGGAACACCAGCCGGCCCCAGGGCGCCAGGACGCGGCGGATCTCCGCCACCGCCTGCGCGGGGTCGTCCACCGAGCACAGCACCAACGTGCACACCACCGCGTCGAACGCCCCCGCGGGGAACGGCAGCCGCTCCGCCGTGGCGTCCACCAGGTCCACGGGCACGGCCGCCGTGTCGAGCCGGTTCCGCAGGCGGTCACGCATCGCCGGGGACGGTTCCACCACGGTCAGACAGCGCAGGTCCCGGTAGTACGGCAGGTTGGCGCCGGTGCCCGCGCCGATCTCCAGCACCCGGCCGCGCAACGGGCCCACCAGCGCGGCACGGTGGGCCGCCAGCCAGTGCCGCTCCGTCGCCGCGGTCAGGCCGTCGTAGTGCCGGGCGAAGAACCTCGCCATGCAGGACTCGGTCGACCGGGTGGTGTCCACTGTTTCCTCCCACCCTCGCGGATGCGGCAACGGTACGGGCTCCGCTCCCCGCGCGCCCGTCGATCAGCGCGACCCGGCCGCGGCACCCCGGTGCGTCGCGGACTCCGTCAGGAGTCGTCGGACCGTGCGGCCCGGGCGGTCCTACGCAGTGCCGAGGAACGGCCGAGCACGACCAACGTCCATCCCCCGGCACTGACCAGGGCGGCCAGGGCGGCTGGCTGCACCCATCGGCCCCCCAGGGCGACACCCGCCGTCCACAACAGGAGCAGCAGCAGCCCGACCAGCGAGACCAGGGCGGCCAGGCCGAGTAGGGGACGTCGGGCGCCCAGGCCGAGCAGAGCCGGCCGGAGGTGGGCCGGAAGCCGCAGCACGAACCGGGCGAGCGTCCCGACGACCAGCGCGCACACCACCAGACCCCAGACGGCCTGCCACCGTGTCGCGTCCGGATAGGCGGCCAGGAGCGACACCACCGAGCCGACGGTCAGCACCACGGCGGCACGGCGCAGCACCTGCCAGGTGGTGAGCTCGAAGCCTTCGTCGTGGGCGAGGTCCTCCGGGGCACCGACCGCCACGGTGGGAGCCGGACCGCCGCCGCGGCGACGCAGGCGGTGCACGGTGGCCAGGTTCGCCCTGGCGTCCTCGGCCTGCGGATCCAGGCGCAGCACGGTCCGGTAGGCGTGCTCGGCCTCCCCCAGCCGACGGGCGAGCAGCGCGGCGTCCCCCAGGGCCTCGTACGCCCGGGGCTGGTCCGGGGCGAGCCGAACCGCCTCCCGCGCGGCCAGGACGGCCTCCTCGGGTTCGGCCACCCTCGCGGCTCCCGCACCCACCAGGGCCTCCGCCAGGGTCACGTGGCAACGCCAGTCCTGCGGGGCGAGCCGGACCGCCTCCCGCGCGGCCAGGACCGCCTCGGGGTGTCGTCCCAGCTCCCCGAGGGCCAGGCTGGCCAGGCGGTGGGGCCGGTCCCGACGGGAGTCGAGCATGGCGGCACGTCGGGCCGCGTCCAGTGACTCCTCGGGCCGTCCGGCCTCCAGCAGCGCCGCGGCGAGCTGGTCCCACACGGCGGCGTCGTCGGGGTGGGTCCGCGTCAGGGGTTGCAGCAGGTCGACCGCATCACGTGCCCGTCCCTGGGCCATCAGGTCCGTCGCCCGCAGCAGCACCGCCTCGTTCCGCCCCACCCCGCCAGTCTCCCGCCTTGGTCAACATTCCGGGCGGGTACGACGCGCGGTCGCCGACTCCCCGGAAGGGTGATCGAGCCGGACCGACACGCCCGGCAAGTGGCGCGACCGGGCATCGACCCACCCGCCGGGGCACCTTCGTCCGAACTGATGAACCACGCCGACGGGGCTATAGGACAGATCACCATCTCCTTGACGAAGCGCAATCATGCGTGCACGTTGAGTAGCCGCTCCTGACGGCGAAAGGATCCGCATGGAACGGCGCACCGGGAACATCGCCCTGCTCTCCGCCCTGTTCCTCACCTCGTTCATGGCGCTGCTGTGCATGAGCATCGTCAACGTGGCACTCCCGGCCATGCAGGCGGATCTGTCGGCCGAGGTGGCCGATCTGCAGTGGATCGTCAACTCCTACACGCTGTGTCTGTCCAGCCTGGTGCTGGGCGGGGGCGCACTGGGGGACCGCTACGGCCGCCGGCGTGTCCTGGCCGGCGGGGTGCTGCTCTTCCTGGTCGGCTCCCTGGTGTGCGCCCTGGCCGGCCACATCGGCGTCCTGATCGCCGGTCGGGTGGTGCAGGGCGTCGGAGCGGCCCTGCTCGTGCCGGGCACCATGGCCGTCCTCGGCCACTCCTTCCCCGACCCGGCACAGCGGGCACGTGTGCTCGGGCTGTGGGGCCTGTTCGGCGGGATGGCGCCGGTGGTCGGCCCCGTGCTCGGCGGCGCCCTGGTCGACCACCTGGGCTGGCCGAGCATCTTCCTGCTCAACCTCCCGCTGGGCCTGCTGGCCCTGGTGCTCGTCCTGCGCGCGGTGCCGGAGTCGGCGGACCCGGACCAGGCCTCGCTCGACCCCGCCGGCCAGCTCCTGGCCGCCGCGGCCCTGGCCGGTCTGTGTTACGCGCTGATCGACGCCGGACAGCACGGCTGGCACGACACCACCTGGTGGCTGCTGGCCGGCTCGGCGGTGGGCATCGTGGCGTTCCTGTGGGTGGAGCACCGGCAGCCGCATCCGATGCTGCCGGTACGACTGTTCGCCGACCGTACCTTCGCCGCCACCGCCGGGGTCTCGCTGCTGCTCGGTTTCGGCGCGTACGGGGCCTTCGTGTTCCTGCCCATGTACCTGCAGCAGGTTCAGGGGCACTCCGCCGGCCGCAGTGGTCTGGAGCTGGTGCCGATGACTCTGGCGGTGGTGATCGCCTCTCCGCTGGCGGGGCGGCTGACGGCGCGGCTGGGACCGCGCCCGCCGTTGGCCCTGGGCTACGGGTGTATCGCCCTGGGCCTGTTCGGCATGGTGACGCTCGGCCCGAGCACGGGCTACCCGCTGGTGGGCACGCTGTTCGCGACGACCGGCTTCGGCATGGGTCTGGTGATGACACCGGCGAGCGCGGCGGCCCTGGCCTCGGCGCCACGGCAACGTTCCGGTGCGGCCTCGGCCGTGGTCAACGCGGCCCGACAGACCGGTACGGCGCTCGGGGTGGCTCTGCTGGGTGCCCTGCTCACCGCGCGGGCTGCCGCGGTCGGACCGCTGGCAACCCCCGAGGAGACGGTGCTGTCCGGGCTGCACGCCGCCTTCCTGGTCGCCGGGCTGGCCAGCGCCGGAGCCGTGGCCGTGGCCCTGCTGGTCCGGGGAGCACCCGCCCTGCGGGACCCGGCTCCCGCAGGGGTACCCGCCCGACACACCACGTCCACCGCGCCACGACACCCGATGGCCGGGGCGTCCCGCCGGGGCTGACCACCACGACCGGGCCGACGACAGCCGAGGGGACGGAACACGAGGACCCGATGCGCTCCCGACACGTGACTCCCGCCACCGGCGTGGCCGTCGTACGACGACACCGGTGGCGGGAGGAGGGGGCGCTCGTGACCGGAAGCACCGAGGACGAGAGGAGAGCGCCGGGTGGGAGTGGGGGAGTTGGGAGGGGGCTTCTCCCACCCGGGCGCTCTACGTCACCACCCCGCTCGAGAAGGGGCCGCCGGGCCGGAGCGGTGACGAGTCCGGGTCGGTGGCGGCCCACCCCGGGGGTGCTGCCGGCCGCCGCCAGCGGCAACACCCCCGAGGCAGGGTCGCGAGCCGGGGACGGCGAGGTGCGGACTGCTCGTCGTCCACCCGACTGCAACCTCCACCGCAGAGCTGTCAGCTTGATGACCGATCTTGCCAAAGGCAAGGTACCAGGCCCGCAAATCGAAGACAACTATTGATTATTTCTTGACAAGGTTGGACATACCAGCAGGTAGAGCCAAAGTACGGCGTGCTACCGTGACCAGCTTCAACCCGGGATCACATGACAACCCGCGAACCGGCCCACTGGATTGGGACGTCCGGAATCCCTAACCACCCCGCCCCCTTCCGCCCTGGTCACAGCCGCCCGCCATCACCCGACAGGGTTGGCTTACCCACCCGCCGTGAACTACCCTTCGCTACCAGGTCATGGCCCTTAGTCATCGATGTCATCAGTGGGGTGGGCATGCCGACCAGCAGCAGCTCTTCGCTCGGTACGGCGACACCTCCCACCCTGTTGACAGGGCTGTGCCACCGGCTGGACATGTTCCTGCACACCAAGTCACGCCAAGGCGGTAGCCCGTGGGCGAAGGGGACACCGACCCCTGACCCCCTTGCCCGCACCGGGGTACCGATACGCCGTGGCCTGGGCACCCGGCGCTTCCGTCAGATCCACACCCGACGAACGGAGTCCATGATGTCCGTCGCGATTCGCCGCATGCTTGCCGCTGCCGCACTCGCCCTGGCCGGTCTGCTCACGGCCGTGCCCGCGGTCGGAGCGAGCACCCCCCAGAACCCCACCGCAGACGGTGTCGAATGGCCCTACGGCCCCGGCGCGCAGTCGGACGGCGTGGAGTGGCCCTACGGCGTCGAGTGGCCGGACGACACCACGCAGTCGAACGGCGTCGAGTGGCCGTACGTGGGCGGCGGGAACTGACCGCGAGCCGACCCGAGCACACCGAGACCATCCCCGTGCTCCGGGTGACACCGATCCCACCCTCGGTGCCACCCGGAGCACGACGCTTTTCCGACCCGCACCGCCCCGGGGACGTCCCATCCGGGAAGATGCCGGGAACGACGACCTACGGCACCCGGGAGGAGCACCGGTGTCCTGGACCAACTACCCCGGACACGACCTGCGCGAGCAGCTGATCCACCTGGGCCGGGAGGCGGTGCACGCCGGGCTGGTCATCGGCTCGGGCGGCAACCTCTCGGCTCGCTCGCCCGGCGAGGACAGCTGCTGGATCACCGCGTCCGGGTCCTGGTTGGACCGGCTGCACCGGCACGCGTTCACCCGGATCCGCATCCCCGACGGTCGACCGCTGTTCCCCGAACTGCCCGCTCCGTCCGTGGAGTGGCGGCTGCACACCGAGATCTACCGGGTGCGCCCGGACGTGACCGCCATCGTGCACCTGCATCCACAGATGTCGGTGCTGCTGACCGCGCTGGGCGTCCCCATCC
>DATCJU010000036.1:0-6906 GCA_036562635.1 Pseudonocardiaceae bacterium
AGTCCAACCGGAGGAGCGTTCCCGGAGGGCCGGCCCCAGGGCCGGCCCTCCGACTTTCCCGGGGGCGGTAGCTCAGCCGGTCAGAGCAGCGGACTCATAATCCGTCAGGTCGTGGGTTCGAGCCCCACCCGCCCCACCATCTCGGATCGACCCGCCGGCCTGAAGAAACGATCCACGGGGATGGTCTTCGCGTCGAGGGCGGCCGGATCACCGGGTGACAGTCGGGTGGTAGGGCCACCCTGAGCGGCCTCCAGATCTCTCCAGGGGCGCGGCACCTCGGGACACCAGGACGTGGCACGACCCCGGTGCGCTCTCTTCGCCGGGGAGGCGGGCCCGGAACGCGGTCGACATGTCCGTTTCTGGCCCGACGGGGCATCCGAAGAGGTCGTCTCCCAGCCGGCCGGACAGGTGGCCCGGGCCACTTTCGTGGGCGGGATCGGACGGCCTGGGCGCACCCCGCCACCAGGGTCGGGGGTCACAGCCTCCGCAGGCGGTCCACGGCCTGCGGAAGGGTGGTCACGCCGTCGTCGGCGAGGAAGTGGCCGGCACCGGGCACGGTGATCGTCTCCGCCTGCAATGCCTGTCCGAGTGCGAGGGTGTGTGCGGGTGGCACGTAGGTGTCGTTGTCCGACAGGATGACCGTCCGCACCCCGGTACGGGCGGCGGTGCGCTCCACGTTCGGGCGGACCGCGGTGAACACGTCGAGTTCCGGCAGCACCGGCAGCGGGGCGAGGAAACCGGCGACGGCGATCAGGGCACCCAGCCGCCAGTCACCCGGGACACGGTCCAGGGCGTGCAGCGTGGTCACACCACCGAGGCTGTGCGTGACGAGCGCGGTCCGCTCGTCCGGTTGGCCGACCACGTCCGCGACCACACCGACCCACCGCTCCAGGTCCGGTGCCTTCGGGTCGGGAAGCTCCGGCACGTGCACGGTGACGCCCTCGGCCTCCAGTGCCTGGGCGAGTGATCCGAACCAGTGATCCGTGGGCGTCGCGGAGTATCCGTGGACGACCACAACGCGCGAGATGTTCACGACGGCCGCAACATCGACTTCCCCGCCGGAATTCCGGGAGTGTGGTGTGTCACGGAACGGTGCGGACCGGCGCCGACACCGGCCCGGAGCACGCCGGGACACGGGGGAGGGGAACCGGGACGGCCGCTCGCACCCGGCGGGGCGGTACGAGCCCCGGAACGACCGTAACGAACGTACGGAACGTCGGGCCGGGTGCCGGCCGGAGACGTTGCAGGGACCGTCCCCGGCCGGCCGACAGATGGCCCGGGCTGCTTCCGCGGGCGGGATCAGGCGGCCTGGGCGCGCCCCGCCACCAGGGTGTCGAAGTCCGGGAACCGCTCGGCGATGGTGTTGCCGGTGAAGTTGCCGATCCAGCCGTCCTCGTCGTGGAAGAACCGGATCGCGACGAAATCGGGGCGGGTCCCCATGTCGAACCAGTGCGTGGTGTTGGCCGGCACGCTGAGCAGGTCACCGGCCTCGCACAGCACCGCGTACACCCTGTCCCCCACGTGCAGGTAGAACACACCCGCACCCCGGGCGAAGAAACGGTCCTCGGCGTCGTCGTGGGTGTGCTCGCTGAGGAACTTCTGCCGGGCCTCCGCGGCCTTGCGCTCCCACTCGGGGTCATCGGACGGCGTCATGTGCACCGCATCCACCAGCACGTACCCCTCGTCCCGCACCACACGGTCCACGTGCTCGCGGTACGCCCCGATCACCTGCTCGGAGGTGGGCTCGGCAGGCAGGTCCTCCACCACGTCCCAGCGCTCGAACCGCACCCCGAGCTCCTTGAGCGCGGTCCGGATCTCCTCGGGGTCCTCGGTCCGGAGCAACACCGTGTCAGGACCGGTCTCGGGCCACACCGTCAGCAGGGTCATGACAGCCCCCTTCTCCCGTTCGTCTCGATCGTGAACCGAAGCAGCCACTCCAGGCACTCGGTGCGGTGACGGGCCTGACGCAGGTCGTCCCCCCACACGTACAGGCCGTGCCGCGCCACGATCAGGGCCGGGGTGTTCTCCTGGAACCCCGCCTCGAACGCGTCACCGAGCACCCGCATGTCCTGACTGTTGGGGACGACCGGGACGGTGACCTGGTCGTCGTGCGCCGCGCGGCCCAGACCCTTGAGCATCTCCAGGTCACGGAGCGGCACCCCGTCGGGCCAGAACTCCGCGGCGATCACCGCGGACAGGGTGTGCACGTGCACCACCGCGCCCGCTCCGGACACCCGGGCGATCCGGGCGTGCAACCCGGCCTCGGCGGAGGCCTTCCGCGTCGGATCCGGCTGGTCGGGCACCACGGCCCCGTCCGCGTCGACCACGACGACGTCGTCGGGTGTGAGCTCGCCCTTGTCCCGCCCGCTCACGGTGACCGCCAGGCGCAGCGGGTCCCGTGCGAGCACCGTTGACAGGTTCCCGGAGGTGCCGCGCATCCACCCCAGCCCGGCGTACCGGGCGGACTCGGCGGCGAGCGCCCGGCCGGCCCGCTCCAACTCGGCCACGGTGATCGGTCGGCTCGTGGAGACCAGTCGGCTCATGCCGGCACCACCTTCACCCGAGCCAGCGAGTCGACGACCCGGTGCGTGCCGAAGTCGGCGTCGGCGAACGGCTCCCCGGGCCGGGCCAGGCCCACCGTCTGCCACCCGTCGTGGGCCGCGGCGTCCAGCTCCGCCGGCACGTCGGAGAGGAACACCAGATCCGCGGGGCGGGTCTGCAGCGCGTCGGCGATCGCCCGGTAGGAGCCGGGCTCGCGCTTCGGCCCGGCGTTGACCGTGTCGAAGTTCCGGTCGAACAAGGGGGTCAGATCACCCTCGGTGGTGTGGGAGAACGCCGCCACCTGGGCGGTCACCGACCCGGAGGAGAAGATCGCGAGCTGCACCCCCGCGTCGTGCCAGGAGCGCAACGCCGGTGCGACGTCCGGGAAGAGTTCGGTGGTCAGCTCACCGGTCGCGTACCCGCGTTCCCAGATCAACCCCTGCAGGGTCTTCAGCGGCGCCACCTTCGCGTCGGCGTCCATCCAGCCGTGCAGCACCGCCACGATCTCGGCGGTTCCGGCCGACTCGGGAAGCTGTGCCAGCTCGCGGATCCGGTGCACCGCCGCGACGACCTCGGGGTCGTCCGGGTGCTCGTCGATCCACGGCCCGAGCCGGGGACGGGCGTAGTCGTAGAGCACCTCGTGGACCTGCCTGGTGGGGGTGAGGGTGCCCTCGATGTCGACGACGGCCCAGCGGGCGGCCAGCGAGAGGGTCACGGGATCAGCTCTCCTTCCCGACGGTGTGCGGCCCGCGGGTGTGAGCCCGCACCGGGCGACACCAGCGCGTGTCCCAGGGCAGGCTAGTCAGACCGTGGACCGGCGTTTCAGATCTTGGGACGGTGCCGGTCAGTCGCGGCGCGTGACGTCGGAGGGGCGCCGGTCGGCCCGTTGCGCGGGTCCGGTCTCGGGTGGGTTGTCGCCGGAGGGGGGCCGTCGAGCCCGCTCCGTGGCGTGGCGGTAGCGTGGAGGAATGGCAGGTGAGTTCCAGGTCGAGCCGGTGGCCGAGCACGAGTACGTGGTCCGGGCCGAGGTTGGCTTGGAGATCGTGGAGTCACGGTTCCGCGTCGACCCGGCCGTGCTGCAGCAGCTGGGGGTGGGCGAGGCCGACGAGCAGCGGGTGGTCGAGCAGAGCGCGATCTACCTGGCCAGGCAGCAGCCGGTCGCCGACTTCCCGGGCATGGTCGACGTGGAGGACCTCGTCGTGCGCTACGACGACTATCCGGAGCAGCTGCGGCGCATGCTGTCCTCGTGACGCCGGTGACCGTTCGGACACGGCTCCCGGTGAGCCCGGCGTGCCCTGCTTCCGTGGCGGGGTTCGCCTGGCGGTGTGATGAGGAGTCCGGGGTACCGGAAGTCGGCCTCGGACGTCCGATGAGGACTTCTCGGGCCTCGAACTGACTCGTTTGGGTGATTCGGCTCCGCCGTTCTCCCGTAGCGGCTGTGCCGTGTGGACGATCAGCCCTGCACCGACGTGTGAGGGGGCACGGGATGGCGGGCGAGGCAGAGGGGTTCTACACCGACAACGGCACGGTTCGCCCCATCACCGGTAGGAAAGGCAGGGGCGGGGCGTTCGTGGCCGCCGCGGTGCTGGCCGGTGCGGTCGCGGCCTCAGGCGGCGGCCTGGGCGGTGGCGCTGTCGCGACCGGCGGGATGGCCGACACGGCGGTCGGCGGTGTCGACTCGGCGGTGACGCGGAGCATCCGCTCCCGGACCAGTGCGGGGAGGAACGCCGCGCAGAAGGGGCAGCACGACGAAGCCTGGCGGCGCATGGGGCTGGGGCGGACGACCGCACGGGTCGTCAGACGTGCCGCGACCTGCGCCGCACACTCCTTCGGACAGGTGCAGGAGTTCTTCCTCCGCACGCCCTGCCGGTCCCTGCAGCGGGCCCTGTTCGCGGTGCCCGACACCCGGGGCGGAACGATCGCGGTGGCCGTCGCCTGGGTGCGGATGCGGAAGAGCCGTGACGCCGTGCGCCTGAGGGCACTGGTCGACACCTACGGCACCGGCAACGTGACCCCGCTCGCGGGCACGGCCCTCGGCCTGTCCGGGGTGCGCTTCGCCGGCAAGTACTACGACTCACGCCGGGACGGATCGCTGGTCGTGATCGCCGAGGCGGCCCCGGCGGGTGGGCGACCGGACCCGGAACTGATGAAGGGCGTGGCCCAGGTGGCGGCCGAGTTCCCGCCCCCGTGAGCAGGCCGTCCGTCCGGCCAGGGCGCCTCCGCCCCGTGATCGCGCCACCAGGTCACCGGGGCAGAGTGGGAAGGGCGTGACGGAGGAGATAGACCGTCAGGTCGGGCCCGTTCTCCCACAGCAGGGTGGTCAGACAGGGGCAGCTGTCCAGGCGGTTGTCACCCCGACACAGGCGCACCCCGATCGTGCGTACCACGGAGACCAGCTCGGGGACACCGCCCAGGTGCAGCTCGGCGAACCTGTGTGCGCAGGTGGTGACCACGCGTTCCTCGAGGCCGGCTCGCCCCGGAAACACCGGAGCGAACGGTCCGGTGGTCACCTCTCGGCCCGTGTGGGGCATCAGGAGCAGGTCGCAGGCGATACCGGCCAGAACGCGACAGGTGTGTGGGCCGTGACCGGTGCACAGCCTGCGCCACAACCACCGGCCGACCAGGTGTCGACCGCGGCGGTCGGTCTCCCGGCACCAGTTCGCGTCGAGACACGCGATCACGGTGGCCCGGCGGGCGCTGCCGGAATAAGGTCCCACCGCCCCCGGGGCACCACCTGCCGTGTCCCCGGGAGTGCGGTACGGGCTGGACTGTCGTGCCGGGTGACCCCGTTGTTCCGGTATCGATCGGGGAGGCCCGTCGAGCAGCCGGTGCCGGTCGCACCGGTGGTGCCGTCGTGTGTCGGGCACCAGGTTCCGGCACGGCGTGCCGTCCTCGGTCGGTGCGCCGCACAGTCGGCCGCCACGGGCCTGCACCGGTGCCATCCACTCATCATCGCGCCGATCCGCGGTGTTGTCACTCAGCGTGAAGGGTGATGTTCGGAGGGTATTGGTCGTGGTGCGACCGTGCCGAGGGACACCACACGGCCACGCTCGCCGCGACCGCTCACGTTCACCGGGGTCGGGAGATCACCACAGCGGTGGTGTTCCCGTCCGTCGTGGAAGCCGCACGGGTCGACCGGCGGACCGACGCCCCGCCGATCGCACGCTCCGACGGTCACTCGATGGGGTGGTGGGGGGGACGAAGCGGCTTGGTCGTGCCCCGGTGCGGCGTTGTGCCTCCCGTTCTCCACCGGGTTCTGTCGGGGCTGCGCGCGACCCTGAAATCCGTCCTCGCCGCCGTGGGCCCAGTGGTGAGTGGCGCCGGTTCCGGCAGACCGTTCCGCAGCGGAGCGGTGCGAGGAGAGGAGAACGGTGTGACGAACGCGATCGTGGCCGAGGGGTTGGTGAAACGCTACGGCCCGGTGGTCGCCCTCGACGGATTCGCTCTCGCGGTCCCGGCCGGCACGGTCACCGCCCTGCTCGGACCCAACGGAGCGGGGAAGACGACCGCCGTGCGGGTGTTCACCACGTTGCTGCGACCGGACGCCGGTCGGGCCGAGGTCGCCGGGGTCGACGTGCTCGCCGATCCGCGCGGTGTACGGCGTCGTATCGGTCTGTCCGGGCAGTACGCGGCGGTGGACGAGAACCTCACCGGCTTCGAGAACCTCGACATGATCGGTCGGCTCTACCACCTGGGGCGGCGGCGCAGCCGGGAACGGGCGTGGGAGTTGCTGGAGCGCTTCGACCTGCTCGAAGCTGCGGACCGGACGGTCAAGGGCTACTCCGGGGGGATGCGGCGTCGGCTCGACCTGGCCGGGGCGCTCGTGGCCGACCCGCCGGTGCTGTTCCTGGACGAACCCACCACAGGCCTGGATCCCCGCGGCCGGATGGGCATGTGGGAGGTCATCTCCGAACTGGTGGCCGGGGGCACGACCCTGCTGCTCACCACCCAGTACCTGGAGGAGGCGGACCAGCTCGCCGACGAGATCGTGGTGATCGACCACGGGCGGGTCATCGCCCGGGGCACCGCGGATCAGCTCAAGGACCAGGTTGGCGGGGAACGTCTGGAACTCACCCTGCACGACGGGGTCGACCTGGGTGCGGTCCGTGCCCTGCTCATGCCACTGGCCGTGGGCGAGGTTCAGGTCGACGAACACTCCCGCCAGGTCGTGCTGCCGGTCTCGGGGGGAACACCGGTGCTGATGGAGGGCCTGCGGCGGCTGGACGGGGCGGCCGTGCAGGTCCGTGACGCCGGGCTGCGACGCCCCACGCTGGACGACGTCTTCCTGGCCCTGACCGGACGTGCCGCGGAACCGTCCTCCGGGAACGGCTCGGGTGACGGACAGGTGCACGCACACGGGAACAC
>DATCJU010000040.1:0-92832 GCA_036562635.1 Pseudonocardiaceae bacterium
AGCGTGCAGTACGCCGATCCGGTCACCGGGTCCTCCGGCACCGCGATCGCGGGATAGAAGCAGCGGCTGACGAAATCCACCCCGTCCCGGCCCTCCGCGGCGGTGACGATCACGCCACGCGCCGGCACCCGGGCCAGCTCGGCCAGCACCGGGCGCAGCTCCCGGACCTGCTGCGCATCGGCCAGCTCCACGAGCACGTCGAACCGGCCCCGGGCCACCGCACGCACCGTCACGTCCGGCAGCCCCGCGAGCAACTCCGGCTCCGCCTCGGCCGGGCGGGGCGGGTCGGCGGGAAAGTCCAACTCCACCCAGCCGTCCGCGTCAGCCCGGCACACCAGCTCACCACTGCGCGTACGGAACCGGCGGTCACCGCCCAGGACGTGCGCGGCGGCCAGGGTGGCGTGTCCGCACAGGTCCACCTCGGCGGCGGGCGTGAACCAGCGCAACGGCAGCACACCGTCCTCGTCGGCCGCCGAGAGCTCGACGAACGCGGTCTCGGAGTACCCGAGCTCGGCGGCCACCGCCTGCATCCACTCCGCGTCCCGCGCCTCGGTCAGCAAGACCACACCGGCCGGATTGCCGGCGAACGCGCGGTCGGTGAAGGCGTCGACGACGTGCACCTGAACAGCCACGACGGAAACCTACGCCACGCCTGCAACCCCGAGCCCGGCCGACCGCATTACCGAAGCGGAGTGATCCCTTCCGAGAGGCTCAGATGAAAAGCAAGCACGAACAGCAGTACGTCGAGTACGTGCGGCACCGCATCCCGTGGCTACGGCGGCTCGGCTACCTGCTCTGCCAGGACTGGCATCGTGCCGACGACCTGGTACAGACCACCATCACCCAGCTCTACGTGCACTGGAAGCGGATCCACCGCATCGGGAACCTCGACGGATACGCCCGGACCACCCTGGTGCGGACCTTCCTCAGTGAGAAGCGTCGAGCGTGGTCCTCACGTGTGGACCTGGTCCCCGAGATCACCGACAGCGGGCTCCCCCACGAGCGAAGTACCGAGCACTGCGTCGACCGGCTCACGGTGCGCCAGGCGCTGGCCACCGTGCCCCCACGGCAACGGGCCACCCTCGTGCTGCGTTTCTACTGCGATCTCGACATCGAGCAGACCGCCGCAGTGCTCGGCTGCTCGACCGGAACAGTCAAGAGCCAGACCTCACGCGGCCTGGACGCGTTGCGGCGTGCCCTGCAGGAGTCATCCGCCCCTGTCGCCACGCACTGAGAACCACCCATCAACAGGGAAGACAGGAGAGGAAGAGATGGACGAGCACACCACGAAGTCCATGCTCGAAAGGATGGTCGAGGACGAGCCGCCGAACACTGCGGTGAGCGTCCAGCAGGCCATCACCACTGGTCGTCGGCGCATCTTCCGCCGGCGGCTGGCCACAGCGGGTGTCGCCGCGGCAGTGGTCTGCGGGGTCGTCGGCGGGGCCACCTACGTCAACACAACCCTGAGTGGGGACCAGAACACCACCACGGTCGCCGCGGCGTCCGGCTTTGCCCTGGCCGAGGCCCCGGCCTCCTTCGACCCGAAGGTGCGGTTCGCCGACTTCGGGTGGCTGCCCGGGGAGTTCACCGAGCGGACGGTGTACCACCGCACCGACTGGCTCGAGGTGCACGCCGGCCCGCAGGGCAGCCGGGGCCTGGACCTGGCCGACACCCTCGCCCTGGAGGACCTCAGCGGCCACGGCGTCACCCTCCGGGTGCAGCCGCGGGGCGCCGAGTTCCACGGCTACCTCCAGGAGGTCCACAAGCCCCTGCCCTTCGAGGGCCGCCAGAACGGCGGGAAGGAGGTGGAGCGCTACCCGAACTTCCGCTACGAGTTCGAGGACGCTCCCGCGGTGAACGGGGCGGCCGCGCAGTGGGTGACGCTCACCGGGTACGAGCGTGATGGGCAGTTCACCCCGGCCGAGCCGGATCCCGACATCGTCATGCTGCGCTGGCAGTACGCCCCCGAGGCCTGGGCCAGTATCACGGTGAGCCGGGCCCGACTGAAGCCGAACTACCCGGCCTGGGCGCAGGGTGACCTGCGTGAGCTGGCGCACCGGGTGGCCAGCTCGGTGCGGTTCGGCCTCACCGAGACGCTGCCCCTGCCGATCCAGCTGAAGCAGCTGCCGGACCTGCCGCTCGCCTCGGTCTACTACCTGGACGGCCAGGTGCACCCCGACTCGCCGCAGTCCGACTCGAGCATGCGGGAGGACCGCCGCGCCCTGCGGGTCTCCGTCACGTTCAAGGGTGGTGAGGGCCCCAAGGGCAAGGCGCAGACCCTGAACGTGAGCGCGTCGATGTGGACGTACGTGAACTGGGACCCGCGTAAGCCGCAGTTCGCGCCGAACACCGAGGTCGCCGGCCGTCCGGCCTCCTACCAGGGCCCGGACGAGCTGAACGCCAACGAGCACCTGCTCATCGTGGAGGGCCCGGGCGACTGGACCGGCAGCGTGGCCGTGGCCACCCCCGAGGGGGCGGGTTCCCCGAAGCTGGAGCCGTCCCGGGAGGCCCTGGAGAAGGTGTACCGCGAGATCTCGTTCGCTGAGCTCGACCGCAACACCTGGTTCGCGAACCCGCTGGGCTGAGCACGGGGACGACCGAGCCCCGCTGAGCCGAGCGAGCCCTCCTGACACCGGTGCCGCGCTTCCCTACAAGGGGAGCGCGGCACCGGCCTTTCGGGGGCATCCGTCCCGGAGGGCGCGTCGCCCGGCTGACGTGGTGGACGACCACGACTAACCTGCCTTGCGTGAGTCTGGTCACGGGTCTGAACGCCACGGTGCGGATCACCGTGGATCTCGCGGACACCGCCACGGCGGTGGGCAGCGGCGACGTCCCGGTGCTCGCCACCCCGCGCCTGCTCGCCCTGGCCGAGGCGGCCACCGTGGCCGCGATCAACCGGTTCGTCCCGGCCGAACAGACCACGGTGGGTCACCGGGTGACGTTGGAGCACCTGCGCCCCACCCCGGTCGGTGGCCAGGTCGCGGTACGAGCCGTCCTGACCGAGGTCGACGGGCGGCGGTTGCGTTTCGAGGTCACCGCCCGCGACGGTGAGGACGAACTGGTGGGCCGGGGTGAGATCACCCGGGTGCTGGTCGACCGCGCCGCGTTCGTCGGGGTCTGAGCGACCGGGTCAGGGCGAGGCGGCCACGGGCACGGTGTGCTGCCGCCGCCCCGGGCGTTCCCGCCGCTCCCAACGCCGACGGAGCGCCAACCAGACGAACAGCACGAGCAGCGAGGTCACCGGGAACGGGTGGCCCATCGCGGTCCCGACCGCGATGTCGACCAGCGGGGCGGCGACCGTCGCGACGAACACCGGTGTCGGTGCGGTGGGGAGCTTCGGTGCCCGCCCGCCCGCGCCGGTGCTCCAGGGAGTGCGTGACCACGGCTTGGCCACCGAGAGCCAGGCCTGGAACGCGATCGCCCCCGCCATGGACGCCGTGCCCACCAGCTGCAGCGGGGACACCGGGGTCGCCACCCCGGCCCGGGCCGCCTCGGCGGAGTGCTCCAGGACACCGGACAGCACGAAGATGCCCGCGTACAGCTGCACCAGCGTGATGGCGAACTTCGCCAGGACCCACCAGTGCCGGAAGAACCCCCAGGGCGTCGCGGCCGCGAGCATGAACCCGGTGAACGCCGAGGCGTTGGCCAGGGGCGCCAGCAGGCTGGTGTCCAGCACCCGGGCCATGGACGTCGCGCCGACCCGCATGGCCGGGTCCTCGGTGAACAGAGCCACCGTCATCAGCACGAAGAGCGCCAGTGCCTGACTCATCCAGCCGACCGACGTGACCACGTGCAACCACACCGCGGCCTGCCGCCATCGCTTGGATGTCGTAGTCGTCACTCTTTCGACCCTGTCGGACGGGGCCCGCGCACACCTCGGGTGAAGCCCCAGGCCGTCCCTGGTTCCCACCTCAGGGATGTCAGGGAGCTGTGACCCTTACCACCCGCACCGCACCGAGGAGCACCCCACCCGACACCGTGGTGATCTTCGTCACGAAGTGCGGCTCGACGGTCCTTTGGGCGTGCGTCACCGCGCCGCCCCGCCCACCCCGAGGTGTCCGAACCCCGGCAGGGGGTCGTACGGGCGACGGCGCCCCGGAACACCGCCCTCCTCTCCCGCCCTCGACACCGAGGGAGGGAGAGGAGGACAAAGTCGGACAAGGAAAGTGCCCCTGATCCGTTTTCGCAGATCAGGGGCCCTTTCCTGGTGTGGCAGGTGTAGGATTCGAACCTACGTAGGCGTACGCCGACGGATTTACAGTCCGCTCCCTTTGGCCGCTCGGGCAACCTGCCGTTCGCGTCCCTCATCGGGTTGCGGCACAGAGAATACACACCCATGGCCACCAAGTTCCAATCGCCCCCGACCAGGTAGCGTGCTCGCAGGTGAAGCGGCCGGTGGACACCGGTCGCGACCTCGACAGACCCGAACAGGAAAGGTGCGTTCACAGGTGGCGGACCCCTCGTTCGACATCGTCAGCAAGGTCAACCGGCAAGAGGTCGACAACGCGCTGAACCAGGCGGCCAAGGAGCTGTCCACCCGCTTCGACTTCCGGGGG
This sequence comes from Pseudonocardiaceae bacterium, assembly GCA_036562635.1. Lineage (GTDB taxonomy): Bacteria > Actinomycetota > Actinomycetes > Mycobacteriales > Pseudonocardiaceae > DATCJU01. Next base: position 4,557 of record DATCJU010000040.1, read on the forward strand.
ACCGGGGCGCAGATCGCCTGGGCCGGCGAGGAGGCGGTGACCATCCAGGCGGAGACCGAGGAGCGCTGCCGGGCCGCGATCGACGTGTTCAAGGAGAAGCTCGTCAAGCGGGGTGTCTCCCTGAAGGCGTTCGACGTGGGCGACCCGGCGCCGTCCGGCAAGGTCTACAAGGTCACCGGGAAGATCGTCCAGGGCATCGCGCCGGACAAGGCCAAGCAGATCGCCAAGACCATCCGCGACGAGGGCCCCAAGGGTGTGCAGGCGCAGATCCAGGGGGACCAGCTCCGGGTGTCCGGCAAGAAGAAGGACCACCTGCAGGAGGTCATCGCCCTGCTGAAGAGCAAGGACTTCGGCATCGCCCTGCAGTTCACCAACTACCGCTGACCCGGCCCGTCCAGCCCCGACGTCCCGCCGACCGGGCGATCGCCCACGTGGCCCCGAGGCCCACGAGGTGGCCCTCCCCGGTCGGCGGTCCGCCTCCGACCTGCTCCCCGAGGTGGACGCGACGGTGCCAGGATGGAGCCGGCGCCGCGGTCGACCTGGTCACCGGAACGGGTTACGGTGCCCAGGCGTGAAACCGGTGCGCGACGACGGAGACGGGAGACGACGAACGGGGTCGTGATCGGCCGGGCGGACCGCACGGCCACCCCGCCGCCCGGGAACCGGACCGGCCCGTCATCGACATCGACCACCACTGAGCCCAGGAGGAGTGACGTTGAGGGGGATCGTCCTCGCCGGCGGCAGTGGCACCCGGCTGTACCCGCTCACCCAGGCGGTGTCCAAGCAGCTGCTGCCCGTCTACGACAAGCCGATGATCTACTACCCCCTGTCGGTGCTGATGCTGGCCGGCATCCGGGAGATCCTCGTCATCTCCACCCCGCAGGACCTGCCGCTGTTCCGGCGGCTGTTGGGGGACGGCTCGCACCTGGGGCTGCGCCTGGAGTACGCCGAGCAGCCGCAGCCCAACGGCCTGGCCGAGGCGTTCGTCATCGGCGCCGACTTCATCGGCGACGAGAACGTGGCCCTCGTGTTGGGGGACAACATCTTCTACGGGCAGGGTTTCTCCCGGCTGCTGCAGCAGCACGCGGCCGGTGTCGACGGGTGTGTGCTCTTCGGCTACCCGGTGAAGGACCCCGAACGCTACGGCGTGGGTGAGGTCGACGCCGACGGCAACCTGATCTCCATCGAGGAGAAACCGGCCCACCCCAGGTCGAACCGGGCGATCACCGGCCTGTACTTCTACGACAACCAGGTCGTGGAGATCGCCAAGAACCTGACGCCCTCGGCCCGCGGGGAACTGGAGATCACCGACGTCAACCTCACCTACCTGCGGCAGGGCCGGGCCAAGCTGGTCGACCTCGGGCGCGGGTTCGCCTGGCTGGACACCGGCACCCACGACTCGCTGCTGGAGGCCGGGCAGTTCGTGCAGGTGCTGGAACACCGCCAGGGGGTGCGTATCGCCTGCCTGGAGGAGATCGCCCTGCGCATGGGCTACATCGACGCCGACACCTGCTACGCCCTGGGCGCCAAGCTCGCCAAGTCCGGCTACGGCGAGTACGTGATGGAGGTGGCCCGGGCCGCCGGCGCCACGGGCTGACCGGACGCTGCTCCGGCCGCGGGGGCGTTCCCGACGGTCGAGGGTCCGACCGGGACTCGGCGTCGGCTCCGCCCCCGGCGGGGCTCACCAGTTCAGTCCGCGACCGGCCATCTCCTCCAGCCGACGGATCCGGTCCGGGATCGGCGGGTGGGTGGAGAACAACCGGGTGAACTGCTCCCCCGGCCGGAACGGGTTGGCGATCATCAGGTGCGACTGGGAGACCAGCCGGGGTTCCGGGGGCAGTGGTGCGGCCTGCGTGCCCAGTTCCAGTTTGCGCAGCGCGGAGGCCAGCGCGAGCGGGTCCCCGGTCAGGCCGGCACCGTCCGCGTCGGCCTGGTACTCCCGGGACCGGCTGACCGCCAGCCGGATGATGCCGGCCGCCACCGGACCCAGGAGCGCGATCAGCAGCAGCGCCAGCGGGTTGGGCCGTTCGTCGTCCCCGCCGAAACCGCCGACGAACACGGCGATGTTGGCCAGGAAGGTGACCACGGCGGCCAGGGCGCCGGCCACCGACGAGATGAGGATGTCGCGGTTGTAGACGTGGGCCAGCTCGTGCCCGAGCACCGCACGCAGTTCCCGTTCGTCCAGCAGCCGCAGGATGCCCGTCGTGCAGCACACGGCAGCGTGCCGGGGGTTACGCCCGGTGGCGAAGGCGTTGGGCGCCTCGGTGGGGCTCAGGTACAGCCGGGGCATGGGCTGGCGGGCCGAGACGGCCAGCTCCCGCACGATCCGGTACAGCACCGGCTGCTCCGCCTCCGACACCGGGTAGGCCCGCATGGCACGCAGGGCCAGTCGGTCGGAGTTGAAGTAGGCGTAGGCGTTCACCCCCAGCGCCACCACCAGGCCGACGACCAGGGCACCGCGCCCGAAGAACGAACTGATCAGGACGATCAGTGCGCTCAGCCCTCCGAGCAGCAACGCGGTCTTCAGGCCGTTGTAGTGCTTGTGCACGTCGGTATCGCCTCCGTGGGCCGGTGACGGCGCGGTCGGGGCAGCACGTCGTCGGGCTCCGACCGGTCCGACTGCCCGGATCGCTGCATACGCACGTCAGAACGGCCGAGGTGACCGCGAAGTTCCTGGTCGCGGCCGCGCCCCCACCGCTCCCCTGCCGTGCGGTCCGGGGCGACCCGCGCCACCACCCCGTGGGGTGGCTTCCGGCGCCGGCTCGGCCGCGGGGTCCAGCGGCGGCGGAGGTGGCACGTCGGCCACCCACGCGCCCAGCCGGTCCCGCTCCTGCACCAGGTCGACCACCGCGCCGTCCCCGTCGGGGGTACCCGTTCCCGGGTAACCGAACTCGGGTGCCCAGTGCAGCGCGTCGAACGGGCAGACCTCGATACAGATACCGCAGTACAGACAGAGCCCGTAGTCGATGGCGAACCGGTCCAGGACGTTGCGCTGCCGGGGCCGGGCGGCGCCGGGCTGCTGCACCGTCTCGGTGTGCGACTCGATGTGGATGCACCAGTCGGGGCACTCCCGTGCACACAACATGCACACCGTGCAGTTGGCCTCCAGCAGCGCGATCACCCCGCGCGAACGCGGGGGCAGCTCCGGGCGCGGCCGGGGGGACTTCTCCGTCATCGCTCTCCCTGCGTGCTCTGCGGGACACCGGTGGTCGACCCGGAGTCGGGGGCCGGGGACGCGCCGTCCGTCTCCTCCGCACGGCGCGGTCCCCACTCAGGACCGGGCACACCGGGCGGGGCCAGTCGCCGCCGGCTGGGGGCGGCGCTCCGGTCCTCCCCGGGTTCCAGTCGTCCCGGCCACGGCCGCACCACCCGGGAGGCCAGCACGAAGTCCTTGCGCAACGGGTGTCCGAGGAACGACTCGGACAGCAGCAGCCGACGCGGGTCGGGGTGCCCGGTCAGCTCGATGCCGAACATCTCGGCGGTCTCGCGCTCGTGCCAGGCCGCACCGGCCCACACCGAGGCCAGGCTGGGCAGCGCCTGTCCGGCGGCGACCTGGGTGCGCAGCAGGAGGCCGCGCCAACCCTCGGGGTGCACCACGTGTGCGGTCACCGTGTGCCGTTCCCCGACCGCCCCGGGCCGACCGGCGTCCTCGGCCCCGAGCCAGTCGAACGCCACACAGCCCAGCTCGTCCCGGGCGGTGCGGGCGGTCTCCTCCCACCGCGCGAGGTCCACCTCCACCCAGGCCTGCCCGAAGGCGGTGCCCAGCCGGGCCTCGGGGACCAGCGCGACGAGTCGCTCGGCGAGCTGCAGGTCACCGGCGCTCACGCTTCCACCTCCCCGACGCCACCGACGCCCACGGGCCGGGGCGACGACGGAGGTGCCCCGTCACCGTCCCGCGGTCCCCCCGAGACCAACCGGTGCAGGGCGACCAGGCCCTCCAGCAGGGCCTCCGGACGGGGCGGGCAGCCGGGCACGGCGACGTGCACCGGCAGCACCTGGTCGATGCCCTTGGTGACCGAGTAGGAGTCCCAGTAGGGGCCGCCGGTGTTGGAGCAGGCGCCCACGGACAGCACGTACCGGGGCTCGGGCATCTCCCGATAGGTGGCCAGCACGGCGGGCAGCATCACGTCGGTGACGGTTCCGGACACCACCAGCACGTGCGCCCGCTCCGGGGCGTCGGGCACCGGTTCGACACCGAGCTCCGACACCGGGTCGTCGGTACCGCCACGGCCGTGCAGCGCGGCCATCACCTCCACACCGCAGCAGGCCAGCCCGAGGTCGAGGACGGTGACCTCGTAGGTCGTTCCCCAGTCCAGGGTGAAGCGCTTGCCCACGTCACCGAGCCTATGTCAGCGGTTCGGCGGGGCGTCGGGAGCGGGCCGGGTCGCGCTCGCCGCACGTCGGGCGCAGGATCGAGGGGCAGGGGAGGGAGGCGGGATGCAGGACGAGGACGTGTTCGCCAGGATTCACCAGCTCATCGACGAGGAGCACGAGCTCCGCCGCCGGGCGGTGGGTGAGAGGGCCGACCCGCGGGACGCGGCACGGCTGCAGGCGCTGGAGGCCGCCCTGGACCAGTGCTGGGACCTGCTGCGGCAACGCCGGGCACGCCGGGAGGTCGGCCAGAACCCGGACGAGGCCACCGCCCGTCCCGCCACCGAGGTGGAGGGCTACCAGCAGTGAGCCCGCGCCCGGAGCGGCGGGCCCCTCACCGGACGACCGGGACGGGTCCGCCGCGCGGTGCGGGTCAGGCGATCTCGATCACGATCTTGCCGCGGACGTGCCCCTCCTCCGAACGGCGGTGCGCGTCGGCGGCACGCTCCAGGGGGAACCGCTCGCTGATCTCCACCCGCAGCTTCCCGTCGGCGACGAGCCGGGCGAGCTCCGCCAGCTGCTCGGGGTTGGGCCGCACGAACACGTACCGCCCGCCGAGCTCCTTGACCGCGCCCGCGTCGACGATCGAGACGACCCGGCCGGGTGTGCGCAGCACCTCGGGGGTGGTGGCGAGCGCGTCCGGACCCCGCAGGTCGACGACGGCGTCCACCCCCTCGGGGGCGAGTTCGCGGACCCGGGCGGCTAGGCCCTCGCCGTAGCGGACCGGCTCGACCCCCAGTTCCCGCAGGTAGTCGTCGTTGCGCTCACCGCAGGTGCCGATCACCCGGGCACCCCGAAGCCGGGCGAGCTGCACCGCGAAGGAGCCCACGCCACCGGCCGCCGAGTGCACGAGGACGGTGTCCCCCTCACCCACACCGATGGCGTCGAGCGCCTGGTGGGCGGTGAGCCCGGCCAGCGGCACCGCCGCGGCGGTCACGGCGTCCAGACCCTCGGGGCGCCGGGCCAGGGTGCGGATCGGAGCGGGCACCAGCTCGGCGTAGGTGCCGTGCTGCACCTCGTCCCGGCGCACGTAACCGAGCACGGGGTCCCCGGGAGCGAACTCGGTGACGGCGGGGCCCACGGCCTCGACGACCCCGGCCACGTCCCACCCCGGCACCAGCGGGAAGTGGTGGGGGTAGGCACCGGTCAGGTAGCCCCGGCGGATCTTCCAGTCGACGGGGTTGACCGCGGCGGCCTCGGCACGGACGAGCACCATGTCCGGCCCTGTCGGCGGGGTGGGCAGTTCTTCGACGGAGAGGACTTCCGGACCGCCGAACTCGCGCAACACCACGGCTCGCACAGTTGAAAACCTCCTCACGTTCGCTGCCGTCCAGCTTAGGCAGACTCCGGCCTTCCTGCCGGGCGCCGGGCGGGGTCGGCCGGAACACGGCAGGCCCCCGGTGCCGGAGCACCGGGGGCCTGCTGCGAAGCGGTGACGTCACACCGGACACGGACCGCCCGGTGGACCGGAGAAGATCGTCAGTCGCGCAGCTCCATGGTGCAGCACTTGGGGCCGCCACCGGACTTGCGCAGCTCGGAGATGTCCACGAGCACCGGTTCGAACCCGCGCTCGGCGATCCGCTCCGCCAGGTGGGTGGCCTCCACCGGCAGGACGACGTGCCGCCCGTCCGAGACGCCGTTGAGACCGAGGCACCGGGCGTCGTCGTCGTTGGCGATCACCGCGTCCGGGAACAGCCGCTGCAGCACGCGTCGGGACCCCGGGGAGAACGCCTCCGGGTAGTAGGCGACCAGGGCTGGCTCGCCCCGCTCCCGGTCCCCCTCGGCGAGCACGAACAACGCGGTGTCCAGGTGGTAGTAGCGGGGGTCGACCAGCTGCAGCGACACCACGGGGACGCCCAGCACCTCCTGGGCCTCGGCGTGCGCCGCGGGGTCGGTGCGGAACCCGGTGCCGGCCAGCAGGAAGGCACCGGTCCAGGCGAAATCGCCCTCCGCCTCGTTGGTCCTGGTGGGCATGACCACCGAGCGGTAGCCGTGCTCCAGGAACCAGCGCCGGTAGTGCTCGGCCTCCGGCGCGCGCTCGGGGGCGCGGAACTTCGCACCGAGCACCCGACCGTCGATCACGGTCCCGGAGTTGGCCGAGAACACCATGTCCGGCAGCCCGGGCTGCGGCTCGATGGTCTCCACCTGGTGACCGAGCCGCTCGTAGGTGCGCTTGAGCTCCGTCCACTGCTCGATGGCACGCTCGACGCTGACCGGCTGCTCCGGGTCCATCCAGGGGTTGATCGAGTACTCGACGGCGAAGTAGCGGGGCTCGCACATCAGGTAGCGGCGCCGTGTGGGCACTCGCACCGGCGCGGAAGGAGCTGCCACGGGGGCGGTGTGCACCGCGGTGCTCTCCCCCGGGCCAAGCGTCGACGCGGATGTCATGTTTCGAAATCTAAATTCCCCGAGAACCTACGTTCAACGCCGCTTCATTGCGGCAGATAGTGCAGAATGTTGCGCGTGGACGCAATTGATCAGCAGATCGTTTCGTGCCTGGTTGCCGATGCCCGGTCGAGCTACGCCGAGATCGGCGCGAAGGTCAGCCTGTCCGCACCGGCGGTGAAGCGACGGGTGGACCGGCTGCTGGACTCCGGGGTGATCCAGGGCTTCACCGCGGTGGTGGACCCCGAGGCACTCGGCTGGGGGACCGAGGCGTTCGTCGAGGTGTACTGCCGGGGCAACAAGGCCCCGGGGGAGATCCGGGCCGGGCTGGAGCCGCTGCCCGAGGTGGTCGCGGCCTACACCGTCTCGGGGGCTGCGGACGCGATCGTCCACCTGCGCGCGGCGGACATCCACCACCTGGAGAGCGCACTGGAGCGGCTCCGGGCGGTGGACTTCGTGGAACGCACGGTCTCCACGGTGGTGCTGTCCCGACTGTTGGAACGTTCCCCCGACCCGACACAGCGCTGATCCGGGGTGCCGACCGGTCGGACCGGACGTGCAGGGGATCACGCGGCCCGACTCGACCGGCCTGGCAGTATCGGCAGCCATGAGTGGACAAGTCCTCCTCGAACGGCGGAACGGCGTCGCGGTGATCACGGTGAGCGACCCGGACCGACGCAACGCGCTGACCATCGACCTGTCCAGCGACCTGGCCGATGCGGTCGTGGAGTGCGAGGAGGACGAGCGCGTTCACGCGATCGTGGTGACCGGCGCCCCGCCGGCGTTCTGCGCCGGGGCCGACCTCACCACACTGGGCGAGGCGCAGGAGGAGGGCCTGCGTCGGATCTACTCGGGGTTCCTGGCGGTGGCCGCCTGCCCGCTGCCCACGATCGCGGCGGTCGCCGGGCCCGCGGTGGGCGCCGGCCTGAACCTGGCCCTGGCCTGTGACGTCCGTCTGGCGGGACCGAACGCCCGGTTCGACGCACGTTTCCTGCAGCTGGGCATCCACCCCGGCGGCGGCATGACCTGGATGCTGCAGCGGCTCGTGGGCCCGCAGACGGCGGCGGCGATGGCCCTGTTCGGCCAGGTACTGGACGCCGAGGCCGCGGTACGCGCCGGGCTGGTCTGGCAGGCGGTCGAGGGCGGCCCCGAGGACGTGGTGGAGGCAGCCGTGTCCCTGGCCGCGGCGGCGGTGGCGGCGCCGCGCGGTCTGGTGATGACCACCAAGCGGACCATGCGCACCACCGCGACCCTGGACGAGCACCCGGCGGCGGTGGAGGCGGAGATCGTGCCGCAGCTCGCGTCCATGGAGCAGCCGGCCTTCGCCGAACGCCTGGCCGCCATGCGTCGCCGGATCAGTCGCAAGTAACCTGTTACCGGCGGTAACATGTTTAAGCCCGCCGGGTGAAACCTGGTCGGGCGGTGTGACCCAGGCGTCCTGAATCGTTCAGGAACGAAGGTGGGCCTTACTTTTGTAGTAGTGACGCTACACAGGCCGGCGAGCCTGGCTGGAGGCCCGCTCGAGGGGGCGCTCGCGCACGTCGGAGCGACCCCGGCCGGACGCTACGCTCGGGAACGAGCAGGCGCCCGGTGCCCTGCCCGGGTCGGCACCGCCGTCCGGGCAGCGACGCCCGGTCGATTCTCGCGAGAGAGGGACCCCGAGCCCATGACCGCAGACGTGGGGAATGCGCCGGCACTGCCCGGCAACACCGGTTCGCCCCAGCAGCGCATCGACCGCGAGGTCCGCAAGCTGGACCGGGTCGTCATCCGCTTCGCGGGCGACTCCGGTGACGGTATGCAACTGACCGGTGACCGGTTCACCTCCGAGGCAGCGGCGTTCGGCAACGACCTGGCGACGTTGCCCAACTTCCCCGCCGAGATCCGTGCCCCTGCAGGCACCCTACCCGGTGTCTCCAGCTTCCAGCTGCACTTCGCCGACTACGACATCCTCACCCCAGGTGACCGACCCGACGTCCTGGTCGCCATGAACCCCGCCGCGCTCAAGGCGAACATCGGCGACCTGCCCAAGGGCGGCACGCTGATCGTCAACACCGACGAGTTCACCAAGCGCAACCTGGCCAAGGTCGGCTACCAGTCCAACCCCCTGGAGGACGACTCCCTCGCCGCCTACACCGTGCACAAGGTGCCGATGGCCTCCCTCACCCTGGCGGCACTGGAGCACACCGGCCTGTCCAAGAAGGACGCCGAGCGGGCCAAGAACATGTTCGCGCTCGGCCTGCTGTCCTGGATGTACCACCGCCCCACCGAGGGCACCGAGCGCTTCCTGCGGGAGAAGTTCGCCCGCAAGCCGCAGATCGCCGAGGCCAACATCCTGGCCTTCCGCGCCGGATGGAACTACGGCGAGACCACCGAGTCCTTCGCGGTGACCTACGAGGTGGCGCCGGCCAAGCTCCCCAAGGGCGTCTACCGGCAGATCACCGGCAACACCGCCCTGGCCTACGGCATCGTCGCAGCCGGTCAGCGCTCCGGGCTGCCGGTCTTCCTGGGCAGCTACCCGATCACCCCCGCCTCGGACATCCTGCACGAGGTCGCCAAGCACAAGAACTTCGACGTCACCACGTTCCAGGCCGAGGACGAGATCGCCGGCATCGGGGCGGCCCTGGGGGCCTCCTTCGGCGGCGCCCTCGGAGTGACCACCACCTCCGGCCCCGGTATCGCCCTGAAGTCCGAGACCATCGGTCTGGCCGTGGCCCTGGAACTGCCGCTGCTGATCGTCGACGTACAGCGCGGCGGCCCGTCCACGGGTCTGCCCACCAAGACCGAACAGGCCGACCTGCTGCAGGCGATGTTCGGCCGCAACGGCGAGGCGCCGGTGCCGATCGTGGCGCCGCGCTCCCCCGCCGACTGCTTCGACGCGGTGCTCGACGCGGTGCGGATCGCCCTGACCTACCGCACCCCGGTGATGCTGCTGTCCGACGGTTACCTCGCCAACGGCTCCGAGCCCTGGCTGATCCCGGACCCCGAGCAGCTGCCGGACCTGCGCGTCGAGTTCGCCACCGAGCCCAACGCACCGGACGGATCCGGCGAGTTCTGGCCCTACCTGCGTGACCCGGAGACACTGGCCCGTCCGTGGGCGATCCCGGGCACCCCGGGACTGGAGCACCGCATCGGTGGCCTGGAGAAGGCCGACGGCAAGGGCAACATCTCCTACGACCCGGACAACCACGACCGCATGGTCCGGTTGCGCCAGGCCAAGATCGACGGCGTCGAGGTGCCCGACGTCGAGGTCGACGACCCCACCGGGGACGCCGACGTGCTGGTCGTGGGCTGGGGCTCCACCTACGGTCCGATCGGTGCCGCCTGCCGCCGCGTGCGCCGGCTCGGCATGAAGATCGCCCACGCCCACCTGCGGCACCTCAACCCGATGCCCCGCAACCTGGGTGACGTGCTGCGCCGCTACCGGCGGGTGGTGGTCCCGGAGATGAACCTCGGCCAGCTCGCCCTGCTGCTGCGGGCGCGTTACCTGGTCGACGTGGTCAGCCACACCAAGGTCGCCGGCCTGCCCTTCAAGGCCGAGGAGCTGGAAGGCGTGTTCATCGACATCATCAAGGGGGCGCAGTGACCGCGATCGACCTGGGACTGCCCACCGTGGGCGGGCTCCACGGCGTGCCCACCACGGACGAGAAGCAGAGCGCCAAGGACTACAAGTCCGACCAGGAGGTCCGCTGGTGCCCCGGCTGCGGTGACTACGCGATCCTCGCCGCGGTCCAGGGCTTCATGCCGGAGCTGGGCCTGCGCCGGGAGAACATCGTGTTCATCTCGGGCATCGGCTGCTCCTCCCGCTTCCCGTACTACATGAACACCTACGGGATGCACTCCATCCACGGCCGGGCCCCGGCGATCGCCACCGGCCTGGCGGTGTCGCGTCCCGACCTGTCGGTGTGGGTGGTCACCGGTGACGGCGACGCGCTCTCCATCGGCGGCAACCACCTGATCCACGCACTGCGCCGGAACGTCAACCTCAAGATCCTGCTGTTCAACAACCGGATCTACGGGCTGACCAAGGGTCAGTACTCGCCCACCTCCGAGCAGGGCAAGATCACCAAGTCGACCCCGATGGGGTCGCTGGACCACCCGTTCAACCCGGTGTCGCTGGCGCTGGGTGCGGAGGCCACGTTCGTGGCGCGGGCGCTGGACTCGGACCGCAAGCAGCTCACCGAGGTGCTGCGGGCCGCCGCCCAGCACCGGGGCGCCGCGGTGGTGGAGATCTACCAGAACTGCCCGATCTTCAACGACGGCGCGTTCGACGTGCTCAAGGAGCCGGGCGAGCGGGAGCGGCGGATCATCCCGCTGCGGCACGGCGAGCCGATCCGGTTCGGCTCCGAGGGCGAGTACGGCGTGGTGCGCGACGGCTTCGGGTCGATGCGGGTGGCCAAGGTCTCCGAGGTCGGCGAGGAGGCCCTGGTGGTGCACGACGCCACCGTCCAGGACCCGACCCACGCCTTCGCGCTGTCCCGGCTGGGCGGGGTGGACCTGGACCACACGGTCACCGGGGTGTTCCGTGCGGTGTCCCGGCCCACCTACGACGACCTGGTGCGTGAGCAGGTGGGCAAGGCCCGGCAGAGCAAGCCGGCCGACCTGGCCGCCCTGCTGCGGGGCACGGACACCTGGACCGTCTCCTGACCGACGTCACGTCCCGACCACGAAGGGGCGGGGTCGACCCGCAAGGTCGACCCCGTCCCTTCGTGTCGTCGTCCTCCCAAACCTGCGGGAACCGCGACACCCGGCCCCGGTCCCGCCCGCACCGGACGGGACCGGCACCCGAGGGTCAGCGAGGCTTGTTCCAGGCCCGGAAACCCGCGCGCTCGGCGTCCTCCGCGGAACGGAACCACACCTCCGCCCGGGTACGGGCGTAGTAGGGCGAGTCCGGGGTGTGGAACAACATCGCCGAGGCATTGCCCTTCACCGTGAACTCCGGGGAGGGCGCCGACCCGTCCGGCTTGGGCAGTGCCGAGTTGGGGCCGTACGGGCCGGGCGGCGGCCCGGCGGGACGCGGCGGGACGGGTGGCGTCGCCGGGGCCGGCGGCGGGGCGGACGGAGCGACCGGCCGACCGGAACGCGGCGGCATCGGCGGCGGGGACGGCGGGGTGGAGGGCTGGGCGCCGAACCGCGGAGGTGCCTTCGGCTGGCGCTTGGGCAGACCGGCCGCGGTGACCGCACCCGACGTGGTGGGGTCGCCGGTGGCGGGCCGGGGCGCCCCGGCTCCCTGGTCGGCGGTGCCCCGAGGCGTCGGGCCGGCCCCGGTGACGGGTCCGGGGGCCGGAGTGGACGGCCTGGGCGGGGTCGGCGGCACAGCCGGGGTGGGTGGTGTGCCGGCCGGACCGGGTCGCTCCGGGGAGGTGGTCCGCACCGCGTCCGGGTCCACCACCGGTTCGAACAGGTCGCGCTGACGCTCCTCGGGCGGCAGCTCCGGCACGACCGGCCCCGGCCCGACGATGCCCTTCAGGTGCCCCACGTCCGAGGGGGGAGCGGCGGAAGCCGGCATCCCGCCGCCCGACGGGGCGACGGGCCCGTCCGCATCCGCACGTGCGCCGGGACCGGACTGCGCGCTCACCGTGGGCGGCATGTTCGCCCCGGCCTGCGGCGCGGAAGGCGCCGGCCACGCCGGTTCCGCCACGGTGCCGTTCGACACGGGAGCACCGAGGTCCCCGGCTCGTTCCTCGCTCTCGCCGCGGACCACCTCGGGACGTGCCGACGGCTCACCGGAGATCCCGTCGGCCGCCTCGTCGTCCTCCTGCCGCTCGTGGCCGCGAACCGAACCGGCCCGGACACCACCCGGCTCGTCCGGGGCGATCCCGGACTCGGAACCGGGTGCGGTCCGGACGGTGCCCGGCACGGACATACCCGGGCGCTCCTCGACCCCGCCACCCGGCGCGCCGAGCGGATCGGTGGTCGCCGGGTGCTCCCGGTCCTCCTCGACCTCGTGGTCGAGTACACCCTGGATCCGGAGTCGCTCCCCGGTGTGCTCACCGGTCGCGTTCGGCTCCCCGAGATCGGAGGCCACCGGCGTGATGATCATGGTCTCCGGGGTCGAGCTCCCCGCGCCCGGCTCGTCCTCGGCCGCCGGTGTGGTGCGCTCCGCCGTCCCGTCCCGGTCGGCCGGCCCGCGCTCGGTCCCCGGCTCTTCCGTCTCCCCGGAGAAGCCGGTCCGGCGGTTCTCCTCGGCCTCCGCCTCGGCGTCGGCGTCCAGTTCGGTGTCCTCCAGGCCGCCCGCGATGTCCAGGTCCGCCTCGTCCAGCTCCGGTTCGGGTTCCGTCCGCAGCTCCTCGGCGCCGGACGAGCTCACCTCGTCGTCCTCCGCGGCCCGGCCTGGTCGGCTCGCCCCCACGGCCGGTGCGCTGTCGGGCAGGTACCCCGGCTCGGCCGGGGCGAACGGCGGAACGTGGCTCGACGTCGGCTCGGCGGTACCCGTGGGTTCCCGACGCTCCTCCGCCGAGGCACGTTCCCGGTCCGACCAGCGCTGGGCCTGCACGAAGTCCGTGTACTCGTCGTTCTCCTGGTCCTCGATCTCTCCCCCGCCGGTGAACGGGGTGTGCACCAGGTGCTCGTCCACTCCGCGGTAGGGGGTGGAGCCCAGGGAGCCGCCGCCCGGGATCTCGGGCGGGCGCACGTCCTCCGGCGGTACCTCACCCCACCCCGAGGAACCGGTCGAGGCACCTCGGAAGGCCGAGTCGTCCGCCGCGTCGGACTCCGGGCCACGCGCCCAGTCCTCCGGACGAACGGCGGACGCCCCGGAACCGCCGGTCACCTGCCGCACCGACACCCGACGAGGGGCCGGACGGGGCTGCGCGGGGGCACCCCAGTGCTCGGCCGCCTCCCCGCTCTCCTCCGGGGCGGCCGGAGCCACGGGCCCTCCGGAGGGGCCCCGGTCGTCCCCCGGTACCCGGTGCGGGGTGGGGTCGACCGCCCGCTCCGCTCCAGAGTCCTGTTCCCCGGAGGGGGGCACGGCGGGCAGGACCGTCGTGGGCTGCTCGGTCGTGTCCCGCCCCGGGCCGGGCCGGGCCGGGGTACCGGCCTCCCCGGTGCGCTCACCGCGGGAGTCGGCGGGCGGCTCCGCCGGTGCAGCCGCTTCCTGCGGCCGGCTCTCCGGCTTGGCCGCCCGGGCGCGTGCCGGACGTGCCACCAGCAGCCAGGTGACCAGCGCACCCAGCAGGAACGCGAGCAGGCTCCACAACCACACCTGCCCGAAGAGCCACGTCACGGGAAGTTCCTCCTAGCGAACGGCGATCTCGACCCGGCGGTGGAACGCCCGGCCCCCGTCTGCGTCATCCATGGTGTCGCACCGCCGGGTACGGGGCTCCGCGCCACGCTCCGGGACGTGGAGCGGTCCCGGGGCGTTCCGGTGGCTCCCGGTGACCAGCGCGTGCCTTCCGACCTCTACGGTGCTTCCCCTGCGGTTGTGCGGCAAGCCGTGCACCCCGCCGGGCCGTGCGTCACGGGAGCGCGGTACGAGCGGCCGCGCACACCCACGCCGTCGGGAAGGCGTGCCCGGACGTGCCGGACCTTCCCTGTCCTGCACAGCACCCCCAGGTCCCCGGTGCCGGGCCCGCGGTCATTCCTGCTCGGCCTGGCCACCGTAGCCGCACAATTTCACCCCATCGTGTCGCATCTTCCCCCAGAAAGCACTGTGGCCCAGAAAACGAACACTTCCCGTTTTCGACTCGTAAACTGACCGGGTGCCGCCGCTGCCCCCTTCATCCGACCCAGCGGTGCAATCCACCACCGCCCGTTCCAACCCCGCCACCATGGGCGTCCTCATGGGGGTGGGTGCCTACTCCCTCTGGGGCCTCTTCCCGGCGTTCTGGCCACTGCTGGCCCCCGCGGGGGCCGTGGAGATCCTGGCCCACCGGGTGGCCTGGACCCTCGTGGTGACCGCGCTGCTCGCCCTGCTGCTGGGCCGCTGGTCGGTCCTGCGCCGCCTCCCGGCCCGTGGCTGGCTGCTCGCGTCCTCGGCCGCGGCCCTCATCGCGGTCAACTGGGGCACCTACATCTACGGGGTGAACAGCGACCAGGTCGTGGAGACCGCCCTCGGGTACTTCATCAACCCGCTGGTCAGCGTGCTGCTGGGTGTGCTGGTGCTGCGGGAACGCCTGCGCCGGGCCCAACTCGTCGCCCTGGTCGTCGCCGGAGCCGCGGTCGTGGTGCTCACCATCGACTACGGCCGGGTCCCGGTGATCGCCCTGACCCTGGCGTTCACCTTCGGCGGCTACGGCCTGATCAAGAAGCTGATCCCCCTGGACTCGCTGAGCAGCCTGACCGCGGAGAGCACGGTGCTCGGCCCGCTCGCCGTGGGCTACGTGGTGTGGCTGGAGGCCACCGGTGCCGGCACCTTCACCGACGCCGGTGTGGGCCACGTCCTGCTCATGATCGCCACCGGCCCGGTGACCACGGTGCCGCTGCTGCTGTTCGGTGCCGCCGCGCGCCGGGTACCGCTGGTGACCATCGGGCTCCTGCAGTACCTGACACCGACCCTGCAGTTCGCCTGGGGTGTCCTGGTCAACCACGAGCCCATGCCGCCGTCCCGCTGGATCGGCTTCGGCCTGGTGTGGATCGGTCTGGTGGTGTTCGCCACCGACGGGGTACGCGCCGCCCGGCGCTCGCGACGCGCCACGGGAGAGGCCAGGGAGCAGGCACCCACCCCGACCGCCGGTCAGTAGGCCCCCGCACGCACACGGGCGGCGGACTCCCCCGGGAACGACACCCGGGAACGAGTCCGCCGCCCGTGCGGTAGGACGCGGACGTTCAGTGTGTGCGGTCCACCACGTAGTCGGCCACCGCGTACAGCGCGTCCCTGGCCGGGCCCTCCGGCAGCGTGTGGATCTCCTCCCGGGCCCGTTCGGCGTACCCGGCGAGGACCTCACGGGCCCGCTGCAACCCCGGGGACTCCCGCAGCAGCGCCAGGGCCTCCTCCACCTCGGTGTCGTCGGTCAGCGGGCTCGCCAGCAGCGCGCGCAACCGGTCCCCACGCGGACCGGTCTCCTCCAACGCGTAGAGCATCGGCAGGGTCCGCACCCCCTCCCGCAGGTCGGTGCCCGGTGTCTTGCCGGACTCCACGGCGGGCGAGGCGATGTCGATGATGTCGTCGGAGATCTGGAAGGCCGTGCCCAGCAGATCGCCGATCCGGTGCAGCGCGGCCACGTGCTCCGGAGCCGCGCCGGCGAACATCGCCCCGTACCGACCGGCGATCGCGATGAGCGAGCCGGTCTTCTCCGCCACCACCGTCAGGTAGTGCTGGACCGGGTCCTCACCCTCGGCCGGGCCGACGGTCTCGCGCAGCTGCCCGGTGACGAGCTGCGCGAACGTCTCCGCGATCAGCCGGGCGGCGTCGGTGCCCAGGTCGGACACCAGCCGTGAGGCGTGCGCGAACAGGAAATCACCGGTGAGGATGGCCACGGTGTTGGTCCACCGGGCGTTCGCGCTCTCCGCGCCCCGCCGCATGGTGGCCTCGTCCATCACGTCGTCGTGGTACAGCGTGGCCAGGTGGACCAGTTCCACCACGGCCGCCGCCTTCACCACCTCGTCCCGCGACGGATCACCGAACTGCGCGGCGAGCAGGGTGAACAGCGGCCGGAACCGCTTCCCTCCCGCCTCCACCAGGTGGAGGGACGTCTCGGTGATGAACCGGAAGTCGTTCTGCACCGCCTGGTGCAGCAACTCCTCCACGCGGGCGAGGCCGCCCCGCACGGCCTCGGCCAGTGCGGGGTCGGCCAACTCGAGACGGACGCCTGCGCTGCGCCCGCCACCCCCCGTAGTAGCACTCGTCGTCACGTCAAAGCCTTCGCTGCGGTCAGGACGCGAACCCGATGCCGGGGTCGGCCCAACCCAGCGCGAACTGCGGGAGCAGTCCGAGCACCAGGGTCACCAGCACTCCCAGCGTGATGGTCACCGTGGTGAACACGCCGGGGACGGAGACCGTTGGGCCATCGGCCGCGGGCTCGCTGAAGTACATCAGCACGATGACCCGAAGGTAGAAGAAGGCCGCAATGGCACTTGTCACCAGGGCCACCACCACCAGCGGGGCCATACCCTGGGCCAGAGCCGCGGAGAAGACGACGAACTTGCCGATGAAACCGCTGGTCAGCGGGATGCCGGCCAGCGCGAGCAGCAGGAACGTGAACACCGCCGCGGTCAGCGGAGATCGTTTCGCCAGCCCCGCCCACTGCGAGAGGTGAGTGGCCTCACCATCCGCGTTGCGCACCAGACCGATGACCGCGAACACAGCCAGCGTGGTGAACCCGTAGGCGAGCAGGTAGAACATGGTGCCCGACACGCCCTCCTCGGACAGTGCCATCGCACCGACCAGCAGGAAGCCCGCGTGGGCCACCGACGAGTAGGCGATCATCCGCTTGATGTCGGTCTGGGTCAGGCCGAGCACCGCACCGATCACCATGGAGGCGATCGCCACGGCCCAGAGCACACCGCTCCACTCCCAGCTCGTGGCCCGGAACACCTCGCTGAACACCCGCAGGATGCCGCCGAACGCGGCGACCTTGGTGCAGGCCGCCATGAACGCGGTCACCGGGGTCGGAGCGCCCTGGTAGACGTCCGGCGTCCAGGCGTGGAACGGGCCGACCGAACCCTTGAAGAGCAGACCGACCACCAGCAGGCCCATACCCGCGTAGAGCAGGGTGTCCGAACGGTCGGTACCGGCCGCCGCCTCCGCGATACCGGCGAACTGCACGGTCCCGGCGTAGCCGTAGAGCAGGGCCAGACCGTACAGGAAGAACGCCGAGGCGAAGGCACCGAGCAGGAAGTACTTGACCGCGGCCTCCTGCGAGAGCAGCCGGCGCCGCCGCGCCAGACCGCACAGCAGGTACAGCGGCAGGCTCAGCACCTCCAACGCCACGAACATGGTCAGCAGGTCGTTGGCGGCGCAGAACACCATCATGCCGCCCAACGCGAACAGCGTGAGCGGGAAGACCTCGGTCTGCATGCTCCCGCTCGCGGCCTGGTCCCGGTCCTGCAGCGTGCCGGGACGGATCGCGGCGGAGGCCGTGAACCAGCCGCCGGGCTCCACCGAACGGTCGGCGATCAGCAGGATCGCCCCCAGAGCCAGCGCCAGCAGGGTGCCCCACAGGAACAGGGCCGGCTGGTCGATGGCCAGGGCACCGCCCAGGGTGACGATCGCCCGCTGCACCTCGTCCTTGCCGCCCAGGTCGTTCAGGTGGAGGCCGAAGGCGAGTCCGGCCCCCACGATCGCCAGCAGGGACAGGGTGAGCTGGGTCGCCCACCGCAGGTGACGTGGGAGGAACGCCTCGACGAGCACCCCGACGCAGGCCACGCCGAACACGATCAACACCGGCGACAGCGCCAGGTAGTCGATCTCAGGCAGCTGCACCGAGGAGCCCTGCGCCAGGAATGACATGTTCAGCGCGGACAACTCACTTGCCTCCCTGCACGGTGGCGACGCCGACCGGGTCGCTCAGACCCACCTCCGTCAGCGTCGCCCCGACGGACGGGTTGATCACGTCGAGCACCGGCTTCGGGTAGATACCCAACACCAGGATCAGTGCCACCAGCGGGGCCAGCACGATCTTCTCCCGGCGCGACAGGTCGGAGATCCCGCGCTTGGCCGGCTCCTTCTCCGCCAGGGCCTCCGGGGAGATCGCGGTGCCGGGACCACCGGCCAGCCCCATCAGGGCGTTGCCCCGGACCGGCCCCTGCATGACCCGCTGGTACACCCACAGCACGTACAACGCGGCCAGGATGATGCCGCAGGTCGCCAGCACCGTGTAGACCGGCTCCCGCGGGAACGAGCCGATCAGCACCAGGAACTCGCTGATGAACGAGTTGGTGCCGGGCAGCGCCAGCGACGACAGACCGGCCACCAGGAACATGCCACCCAGCACCGGGGTCAGCTTGGCCATGCCGCCGTAGTCCTCGATGATCCGGGAACCACCGCGGGCGATCACCATGCCGACCACCAGGAACAGCATGCCGGTGGAGATGCCGTGGTTGACCATGTAGAGCACGGCACCGGAGAACGCCTGGGTGCTGAAGGCGAAGATGCCCAACGCGATGAAGCCGAAGTGCGCGATCGAGGTGTAGGCCACGAACCGCTTCATGTCGCTCTGGCCGATCGCCAGCAGCGCGCCGTAGAGCACACCGGCCACCGCGAGCACCAGCACCAGCGGCGCCAGCTGCTTGCTGGCCTCCGGGAACAGCGGCAGACAGTACCGCAGGAACCCGAAGGTGCCGACCTTGTCCAGCACGCCGACCAGCAGCACACCCGCCCCGATCGGCGCCTCGGCACCGGCGTCGGGCAGCCAGGTGTGCAGCGGCACCAGCGGCGCCTTGATCGCGAACGCGACGAAGAAGCCGAGGAACAGCCAGACCTGGACCGACTCCGGCACGTCCCGGGCGATGGTCGTCAGCGTCGCCCAGTCGAAGGTGCCCTCGGCGAGGTGGTCGGCGCTGACCACGTACAGGCCGATCACCGAGGCCAGCATCACCAGACCGCCGAGCAGCGAGTACAGGAAGAACTTCATCGCCGCGTACTGCCGGCGCGGTCCGCCGAAGCGCCCGATGATGAAGTACATCGGGACCAGCATCGCCTCGAAGAACACGTAGAAGAGGAAGACGTCGGTGGCGGCGAACACGCCGACCATGAACGTCTCCATCACCAGCAGCAGCGAGAAGAAGCCGGCCGCGGTGCTCCCCTCGGGCAGCCGGTCCTCCCAGGACCCGCCGATGACCACCGGCACCAGGAACGCGATGAGCGCGATCATCACCAGCGCGATGCCGTCCACGCCCAGCGCGAAGTTCACGCCGAAGGCGGGGATCCACTCGAACGAGCTGGTCAGCTGGAGCCGGGACCCGTCGGGGTCGTAGCTGGCCCAGGCGAGCGCGGCGAGCACCAGCTCGCCCAGGGAGAAGGCCAGTGCGGTGGTCTTGGCCGCGCGGTCGTTGCCGCGCAGCAGCGCCACCACGATGCTGCCGATCAGCGGCAGCACCAGGAGCGCGAGCAGGTAGGCAGACCCGGTGGTGGTCACGCGAACCTCACCACCATCAGCGCCGCGATCACGAGGACCGAACCTCCCAGCATGCTCAGCGCGTAGGAGCGCACGAAACCGGTCTGCAACCGGCGCATCCGACCGGAGGTACCGCCGAGCAGGGCGGCGGTGCCGTTCACCAGGCCGTCAACACCCTTGTTGTCCACGAACACCAGCGCCCGCGTGAGCCAGATACCCGGCCGCGCGAACAGCGCCTCGTTGATCGCGTTGGCGTACAGGTCGGCCCGGGCCGCGCGGACCGGCAGGGACACCCGCTCCGGCCGCTCGACCGGCACCGGACGGGTCCCGAAGAGGAGCCAGGCGACCAGGACGCCCACCGCGGACAGGCCCACGGTCAGCAGCGGCACCCACGAGTGCGGCAGCACGCCGCCCGTGGTGTGCTGCAGCTCGCCCACCGACGGGGCCAGCCAGTTCGCCAGCCGCTCACCGGAGTGCAGGAAGAAGCCGGCGCCCACGGAGCCGATCGCGATCAGGATCATCGGCACCGTCATCACCAGCGGCGACTCGTGCGGGTGGTACTCCCGCCCGTCCGCGGAGCGCAGCTCCTTCCACCGCGGCTTGCCCAGGAACACCAGCAGCATCAGCCGGGTCATGTAGAACGCGGTCAGACCGGCACCCAGCAGGGCCGCACCGCCGAACACCCAGCCGCGCCAGCCCTCCTGCCCCAGGGCCGCCTCGATGATGGCGTCCTTGGAGTAGTAGCCGGACAGGAAGGGGAAGCCGATCAGCGCCAGGTAGCCGAGGCCCCAGGTGACGAAGGTGATCGGCATGTACCGGGCCAGGCCGCCCATCCGCCGGATGTTGCCCTCGTCGTTCATGCCGTGCATGACCGAACCGGCACCCAGGAACAGGCCGGCCTTGAAGAAGCCGTGGGTGAGCAGGTGCATGATGCCCAGCGCGTAGCCGGCGGGCCCCAGGCCCACGGCCAGGATCATGTACCCGATCTGGCTGACCGTGGAGTAGGCCAGCACCTTCTTGAAGTCGTCGTAGGCGCAGCCGACGATGCACCCGATCAGCAGGGTGAGCGCACCGATCGCGGTGACCACCAGCCGGCCGTCCTCGGACAGGTTGTAGATCGGGTTGGCCCGGGCGATCAGGTACACACCGGCGGTGACCATGGTCGCGGCGTGGATGAGCGCCGAGACCGGGGTCGGACCCTCCATGGCGTCCGGCAACCACGCCTGCAGCGGGAACTGGCCGGACTTGCCGCACGCGCCGAGCAGCAGCAGGAGGGTGATCAGCAGCAGCTGCGTGGAGGAGAACTCCCCGGCCCGGGCGAACACCTCGCTGTACTGGGTGGTGCCCAGCTCGGCGAACATCATGAAGATGGCGAGCGCCAGGCCGACGTCGCCGACCCGGTTCATGATGAACGCCTTCTTCGCCGCCGTGGCCGCCGCCGGGCGGTACTGCCAGAAGGAGATGAGCAGGTAGGACGCCAGACCGACGCCCTCCCAGCCGAAGTACAGCGCAACGAAGCTGTTGCCCAGGACCAGCACCAGCATCGCCGCGACGAACAGGTTGAGGTAGGCGAAGAACTTACGCCGATCCGGGTCGTGCGCCATGTAGCCGATCGAGTAGATGTGGATCAGCGAACCCACACCGGTGATCAGCAACACGAACACCAGGGACAGCGGGTCCAGGCGCAGCCCGAAGTCGACCTGCAGCGCGTTCACCGGGATCCACGAGAACAGGTGCAGCTCGCTGACCCGCTCGGCCTCCGGCGCTGCGTAGGCGGAGGCGAACAGCGCCAGGCCGTAGCCGAACGCACCGATCACCGTGGCGCAGCCGAGCAGGTGACCCCACGCGTTGGTACGGCGTCCGCCGAGCAGCAGCACCGCCGCACCGAACGCGGGCAGCGCGACCAGCAACCACGCGTACCGGGCTACCCCGTCGGCTGCCTGCACTTCGGCAGCGAGGCTCGTCACTCCAGCCAACGTCGACCCCTCAGTACTTCAGCAGGTTGGCGTCGTCGACCGAGGCCGAACGACGGGTCCGGAAGATCGCCATGATGATCGCCAGGCCGACCACGACCTCGGCCGCCGCCACGACCATCACGAAGAAGGCCATCACCTGGCCGTCCAACGCGCCGTTGATCCGCGCGAAGGTGACCAGCGACAGGTTCACCGCGTTGAGCATCAGCTCGACGCACATGAACACCACGACGGCGTTGCGCCGCACCAGCACGCCCACCGCGCCGATGGTGAACAGCAGGGCGGACAGCAGCAGGTAGTAGGACGGGCTCACCGCTTGACCTCCTCCACGGGTCGAGCCGCCTCCGCGTCCACCGACTCGGTCCTCTCCTCGGACCCACCGCCCTCGGTCCGACCGACCAGCGCACGCGCGTCCGGGCCCGGGAGCTCGCCGGCGACCTCGCGCCGCTCCTCGGCGAGCTGCTCCCTGGCGACGTTCTCGATGAGTTCGGAGAGCGACTCTGGCGCCACCGAGCCGTCCGGCAGCAGGGCGGGCGTGGCCACCGAGTTGGCGGTGGCGAAGACACCCGGGCCGGGCAGCGGGGAGGGCCGGGCGTGCTCGCCGCGGATACGCGCCTCCGCCAGCTCCCGCTGGCTGCGGCGCTTGTTCCGCTTGTCCACGTAACCCAGCACCATCGCGCCGACCGCGGCGGTGATCAGCAGCGCCGAGGTCAGCTCGAACGGGAACAGGTAGTCGGTGAAGATCGCCCGTCCCAGGTTGGCGATGTTGCCGTCACCCGCGTTGACCAGGGCCAGCCCCCGGGAGGGCACGTCGGTGAAGGCCCGGGCCACCGAAGCGACCATCAGGAGGGCGAACCCGACACCCAGCAGCGCGGCCCACAGTCGCTGGCCGCGCAGCACCTCGACCACCGAGTCAGCGCTGTTCCTGCCCGCCAGCATGAGGACGAACAGGAACAGCATCATGATCGCGCCGGTGTAGACGATGATCTGCACGAGCCCCAGGAACGGGGCCTGCTGGACCACGTACAGCGCACCGAGGCTGAGCATGGTCAGCACCAGCCACAACGCGGAGTGCACCGCGTTGCGGGCGAACAGCATGCCCAGCCCCCCGGCCAGCGCGAGCGGCCCGAGGATCCAGAAGGCGATCTTCTCGCCGGTACTGATCGTCTCGGCGGCCTGGGCGAGTACCAATGCGGTCACCGCAACGCCTCCTCGGGCCCGGTCTCCACGGTCTGTCCCCGGGGGGTACCGGCCTTGCGAGCCAGCTCAGGGCCGTGGACGTAGTAGTCCTGCTCGTCCTTGCCCAGCCGCATCGGGTGCGGCGGCGCCTCCATGCCCGGCAGCAGCGGGGCCAGGAGCTGCTCCTTGGTGTAGATCAGGTTCTGCCGGTTGTCGTCGGCCAGCTCGTACTCGTTGGTCATGGTCAGCGACCGGGTCGGGCAGGCCTCGATGCACAACCCGCAGCCGATGCAGCGCAGGTAGTTGATCTGGTAGACCTTGCCGTACCGCTCGCCGGGGGAGTAGCGCTCCTCCTCGGTGTTGTCCCCGCCCTCGACGTAGATCGCGTCGGCCGGGCAGGCCCACGCGCACAGCTCGCACCCGACGCACTTCTCCAGCCCGTCGGGGTGACGGTTGAGCTGGTGCCGTCCGTGGTACCGCGGCGCGGTGACCTTCTTGACCTCGGGGTACTGCTCGGTCACCACCTTCTTGAACATCGTCGAGAAGGTGACGCCGAAGCCCTTGAGCGGATCAAGCAGTCCCATCGCTGCCCTCCTTGTCGGTGCCGGACGGCCGGGCCTCGGCACCGGTCGCGTCGGGAACGTTCGGCGAGTGGGCCTTGCTCTCCCCGGCCGCCCCGGTGAGCGCACCGGCCAGCACCGGCGTCTGCTCGACCGCGGTGGCCTGGGTCCGGCGCCGCTTCGGCGGCTGCGGCACCTTCAGGTCCAGCGGCGGGATCGGGAAGCCGCTGCCCGCCAGCGGGACCTGCTCCTCGGCCGGCTCCGGCTGTCGCTCCGGCACCAGGAAGGCGACCAGCAGGAGCACCACCAGCACGATGCCGCCGCCGATCAGGATCTCCTCCCGGCTCAGGCCCTCGTTGCGCAGGGTGCGCACCGTGGTGACCGCCAGGAACCAGATCAGGCTGGCCGGGACCAGGACCTTCCAGCCCAGCCGCATGAACTGGTCGTAGCGGAACCGGGGCAGGGTGCCGCGCAGCCAGATGAACAGGAACAGGAACAGCAGCGTCTTGCCGAGGAACCACAGCAGCGGCCACCAGCCGGTGTTGAGCACACCGCCGCCGATCTCCGACAGCGGCCACGGCGCCCGCCAACCACCGAGGAACATCGTGGTGGCCAGGGCGGACACCGTGACCATGTTGATGTACTCGGACAGGAAGAACAGGGCGAACTTCAACGACGAGTACTCGGTGTGGAAGCCACCGACCAGCTCGGACTCGGCCTCGGGCAGGTCGAAGGGCGCCCGGTTGGTCTCACCGACCATGGACACCACGTAGATGACGAAGCTCGGGATCAGCAGGACCGCGAACCACAGGTCCGTCTGGGCCTCCACGATCCCCGAGGTCGACAGGGTGCCCGAGAACAGGATCACCGCGACGATGGACAGACCCATCGCGATCTCGTAGGAGATCACCTGCGCCGCCGAACGCAGCGATCCCAGCAGCGGGTACGGCGAGCCGGAGGACCATCCGGAGAGCACCACGCCGTAGACGCCGATCGAGGAGCAGGCCAGCACCACCAGCACACCGACCGGCAGGTCGACCAGCTGCAGTGCGGTCCGCTCACCGAAGATCGACACCTCCGGGCCGAGCGGGATGACCGCGAACGCGGTGAACGCCGGGATGGTCGAGATCACCGGGGCGAGGAAGTACACCCACTTGTCCGCCAGGACCGGGCGGATGTCCTCCTTGAACGCCAGCTTCAGACCGTCGGCCAGCGACTGGAGCAGACCGAACGGGCCGTGCCGGTTCGGACCGACACGGTGCTGCATCCGCGCCACAACCCGGCGTTCCCACCAGATCATGAACAGGGTCATCACGACCAGGAACGCGAAGATCCCGATGACCTTGATGATGATCAGCCAGAGCGGGTCGTCGGCGAGCAGCTCAGCGGTGCTCATGCCTCACCTCCGGTCGGGTCGGCGGGAACGGTGCCGGCGGGGCGCACGCTGACCAGCGAGCCGTGTCCCGCGCCCAGGTCACGGCGGACGGAGCAGGGGCCAGAGTTGCCCGGCAGCCACACCACGCCGTCCGGCAGGTCCGCCGGTGCGGCGGGCAGGGTGACCGAGCCACGCTCGGTGGACACCTCCACCGGCTGGCCGAACTCCACACCGAGCCGCTGGGCGGTGGCCACCGACATCCGGGCCAGCGCCGGGCGGGCGGTACCGGCCAGGTACGGCTCCCCGTCCTGCATCGAGCCGTTGTCGATGAGCTGTCGCCAGGTGGCCAGCACCGCCTGGCCGGGGCCGGGCTCGGAGACCAGTCGGGTCACCACCTGCCGCGGGGCCTCCGGACGCGGCCCGGTGTACCGGCCGAAGCGGGCCAGCTCGCCCGCGGCGGCGGCCGGTGTCTGGGTGAACAGGTCGGCGTCCATCTCCACGGCCAGGGTGTCCAGCACCCGGCAGTCGGGCAGGGCGCCGGTCCCCTCCAGGGTGGTGCGGAACTCGCGGCGGCGGCCCTCCCAGTTCAGGTAGCTGCCCGTCTTCTCCACGGCGGGAGCCACCGGCAGCACCACGTCGGCGTGCCGGGTGACCGCGCTGGCCCGCAGCTCCAGGCTCACCACGAAACCGGCCTGCTGCAGGGCCTGTTCGGCCAGCTCCGGGTCCGGCAGGTCGGCCGGGTCCACACCGGCGACGACCAGGCCGGCGAGCTCGCCGGACGCGGCGGCGGACAGGATGCCGGAGGTGTCGCGACCCGGCTCGGCGGGCAGCGTCCCCTCGGGCAGTCCCCACAGCCGCTCCACCTCGGCGCGGGCCTCGGCGTCGGTCACCGGACGACCCGCGGGCAGCAGGGTCGGCACCGCACCGGCCTCCAGCGCGCCACGCTCACCGGCGCGCCGCGGCACCCAGGCCACCCGGGCGCCGGTGGCGTCGGCCAGCCGGGCCACCGCGGAGAACAGGCCCGGGACCTCGGCGGCCCGCTCGCCGACCAGCACCACGGCACCGGGCTGACGCAGTGCCTCCGCCACGTCGGCCCCGTCGGGGTGGTTGACCAGCGCCTCGACCGCGGCGGCCTCCCCACCGGGCACGCAGGCCAGCAGGGCCCCGCCGGTCGGGCGGCTGTTCGGGCCGAGCTGCTTGGTGGTCTTCTCCACGCCCGGGGTGGTCCACTGGCCGAGGTGGAACACCTTCGTGCCGCGCTTGCGGGCGGCCTTGCGCAGCCGCAGGAAGACGATCGGCGACTCCTCCTCCGGCTCGAAGGCCACGCACAGCACCGCCGGGGCGGCCTCCAGGTCGGCGTAGGTCACGCCGCCGTCGTCCGGGGAGGTGCCCACCACACGCGCGGCCAGGAACTCCAGCTCCTCGGCCGAGTGCGGGCGGGCCCGGAAGTCGATGTCGTTGGTGCGCAGGGCGACCCGGGCGAACTTGGCGTAGGCGTAGGCGTCCTCGACGGTGAGCCGACCACCGGTGAGCACGCCGACCCCGCCGGCCTCCCGTGCCGCCAGCAGGCCCTCCGCCGCCTTCTGCAGCGCCTCGGTCCAGGAGCTCTCCCGCAGCTCACCGGTCTCCTCGTCCCGGACCATCGGGCGCAGCAGCCGGTCGGCGGCGGTGGCGTAGGTGAACGCGAAGCGGCCCTTGTCGCAGTTCCACTCCTCGTTGACCTCCATGTCCGCCCCGGCGAGCCGGCGCATGACCTTGCCGCGCCGCCAGTCGGTGCGCTGGGCGCACCCGGAGGCGCAGTGCTCGCACACACTCGGGGTGGACATCAGGTCGAACGGACGGGCGCGGAACCGGTAGGCGGCGCTGGTGAGCGCGCCGACCGGGCAGATCTGGATGGTGTTGCCGGAGAAGTAGCTCTGCTCCGGCTCCTTGCTGCCGCCCTCGACCTCGGCGGTCGCCGCGGTACCGATCTGCTGCAGTGCACCGCGCTCCAGCAGGTCCAGGAACCGGTCGCCGGCGATCTCCTTGGCGAACCGGGTGCAGCGCTGGCAGAGCACGCAGCGCTCCCGGTCCAGCAGCACCTGGCTGGTGATGGAGATCGGCTTCGGGTAGACCCGCTTACGCTCCCGGAACCGGGAGTCAGCCCGGCCGTGCTTGAGCGCCTGGTTCTGCAGCGGGCACTCGCCGCCCTTGTCGCAGATCGGGCAGTCGAGCGGGTGGTTGATCAGCAGCAGCTCCATCACGCCCTGCTGGGCCTTGTCGGCCACCGGCGAGGTGTACTGCGTCCGGACCACCATGCCGTCCGCCACGGTGAGCGTGCAGGAGGCCTGCGGCTTCGGCATCGGCCGCCCGCCCATCTCCACCTCGACCAGGCACTGGCGGCAGGCGCCGGCCGGGTCCAGCAGCGGGTGGTCGCAGAAGCGGGGGATCACGATGCCCAGCCGCTCCGCGGTGCGGATCACCAGTTCGCCCTTGGGCGCGACGACCTCGATGCCGTCGATGGTGAGCCGGACGTGCCCCTCGGGGACCGGGGGAGCCTCGGTCTTCTTGTCGGGTGCGACGGTCATGATTCCGCCTCCGCGGTCAGGAGTACGTCGACGGGCATCAGTGCGCTCCTGCCAGTGCCTGCTGGGCCCCGGTCCGCTGGGCGTTGCGCTCGCACAGCTCCAGGAACTCGTGCTTGAAGTACTTGATCGCGCTGGTGATGGGGCTGGTGGCACCGTCGCCGAGCGCACAGAACGAGCGGCCGAGGATGTTGTCGCAGATGTCCAGCAACGTGTCGATGTCCTCGGGGGTGCCCTCGCCGCGCACCATGCGCTGCAGGATCTGCACCAACCAGTAGGTGCCCTCCCGGCACGGGGTGCACTTGCCGCAGGACTCGTGCTTGTAGAACTCGGTCCACTTCATCACGGCCCACGGCACCGACACCGTCTCGTTGAACACCTGCACGGCGGTGGTGCCCAGCATCGACCCGGCCGCGGCCGCACCCTCGAAGTCCAGCGGGACGTCCAGGTGCTCGGCGGTGAAGATCGGCGTGGACGAGCCACCCGGCGTCCAGAACTTCAGCGGGATGCCGTCCTTCATCCCACCGGCCATCTCCAGCAGCTCCCGCAGGGTGATGCCCAGCGGGGCCTCGTACTGGCCGGGCCGCTCCACGTGCCCGGAGATCGAGTAGATCTTCGGGCCGGGCGACTTCTCGGTGCCCATGGAGCGGAACCACGCCGCACCACCGTTGACGATGTAGGGCACCGACGCGATGGTCTCCACGTTGTTGACCACCGTCGGCGAGGCGTACAGGCCCGCGGTGGCCGGGAACGGCGGCTTGAGCCGCGGCTGGCCCCGCCGGCCCTCCAGCGAGTCCAGCAGTGCGGTCT
The DNA here is from genome assembly GCA_036562635.1 of Pseudonocardiaceae bacterium. Lineage (GTDB taxonomy): Bacteria > Actinomycetota > Actinomycetes > Mycobacteriales > Pseudonocardiaceae > DATCJU01. The sequence continues at coordinate 32,766 of DATCJU010000040.1, forward strand.
CCTCGCCGCAGATGTAGGCACCGGCGCCCGCGTGTACGACCACGTCCAGGTCGAAGCCCGAACCGAGGATGTTCTTCCCCAGGTAGCCGGCCTGGTAGGCCTCGCGGATCGCCGCGTTGAGCCGCCGGATGCAGTGCAGCACCTCGCCGCGCACGTAGATGGCGGCGAAGTTCGCCCGGATCGCGTACGAGGCGATGATGATCCCCTCGATCAGCGAGTGCGGGTCCGCCATCATCAGCGGCACGTCCTTGCAGGTGCCCGGCTCGCCCTCGTCGGCGTTGACCACCAGGTAGTGCGGCTTGCCGTCGTTCTGCGGGATGAACCCCCACTTCAGGCCGGTGGGGAAGCCCGCGCCACCGCGGCCGCGCAGCCCGGAGTCCTTGATCAGCTGGATGATCCGGTCGGGGTGGACGGCCAGCGCCTTGCGCAGCGCCGTGTACCCCTCCAGCTGCTCGTAGGTGCGCAGCGTCCAGGACCGCGGGGACAGCCAGCGCCGGGTGAGGACCGGGGTCAAGGTGCGGTTCTGCTCGTTCACCGACATGTCGCCCTCACTTCTTCTCCGGCAGATCGGGCAGGGGGGCGTCGTCCGGCATGGGCGGCGCCGTCCAGCCCCGCTCATTGGCCAGCCGAGCCCCGCGCAGCGTCTCCTCGGTGGCCGAGGGACCGTTCACCGCGTCCTCGAAGGACACCGAGACGTCGTCGAAGAACCCGGCGAGCTGCAGCTCGGCCTCGCGGAAGCTGGTCAGCGGGGCACCCCGCGTGGGCTGCGGCTTCTCCCCGCGCTGCAGCGCCTTGACCAGTTCCAGGGCGGACTCGGGGGTCTGCTTGTCGAAGAACTCGTAGTTCACCTGCAGCACCGGGGCCAGGTCGCAGGCGGCCAGGCACTCGGCGTGCTCCAGGGTGATCGAGCCGGGAGCGCCGGGTTCACCGGCGGTCTCCTCGTGCCCCAGCGGCCGCCCGTCCTCACCCAGGTGCTCGGCCAGCTTCTGGTAGATGGCGTCCCCGCCCAGGGCCGCGCACAGCGTGTTGGTGCACACGCTGACCAGGTGCTCGCCGCAGGGCCGGCGCTTGTACATGGTGTAGAAGGTGGCGACCGCGCTGACCTCGGCGACGGTCAGGTCCAGCTGCTCGGCGCAGAACTGGACGCCGGCCTGGCTCACGTAGCCCTCGACCGACTGCACCAGGTGCAGCATCGGCAGCAGCGCCGACCGGGACTGCGGGTACCGGGCGATGATCTGCTTCGCCTTGTCCCGGATGTCGTCGCCGAAGATCTCCTCGGTCGAGCGCACGGCGCCGCCGTCCGCGCCCTTCACCGTCTGCTCGCTGTGCTCAGCCATCAGCGGTCCACACCACCCATCACCGGGTCGATGGACGCCACCGCGGCGATGACGTCCGCCACCATGCCGCCCTCGCACATCGCCGGCATCGTCTGCAGGTTCACGAAGCTGGGCTCGCGGACGTGCACCCGCAGGGGTCGGGTGCCACCGTCGGAGACCAGGTGGTAACCGAGCTCGCCACGCGGCGACTCCACGGGGACGTAGACCTGGCCGGGCGGTACCTCGAAGCCCTCGGTCACCAGCTTGAAGTGGTGGATCAGGGCCTCCATCGACTGGCCCATGATCTTGCGCACGTGCTCCAGCGAGTTGCCCATGCCGTCCGGGCCGATGGACAGCTGCGCCGGCCAGGCGATCTTGGCGTCCTCCACCATGACCGGGCCCGGCTCGAGCTTGTCCAGGCACTGGCGGATGATCCGCAGCGACTGGTGGATCTCCTCCAGCCGGATCAGGTAGCGGGCGTAGCAGTCCGCGTCGGTCGACGTGGGGACGTCGAACTCGTACTCCTCGTACCCGCAGTACGGCTCGACCTTGCGCAGGTCCCAGGGCAGGCCGGCCGACCGCAGGATCGGGCCGGTCGCACCGAGCTGGATGCAGCCGTCCAGCGGCAGGTAGCCGATGCCCTGGAGCCGCTGCTTCCAGATCGGCTGCCCGGTGAGCAGCTTGTCGTACTCGGGCAGCCGGGAGTCCATCACCTTGACGAACTGGAGGATGCGCTCCTCGTAGCCCTCGGGCAGGTCCTGGGCCACGCCACCGGGCCGGATGAACGCGTGGTTCATCCGCAGACCGGTGATGAACTCCAGCAGGTGCAGGACCTCCTCACGCTCACGGAAGCCCGCGGTCATCGCGGTGAGCGCGCCCAGCTCCATACCACCGGTGGCCAGGGCGACCAGGTGCGAGCCGATGCGGTTGATCTCCATCAGCAGCACCCGGATCACCTGGGCGCGCCGCGGCGCGGTGATGCCGAGCAGCTTCTCCACCGCCAGGCAGTAGGCGGCCTCGTTGAACAGCGGCGCCAGGTAGTCCATGCGCGTCACGAAGGTGACGCCCTGGGTCCAGGTCCGGTACTCGCAGTTCTTCTCGATACCGGTGTGCAGGTACCCGATGACCGAGCGGGCCTGGGTGACGGTCTCCCCCTCCAGCTCCAGCACCAGCCGGAGCACACCGTGCGTCGAGGGGTGCTGCGGACCCAGGTTGATGATGATCCGCTCGTCGTTGGTGGCGTCCTCCAGGACGGTGTTCCAGTCCCCACCGGTGACGGTGTAGACCCGGCCCTCCGTGGTCTCCCGCGAGCTGGCGGCGTACGGGTCGCCGTGGTTCTCGGTGCTCATATCGCGCTCCTGAGCGACTCGGGGTCCGGTGCCAGTGCTCACGAGTACGCCCTCCGCTGGTCCGGGGGCGGGATCTCCGCGCCCTTGTACTCCACCGGGATGCCGCCGAGCGGGTAGTCCTTGCGCTGGGGGTGACCGTCCCAGTCGTCCGGCATGAGGATCCGGGTGAGGGCGGGGTGACCGTCGTAGACGATCCCGAACATGTCCCAGGCCTCGCGCTCGTGCCAGTCGGCGGTCGGGTAGACCGACACGATGCTGGGCACGTGCGGGTCGTCGACGTCGACGCAGACCTCCAGGCGGATCCGCCGCCGGTAGGTCATCGAGGTCAGGTGGTAGACCGAGTGCAGCCGCTGCGGCACCTCGGGGCCGTAGTCGACACCGGAGACGGAGCTGCACAGCTCGAAGCGCAGCGCCGGGTCGTCCCGCAGCACCCGGCACAGGTCGACCAGGTGTTCGCGGCGTACGTAGAAGGTGATCTCACCGCGGTCGATGGTGATCTGCTGGATCGCGGAGGCGGGGATCCCGTTCTCGGCCATGGCGGCGGAGAACTCGTCCACGAACTCGTCGAACCAGCCACCGAAGGGACGCTCCGCGGGAGGCGGGCTGTACGCCGGGAGCTGGAGTCCGCCGTACCCGGTGGTGTCGCCGGAGTCCTGCACCCGGAACATGCCCTTGCGCGGACGGCCGGCGATCACCGGGGTGTGCTGCTCCGGGGTCGGCTGGCCGTTCGAGGGCTGGTGGTCGGCCGGAGCCGGCAGGTTGGCGTCCGGCTCCAGGCCCTCGGCCGGGCGGGCCGACTCGGAGTGCGGCTGGCCCGCGGGCGGGTTGGAGGACTGGGCCGGAGGAGTGCCGCCTTTGCCGTTCTGGTCGCTCATGGCGCTCACTTCTTCTTCCTGGCGTACCGAACCGAGGACGGGATCAGCTCGGTGCGCTCACCGCGCTCGGCCTTCAGCGCGGCCCGCTTGGGCCCGAGCGGCTCGTCCATGATCTTGGCGTGGATCTTGAGGATCGCGTCCATCAGCATCTCCGGGCGCGGCGGGCAGCCCGGGAGGTACATGTCGACCGGGACGATGTGGTCCACGCCCTGCACGACGGCGTAGTTGTTGAACATGCCGCCGGAGGAGGCACACACGCCCATGGCGAGCACCCAGCGGGGCTCGGGCATCTGGTCGTAGATCTGCCGGAGCACCGGGGCCATCTTCTGCGTGACCCGCCCGGCGACGATCATCAGGTCGGCCTGCCGCGGCGAGGCCCGGAAGACCTCCATACCGAACCGGGCCAGGTCGTAGCGCGGCGCACCGGTGGTCATCATCTCGATCGCACAGCAGGCCAGGCCGAAGGTGGCCGGCCACAGCGAGGCCTTGCGAGTCCAGTTGACCAGCTTCTCCACGCTGGCCAGCAGGATGCCGTTCGGCAGCTTCTCCTCGAGCCCCATCGCGGCCCCCTCTCAGTTCCAGTCCAGGCCGCCGCGCCGCCACACGTAGGCGTAGGCGAAACCGACAGTGATCATGAACAGGGCGATCTCGACCAGGCCGAACAGTCCGAGCGCGTCCGCCGAGACCGCGAACGGGTAGAGGAAGACCATCTCGATGTCGAACAGGATGAACAACATCGCGGTCAGGTAGTAGGCGACCGGCATACGGCCGCCGCCCACCACCGGCTGGGGCGAGGGTTCGATCCCGCACTCGTAGGCGTCGAGCTTGGCCTTGTTGTACCGGCGTGGGCCGACGAGGGGGGCGATGACCACGGAGAACACCGCGAACCCCGCAGCCAGCACGAACAGCAGCACCAGGGGGAGGTAGGCCCCGAGCGCGGAGGTTGACTCCGCAGCGTCGATCGTCTGCACGGTCGGTCCGCCGTCCTTTCCTCTCCGCATCCGCGACAGGCGCCTTGATCGCCGTCCGCGCGGCACCCTAGGCGGGTCGGCCGCCGGCGGAGGCACTCAGGCTTGCCTTACCGGCCGGTTCCCAGCTTGTGAACTAGTTCACGAGCTTTGGTGCGGAGTCTACGACGGGCCACGTGTGCTCGGTCACCACCCCGACGCCCCATATTCGTGGTAAGGGTCACACCAACGCCGCAGCGCGGGGTACTCCGTTCGTACGGTATGAGACGCCCGTCACGTCGCGCCACACGACCGAGTGAAAACTTTCGACCGCCCTTCACCCGAGCGCAGGAAGAGAGCGTTTCCGCTGCTCAACGCGACGTGATCGACACGACCGTCGACCCTCACCGACCCACTCGCACGGAGAATCACCGCGAAGTCACCCAGAGTAAGTTCCTCCGATCGGAGGATGACCGGCCAGTAACTTCCAGGCGAGGCACAGGCCTCCTCCTCGCCCGAAACGGCACGTCGCGGAGACAACAACTTTTCGTAACGATTGAGAAACCGGCGGCAACCTGCGGGAACTTCCGCGGGGTTTCCCCGGTGGAGCGGCCGCACCCCACGCACACAGGGGTGCGGTGCCCCGGAAGAGCACCGATCCGGCGACTGCTCCGCGTCCGGACGCTCCCGGAACCAGCTCACACCGACCGGACCCACGCAACCGACCCCATGATTCACCATTCCTACGCTCCGAGCCGTGTCCGACCGGCATGAACCTTCCGCGACCTTCCCCTGGGCGGGGCACGACCCGAAACTGGAGTTCGCCGCGCTCATGATCGCCGAGGGCGACGTGGAGCCCGCCTGGGAGCTGCTGCAGACGACACGGGACGACCCGCACCGACGGGAGTTGGCCGCCCGGGTCCTGGGCGAGAACGGAATCGGCCAGCTCGACCTGCTGCAACAGTTCGCCGAGAACCGCCCCGACGACCCGGAGGCATGGCTGCTGCTCGGCAACGCCCGGTGCGCGGCCGGCTGGCGGATCCGGGGTGGCAAGCGAGCTCACGAAACCCCCACGGAGCGGTTCCGAGGACTGTTCGAGCACACCGGTCGGGCCCGCAGCGTCCTGTACCACGCGGCGGAACTACTGCCCGCGGACCCGGTGCCGTGGAGCACCCTCATGCGGTGCGCCATGGGCAGGCAGGCGTACCAGGACGAGATCGGCGACCTGTTCGAGCAGGTCATCAGGCGGGTGCCCGACCTGTACGGCGCGCACGTCACCCGGCTGCAGTCGCTGACCCGCAAGTGGTACGGCAGCCAGCCGGAGGTCGAGGAGTTCGCCAGGAAGGCCTCGGCCGGCCTGCCAGCGGGACACCCGCTGCACGCGCTGTCGGCGTACGCGCAGATCGAGGCGATCGTCGACTTCGTCGCCGGCCGGTTCGCCCGCGCCCGGGCGTTGGTGGCCTTCCTCTTCCGCCGACCCCCGTTCGGGGCCGGGCCGGACGCGGCGTCCGACCTACTGCTGCAGCAGTCCTCCGAGTTCGCCTCCCACCCCCGACTGATGGAGGCGCACCAGGCGTTCGCCGCCGTCTACCACCTGCTCGGCAGGACCGAACGGCTCCGGCGCCACCTGGAGCACGCCGGTGCCCGCCCTGCGATGCTGCCCTGGGCCTACTTCGGCGATCCGTACGAGAGGTTCGCCGAGGCCCGCAGGGCCGCCGGTCTGGGCTGAGCCTGCCCGACGCCGGCTCCGGCACATCAATATATGGACGGTGGGCCAGGGACCGCCCTGCCTTTGAGCACCCCGGCCGTTCGCTCCGACGGCCCGGTCGCCCCGGGCCGGTCAGGGAAGCGAGCCGTCGTCGCGGCGCGGACGGTCGGGGGTCAGCCGGAACGCCTCGTAGGTGTACTCCTCCTCGAAGAAGACCACGGCGACGTCCCGGCCGTGGGAGACGAAGGAGAGCTCGGAACCGCGCACGGTGACCAGGTTCGCCAGCCAGTCGTCGTCCCGCGGCTCGCAGTCCAGCCAGGGAAAGGCGGAGATCCCGCTGGAGACACAGCACCGGCCGGAGATCCCGGACTCGGCCAGGAACGCGGACATCCAGGACAACAGTTCCGCCTGACCGGCCCGCTCGTCGAGCGTGGCGTCGGGCTGCGACGTCACCCGGCGGACCTTGCGCATCTCCGCCTCGATCCAGGCGGGGAGGTCCGCCTGGTCGACGAACCCGTGACACCGCAGTGACGTCAGCTGCGCCACGAGCCGCTCGGCGTCCCTGCGCGCCATCAGCCACAGGCGTCGCTCTCGCACATCAGCACCCATCAGTCATCTCCAGGCCAACTCGGGCTGTGCGCCCCATAGTAGTAATGATGCTTATCGCCCACAGCCTGGAAACGATCATGAGGGTCTATGTCTTCAATTTTGTCAACTTTTGTCTTGGGCTGATAAGCATGGAAATGCGGGTGCGGCGCCCGGGGATCATTGGTGTGCTCAGCAATGATCTTGAAGGAATTATTTACGCGATAAACATAGTACCTTCCGTGCCTACCAGGATTGGCATCGAAGTAGTACTTTTCTTGACCCATCTTTTTCACGTCACCGCCGATAACCCACTGTTTCAGCGGTGACGCACTACGCGGGATTCCAGCACGGTCCTTGGCGGCGTTAAACGCCTCTCGACGGTTCTGGTACCAACGGTTGTCCCCCTTCGGGAGCTTGTCGGAGTTCGAATTACACGAATCGCAAGACGTCAATCCAAGGGGATCGAACCCCACCGTTGGATTTGCGACATACATCCTGGGGTTCGGCCCGGGGGTCAACCCCAACGGATCGTTCGACGTGTAACACCCAACAACAGGGTCGTAGTAACGGAAGAAGTTGTAGTGGAGACCTGTCTCCGGATCGAAATACTGGCCAGGGAAACGTAACGGACACCAAGCCCGGCCGAGCGGAGTTGGTTGTGAAGCACCCCACAACGTGCTCCGCGCGTGCCAGGCGATGTTCCCATCCGGCTCCACCAGCTCGCTCGGCGTGCCCACCAGGTCGGTGACGATGGCGTAGAACCGCCGATCCACCCACTCCTGTGGGGCGTGCCGCAGCGGCGCCCCCTCCACCTGGGTGACCGGCCGGAAAGAACCCGGCTCCCAGTCCCATGCGGTCACCCACGGCCCCACCGAACCCTGCGGGCCCAGCACGGTGTGGGCCTGCTCGGCGAGCACGACGCCGTCCCAGGTGAAGTCGACCTGCTCCACCACGGTGGCACCGTCGGCCGCCAGACGCTGCTTGGCGATACGACGGCCCAGCGGGTCGTACCGGTACCGCCACCGTGTCCCGTCCGGGGTCACCACCCCGACCAGCCGGTCCTCGGCGTCCCAGGTGTAGTGCCAGGTACGAGGCTTGGCGGACAGCCGTTTCTGCTGACGCAGCACCACCCGTCCCTGGGCGTCGTGCTGGTAGCGGATGTTGCCCGCCCGGCGGATCAGTGTCCCCGCGTACTCACGTTCACCCCGCGCGTCGACATCCGGGAGATCAGCTCCCGGCGGTGCCGGCCAGCCGGCGTGGACGATGTTGCCGGTCGGATCGTAGGCGTACCGCTCGGTCCAACCCGTCCCGTGCACCGCGGTCACCCGGCCCACCACGTCCAGGTCGAACCGGCGGTGCCCGGCGAGCAGGTCGACGACGTCGGTGACGTACCCGTCGGCCCGGTAGACGTAGGACCGACGCTGGAGCACCCGGGCCTGTCGGACCTGTCCTGAACGTCCTGACGTCGCTCCGACAGCAGGAAGCCCGACAGCAGTAAGTGTCTGGGTGCGCAGCCGGTGGTTCACGTCCCAGGTCTGCAGCAGTACGGCACCGGGACCGAGGTGGCGTTCGGTCTCCCGACCCACGGCGTCGTAACCGAACCTGACGGTCTGCCCGCTGGAGGTCAGCGTCACCGGGCGGCCGGCGGCGTCGTACTCCCAGACGCTCTCCGCTCCCGACGGGGTGTACCGCCGGATCCGCCGTCCCAGGGTGTCGTAGACCGACCGCACCGTACGGCCGTTGCACGTCTCGGCCAGCACCCGTCCCAGAGCGTCCCGCTCGATCACCAACTCGGCGTCCGGGCCCACCGCATGGACCAACCGGCCTGCAGGATCGAGGGAGAAACGGGTCACGGCACCGCCGACGTGCCGTTCGACGATATTGCCCAGCGGATCCCGGACGAAACGTACCGTCTCTCCCGCGCCGTTCGTCCGTTCAACCAGCCGGCCGGCAGCATCATAGGTGTAGGTGAGCACCCGCCCGTTGAAGTCGGTCTCCCGCACCAGGTTGCCGGCCGGGTCGTACTCGTAACGCCAGACCAGCCCCTGTGGATTGGTCACCGCAATAAGCCGCAACTCGGTGTCATAAGCGAGTTCCACCCGAGCGCCGTCCGGACCAACCTGCGCAACAGGCAAGTCGAATATGGTGTACTCCGTACGGGTAACCTGCCCTCTTTCGTCTACGAACTCGACCAGATTACCCTCACCGTCGTAACGCCACCGCGTGGTAGCCCCGTCAGGCTTTGTCTGCTGGGTGGGCCGTCCCTCGACAGTCCAGGCCAGTTGGGTGACACCGCCGAGCGGATCGACAATCTCAACAACCCGCCCCAGAGCATCCTGTGTATACCGGGTGGTCGCGCCGAGTGGGTCGGTCACCGCCACCGGGAGGCCGGCAGAATTAGTCTCGACCCAGCTGGTGTTCCCCAGCGCATCCGTCACCGAACGCAGACCGCCGCGCTCGTCGTAGGTGTACCGGGTGGTGGCGCCCAGTGGGTCGGTCACCGCGGTGAGGTTGCCGCGCTCGTCGTACTCCTGTCGCCACACCGCCCCGTCCGGACCGACCACCGTGACCGGGAGCCGCAGCGCGTTGTACTCGACCAGCACCTGCGAGTTGTCCGGCCGGGTGATCGCGACGAGATTGCCCACCTCGTCGTAACGGTAGCGGATGGTGTGTCCCAACGGGTCGGTGTAGGACAGCAGCCGGTCGTGGGGGTCCCACTCGGAGACCGTGGCGTTGCCGAGCGGGTCGACCTCGCGCACGACCTGCTTCCGCTCGTTGTACTCGAACCGGGTGACGTGACCCAGCGAGTTGGTGACCAGGGTGACGCGGTTCGCGGGGTCGTAGTCGAACGTGCTGCTCAGGAAACCACCGGTGCCTTCGGTACGGACGCAGCGGCCCTGGGCGTCGTAGACGTACCGGTACTCGAAACCGTTGCGGTCCTGCCAGCCGGTGATCCGTCCGGCGGGGTCGTAGGTGAACCGCAGCGGCTGCCCCGAGGAGTTGATCACCTCGGTGAGGCGGCCCTCCTCGTCGTAGCCGTAGCGCACCAGCACCAGGTCGTCACCACCGTTCGCCCCGACCAGGCGTAACGCCGTGACCAGCCCGTCGGTGGTGTCCACGCCGATCCGGTAACCGCCCGAGTGGCGGAGGCCGAGGGGTGTGCCGTCCGCGGCACGGTCCAGATCGATGCGGTTGCCGTTGCGGTCGGTGATCGCCAGCAGGGGCAGCTCGTTCCCGCCCGACGACGCGAAGTGCCAGGTGTGCCCACGCTCGGGGTCGGTGACGGTGAATCCGGTGTCCGTCCTGGTCAACGGCCAGCGCGCACCGGCCTCCGGCAGCACGGACGCACCCGGCGCGGGCGTCGGGTAGACCAGTACGACGCCCTCGTCGGCGACGAACACCACGCCCGCGTCGTCGATCTCCAACCGCTGGTCCAGGGTGGACGACCAGGTGTGTCCGAACGACCTTCCGGACCGGTAGGACGAGACGTGCGTGCGGGCGAGCACCAGGGGCAGCACCCCCGGCAGTTCGACGTCCGTCTGGCGTAGCACCATCTCGCCGGACACCACGTCGATCGGGTCGCCCTTGCACCGGCGGCCGTCGACCGGCTTGGAGGTGTTGTGCGGGTCGTCCGGCCGGCTGGACGACCGTGAGGGGCCGTCCGGGCGTGTACTGCTGGGTGAGGTCGACGTGCTCGACGAGGTGGGTGACGAGGACGAACCCGACCCGTCCGATCCTCGCGGGCCGTTCCGCGAGGTCGTCGAGGTGCTCGGCGGAGTCGAGGTCGTCGTCGTGCTCGAGGGTGACGTGGACGTGCCGTCCGACGGCGAGGTCGGGTTGGTGTCCGGTGGCCGGGTGGGTGTGGTCGAGGTCGGGTTCGTGGTGCTGGACGGTGAGGTCGAGGTCCCGTTGGGTGTCGAGGTCGGGCTGGTCGGCGTCGAGACGGTGTCCGGGCTCGACGGCGTACCGCGGGAGCCGCGCCCGGGCAGCGCCTTCTTGAGCGCGGCCCAGATCTCGTCCAGCCGCTTCAGAATGGGGCTCAGCTTCTCCAGGGAACGGACCAGCTTGGTGATGAGCTCGGTGATCCGGTTGACCCACTTGGAGATCAGGGACGCCGCCGAAGCGACCACGTGGGGAGTGGCGGCACCGAAGGTGCCGCCGATCTCTGCGAGCCACTGCGGGATACGGGCGATGAGTGTGGCGACACAGTCGGCCACCAGGTCGCGCACGACCTCCCGTACCGTGCCGACCAGCATGCCGACCATCTCGACGGTGGTACCGATGGTCTCGGCGCTGGTCGCGGCGGCCTTGATCTTGTCGGCCTGCTGGGCGGCGGCGGCGCGGTAGGCGTCGGCGGCCGCGCCGGTCCACCCGGCCGTGCCGCTGTTGACCTCCGCGACGAAACTCTCCGCCACCTCACCGGTGGCCTTGGCGACGTTCTTCCAGGTCTGCGCGTAGGCGGCGATCTGGTCGGCGTCACCGGCCAGCCAGTCGAGCGCGTCCGACAGCGGTTTGACGTGCTCCATCAGCCACGCCACTCCGTAGGAGAGCAGCGTGCCCACCGGGTCCAGGGCGAGCGACAGGACCTCCAGTCCGCCGCCTGCGACACCCAGTCCGGCCTCCAGCCAGGACCCGTTCTTGACGCCGTTGTAGATGTCCACCGCGGACTCGGCGATACCGATGCCGCTGTAGGCGGTGGTCGAGTCCTTCCGCTCGGCGATCAGCGGGTTCTCGCCGGTCATCGGCCACCCCCACCGGCGAACGGCCGAGTGTTGGCGTCCTCGACCTGCTCATAGCCGGTGGCGGTGTCCCGCACGCGGGTCGCGGTCTCGCCCATCGTCTCGGCCGTCCGGCCCAGGGCCTCCACGCCGGGCTCGCTGACCGCGTTCACCACCGGGACGAAGAAGGCACAGATCTTCCCGTACGCCTCGGTCCCCAGAGTCACCGTCCTGGCCGCGTCGACCGCGGTGTTCAGCTGGTCCCGCAGGGCGTCCAGTCGAGCGGCATGGGCGCGTAGCTCGTCGACGAGAACCTCGTAGCCGTCCGCCATGTCCCGCCCCCTCCTGCCGGGTCATCGCAGGTACGAGTAGTCGTCAGGGTCGTCGTCCTCGGGAGGGCGACGCGACGGCGCGGGGCGCCGCGGCCGGTTCCCCTCCTCCTCGTCCTCCTCGCCGAAACGGATCTCGGTCACCGGGGAGCGGGGTCGGTCGTCCGGTTCGGGCTCCGGCTCGGGGAACCGCTCCCGGTAGGTGGTGACCATCGCGTCCACCGTCTCCGGGTCGTCTCCCACGGTGGCGGTCGCCACCTCGGCGATCCGGTCGCTGATCCGGGCCTGCGCCCGCCGCATGGTGGACAGCACCAGCGCGGAGATCTGGGCGCCCGACATGGTCCGGACCGCGTCGGAGATCACCAGGTCGGTGACCACGCCGGAGGAGTCCACGGTGACGCGGACGGCGCCGTCCCGTGAGGTCTCGGTCACCGACACCGCGGCGACCTGTCGCTGCATCTCCTGGTAGCGGCGGGCCTTCTCCTCCACGGCGGCCGCCCACCGACGCAGTTCCTCCTCGGTGCGCGGCCCGTCCAGCCCGAACAACGGCTCACTCACGCTCGCCTCCCCAGGTTCGGCGGCCATCCCGAAGCTAGCGACCGGAGCAGGAGTGTGTGTCCGCTTCCGGGGGAGACGACGTGAAGATCCCTCGGACGGCCGCAGGAGGGGCGGCCGTCCGTGGCGGTCGGGCGGTGTGCACGGGGCGGTGCCGGACGGGTCCGGCGTCGCCCCGGGTGGGTCAGGCGCTGGGGGCGATCCGGGTGGCCGCGGTGATCACCCGGTCGTAGAGGTCGCCCTCCTTCTGGTCGTACAGGCCGGCCAGCAGCTTGAGCACCAGCTTCATCAGCCACGGCACCGGCAGCCCGTACCTGGTGGCGGTGCGCATCACCACGGGGTTGCCGATCAGCCGGCTGAAGATGTTGCCCAGCCGGTAGTAGCCGCCGAGCCGCTGCTTCAGCGCCAGCGGGTACCCGGCCAGTGCCCGCTCCCGCGAGGACCCCTCGGGCCGGGACAGCGCCTGCACCACGCACTCGGCGGCCAGTCGGGCGGACTCCATGGCGTAGGCGATGCCCTCCCCGTTGAACGGGTTCACCATGCCGCCGGCGTCACCGACCAGCAGCAGCCCGTCCCGGTAGTGCGGCACCCGGTTGAAGCCCATGGGCAGCGCCGCCCCGCCGATCTTCCCCAGCGCGTTGTGCTCCCGGAAGCCCCACTCCTCGGGGGTGCCGTCCAGCCAGGAGCGCATCAGGGCCCGGTAGTCGGTCCGCCCGTAGGCGGAGGAGGTGGACAGGATGCCCAGGCCGACGTTCACCGTGCCGTCGCCCATGCCGAAGATCCAGCCGTAGCCGGGCAGCAGCTGCGGGTTCGCCGGGTCGGACCGGTCCCACAGCTCCAGGTGCGACTCCAGGTAGTCGTCGTGGGTGCGCGGGCTGGTGTAGTAGCGGCGTACCGCCACCCCCATCGGCCGGTCGTCGCGCTTGCGGATGCCCACGGAGAGCGCGAGCCGGGCGGACACACCGTCGCAGGCCAGCACCAGCGGCGCCCGGTAGCTGACCGGGGTCCGCTCCGGGCCGATCTTGGCCCGCACCCCGACGACCCGGCCGGTGCGGTCGTCGGTGATCGCCTCGGTGACGGTGGTGGCCTCCATCAGCCGGGCACCGGCCCGCTGGGCGTTGCGGGCGAGCAGTTCGTCGAAGTCCTTCCGGGGGCGCACCACACCGTAGGGCGGGAAGCTGGCCAGGTCCGGCCAGTCCAGTTCCAGGGTCACGCCGCCGCCGATCACCCGCAGGCCGCGGTTGTGCAGCCAACCGGCCTCCTGGCGGGTGTCGATACCCAGGTCGATGAGCTGCTTGACCCCACGCGGGGTGAGCCCGTCACCGCACACCTTCTCCCGGGGGAAGGTGCTCTTCTCCAACAGCAGGACGTCCAGACCGGCTCGCGCCAGGTAGGTCGCCGCGGTGGAACCGGCCGGACCGGCACCCACCACGATGACGTCGGCGTCCTCGCCCGCTCGCCTGCGCGTAGCCACGCCCGCCCTCCTTGTGAAAGGGTTCACGAAGTTCGTTCGGCGAGTCTAACCGTTGCCTTCCCCCGGACAGGCGATGCGGCAGCCCGTCCGGACGGAGGACACCCCGCCCTGCGATCAGGGCCTGACCGCGCGGTGCAACGCCACGATGCCGAAGGTCAGGTTGCGCCAGGCCACGTCCTCCCAGCCGGCGTCGTGGATCATCTCCGCCAGTTCCCGCTGGTTCGGCCAGGCCCGGATCGACTCCGCCAGGTACTCGTAGGCCTCCGGGTTCGAGGAGACCCGGCGAGCGACCCACGGCAGGGCACGCATCAGGTAGTTGACGTACACCGCGCGGAACGGCCGCCAGGTGGGGAGGGAGAACTCACACACCACCAGCCGCCCACCCGGCCGGGTCACCCGCGCCATCTCCCGCAGCGCGGCCTCGGGGTCGACGATGTTGCGCAGCCCGAACGAGATGCACACCGCGTCGAAGCTGGCGTCCGCGAACGGCAGCCTCAACGCGTCCGCGGCCACCATGGGCACACCCCGGCGCAACCCCTGGCGCAGCATGCCCAGGGAGAAGTCCGCGGCCACACACCACGCCCCCGAGCTGGCCAGCTCGGCGGTGGACACCGCGGTCCCCGCGGCCAGGTCCAGTACCCGTTCCCCCGGCCGCAGATCCAGTGCCATCGCCGTCCTGGTACGCCAACGCCGGTCCTGTCCCAGGGACAGCACCGTGTTGGTCAGGTCGTAGCGACGCGCCACACCGTCGAACATCTCCGCGACTGCGCGAGGGTTCTTGTCCAAATCGGCCCTGGCCACGGGTGCAGGGTACGTCGTCCCCGATGGGCGCGAACGCGGTGCCCGGTCGCTCGGCCCCCGCCCGGGGCCGTACCGGGGCACGCGTCGGCCGCGGTGCCACACGGGCGGCACCGCGGCCGGGAACACCGGCGGGTGGTGGGGCCGCCCCGAGGCGCCCACCACCCGCTTCCGCGGTCAGGCGTCGAAGTCGACGACGACGTGCTCGCTGACCGGCAGGGCCTGGCAGGTGAGCACGAAACCGGCGTCCACCTCGTGCTGTTCCAGGGCGTAGTTGCGCCGCATCCGCACCTCGCCCTCCACGACCCGGGCCCGGCAGGTGCCACACACCCCGCCCTTGCAGGCGAACGGCAGGTCGGCGCGCACCCGCTGCGCCGCGTCCAGGATCGGCTCGTCCCGCGGCAGCATCAGCTCGGTCCTGCGCCCGTCCAGCAGCACCGCCACCTCGCTGACCGGCCCGTCCGGCGTGCGGGAGTCCTCACGGCGCGTCAGGGGCGGGGGCGGCTCGTCGACGTAGAACAGCTCGTGGTGCACCCGCTCGGCGGGCACACCCCGCGCGGTGAGCACCGTCTGGGCGTCCTGCACCATGCCGTACGGGCCGCACAGCCACCACTCGTCGATGTCGTCGGCCGGCACCACGGCGTCCAGCAGGCGCCCGATCCGGTCGGCGTCCAGCCGACCGGAGAACAGCTCGACGTCCCGCGGCTCCCGGGACAGCACGTGCACGAGCTGCAACCGGTCCCGGTAGCGGTCCTTCAGGTCCGCCAGCTCCTCGGCGAACATCACGGTGTCGGTGCGCCGGTTGCCGTACAGCAGGCTGACCCGGTTGTCGGGGTGGGCGGCCAGCACGCTGGCCGCGATGGACAGCACCGGGGTGATACCGGACCCGGCGGCGATCATCCCGTGGTGGGCCGGCTCGTCCAGGTCCGGGCAGAAGTTCCCCAGCGGGGGCAGCACCTCCACCACGTCACCGGGACGTACCTGGTCCACCAGCCAGCAGGAGAACAGCCCGCCCTCCACGCGGCGCACACCGATCCGGGGGGCGGCTCCGGCGGGGGCGCAGATCGAGTAGGAGCGGCGCTCCTCCCGGCCGTCCACCGTCCGGCGCAGGGTCAGGTACTGGCCGGGACGGAAGGCGAACTCCTCGGCGAGCTCGTCCGGCACGGCGAAGGTGACGGCCACGGCGTCCGGGGTCAGCCGATCCACCCGGGACACGGTCAGCGGGTGGAACGCACGCCGACGGACCTTGAGTCGAACAGGAGCGGGAGCGGCCACCTTCAGATCTCCTTGACGTGCTCGAACGGCTCGGCGCAGTCGGTGCAGCGGCGCAGCGCCTTGCACGCGGTGGCCCCGAACCGGGACAGTTCCACGGTGTTGGGCGAGCCGCAACGCGGGCAGCGCACGGTGGCCGACGGCGGCTCCAGACGCAGGGGCACCGGCCCCGCCGGGCGCGGTCCGATCCGCCGCGGCGGCGCCACCCCGTGCTCGGCCAGCTTGCGCCGGCCCTCCTCGCTGATCCAGTCGGTGGTCCACGGCGGGTACAGCACGGTGCGGACCTCGACGTCGGGGAAACCGGCGGCGGTGAGCCTGGACCGCAGCTCGTCCCGCATCGCCTCCAGCGCCGGGCAGCCGGAGTAGGTGGGGGTGATGGTGACCACCACCCGACCGTCCTCGGCGACCGTGACGTCACGCAGCACCCCGAGATCGGCCAGGGTGAGCACCGGCAGCTCCGGGTCGAGCACCTGCTCGGCGATCTCGCGTGCCCGGGCCTGTGCGCCGGCGGTGGCGGCACCCGACGGCGGGGTCATCACCACACCCCCTCCGGGTGCGAGCGGGCGATGTGCTGCATCTCGGCCAGCACGTAGCCCAGCGCCTCGGTGTGGATGCCGTCCCGGCCGCCCCGGCCGTCCACCAGGGCCAGCGGACCGATCTCCGGACGCGACAGACCGCCCGCGGTGAGCACCTGGTCCAGCACGGCGTTCACGTCGGCACGCAGCGCCGCGGGGTCCACGGCCACCCCGGCCTCGGCCAGGCGCAGCTCCACCGGGTGCGGGGTGAACAGCTCCTCCAGGAACGGCCACACCCGCTCCAGGCCGGCCTGCATCCGCTGGTGCGAGACCTCGGTGCCGTCGCCGAGCCGCACCGTCCACTGGGCCGCGTGGTCCCGGTGGTAGGCCAGCTCCTTGACGCCCTTGGCGGCCACCGCCGCGAGCACCGGGTCCCGGCTGGCCACCAGCCGCTCGAACAGGGCCAGGCGCCAGCTGGAGAACACGAGCATCCGGGCGATGGTGCTGGCGAAGTCACCACCGGGGCCGGGGCCGCAGTCGATCTCCACCAGTCGTACGTTCCGGAACTCGTTCTCGTTCCGGAAGTAGGCCAGGGCGTCCTCGTCCGGCACGTGCGCCGCCATCCCGGTCGGCCGCACCGCGGGGTGCACCTCCGCGGCCCTGGTCAGCAGCAGCCGGGCCTGGCCGAGCAGATCGAGGCCGATGTTGGCCAGCGCGACGTCCTCCTCCAGCTCGGGAGCACGCGAGCACCACTCGCAGGTGCGCTGGGCCATGATCAGCGCGTCGTCGGCCAGCATCAGGCAGTAAGTGGCCAGGTCGGCGGGGTCCACGGCCTCGGGCACCGCGTGGTCGACACCGGCCATGGCGTCGTGGAACCCGGTCCCGAACGCCCAGTGCGCACTGTCGTCGTGGGAGTGCTCCTCGACCAGGGCCACGTAGGCACTGTCGTGCTGGTCGGCCTCCACGCTCGTGGTCGGCCGCTGCTTCTCAACGGTCATGGGGCACCGCCTCTTACAGGTGCGGGACGTCGTCGGGAATGGCGTAGAACGTGGGGTGGCGGTACACCTTGTCCCCGCTGGGCGAGAAGAACGGGTCCTTCTCGTCCGGGCTGGACGCGGTGATCGCGTCGGCCGGTACCACCCAGATGCTCACGCCTTCGTTGCGCCGGGTGTACAGGTCACGCGCGTTGCGCAGCGCCATCTCGGCGTCGGGGGCGTGCAGCGAGCCCACGTGCACGTGGTTCAGCCCGCGCTTGCCCCGGACGAAAACCTCCCACAGCGGCCAGGACGACCGCACGGACTCGCTCATGCCGTTCCCTTTCGTTCCTCCTGGCGGAGTACCCGCATCCCGACCACGACGAGCCGAGCTCCGCCGGCACGGCTCACGTGACCCCTGTTGCTGTGCGGGACACCCGCATCCGGGCGGCGGCCCCGGGCGAAGGCTCCACGGGCTCCGCCGACGTGGTTCACGCGACCTCCTGCTGGGCCCGCCGAGCACGCTTGGCGGCGTACGCGGCGGCTGCCTCGCGCACCCACGCGCCCTCCTCGTAGGCCCGGCGACGGTGGGCGATGCGCTGGGCGTTGCACGGCCCGTTGCCGGAGACGACCCGCCAGAACTCGTCCCAGTCGGGCTGGCCGAAGTCGTAGTGCCCCCGCTCGGGGTTCCAGCGCAGCTCGGGGTCGGGCAGGGTCACGCCGAGCGCCTCGGCCTGCGGCACGGTCATGTCGACGAACTTCTGGCGCAGCTCGTCGTTGGTGTGCCGCTTGATCCGCCACTTCATGGACTGGGCGGTGTTCGGGGAGGCGTCGTCCGGCGGACCGAACATCATCAGCGACGGCCACCACCAGCGGTTCACCGCGTCCTGCACCATGGCGCGCTGCTCCTCGGTGCCGCGCATCATGGTCATCAGCAGCTCGTAGCCCTGCCGCTGGTGGAAGGACTCCTCCTTGCAGATGCGGATCATGGCGCGGGCGTAGGGCCCGTAGGAGGTGCGGCACAGCGGCACCTGGTTGCAGATGGCCGCGCCGTCGACCAGCCATCCGATCACGCCGACGTCGGCGAAGGTCAGGGTCGGGTAGTTGAAGATCGACGAGTACTTCTGCTTGCCGTCGATCAGCTTCCGGGTGAGGTCCTCACGGTCGGCGCCGAGGGTCTCGACCGCCGAGTACAGGTAGAGCCCGTGGCCGGCCTCGTCCTGCACCTTGGCCAACAGGATCGCCTTGCGTCGCAGGCTGGGCGCGCGGGTGATCCAGTTGCCCTCCGGCTGCATACCGATGATCTCGGAGTGCGCGTGCTGCGCGATCTGCCGGATCAGCGTGCGCCGATAGCCCTCGGGCATCCAGTCCCGGGGCTCGATCCGCTGCTCGGCGTCGACGGTGCTCTGGAACCGACGCTCCAGCAGCTCCTCGTCGGGGTTTCGGACCTGGTCCTGTGCGGTTGTCACTGCCCACCTCCACGGATCCCGCCCAACTGCGATGTTACACATGAAGCGCAGATCCGGGCAGAAGTGTTACATCCAACCTCCGACCTGCGGAAGAAACGGTGACGGCTGACACGATGGGACTACCCCGGACAGCGGAGGACGCATGCCTGTTCCCTGGGCCTTCCGGGGCAACGCCAGGGTGCGGCCGTCGGCACACGACCGCAGCACGGGAAGGCGAACGGAGGAGATCAGGAAGGGAAACGGACCACGCAGGTCAGCGGCGTGCCACCCGGCGGGCCCACCAGACGAGGGGGGCCAGGACACCCCACCACACCAGCAGCGCCGAGCCCACCGGGAGCAGGGTGTAGCGGACGTCCCTGCCGGCCACCCGGACCAGATCGTCCGGACGCTCGACGTCGTACTCCACCCGCACGAGCTGGCCGACCTGCAGCCCCTCCGGGTACAGCACGCCGAGCGGCGGGATGTGCACCGAGCCGTCCGGGGTGTTGTACCGCACCACGGTCCGCGGGAAGGACACCGACACCACCTCGGCGGTGGCCTCCCCCATGACCGGCGTCTCGATCGCCACGTCGTTGCGCCAGGCACCCACCACCAGCAGCCCGCACAACGCGGTGACCAGCACACCGAGACACACCAGTGCCGTCGGCAGCGCCCGTCGGATCCGGGCACGCAGAGGTACGGCACCGCTCTGGGTCTGCGCCACCGTCACGCCGGTCTCCCCCTGCTCGGACACGCCCGCCGAATCTACTGTTCGCCCACCCACTACGGCGAGTGCCCCCGGGGCTGCCGCGTCGCCCCTGGTTCCGCGCCATACCCTCGATGGGTGACCACCGCTCCGTTTCCCGACCCGGATCGCGTACTCCGTGCCCGCACCCGACCGGCACAGGTCGACGAGGATCTGCTGGAGCTGCTGCCCACCCCGAGCGGGGTGGTGGCCTGGGTCCGCGGGGGCGACGGTCTGGTCGGTTGGGGCCAGGCGGCCCGTCTCGAGGTGTCGGGTCCGGAACGGTTCCGCCGCGCCGAACAGTGGTGGCGGGAGCTGCAGAACCGGATCGAGGTGCACGACGAGGTCGGCCTGCCCGGCACCGGCCCGGTGGTGTTCGCCAGCATGGCGTTCGCCGACGAGCCCGGCCACTCGGTGCTCGTGGTGCCGCGGGTGGTGGTCGGGCGGTCCGGGGGCACCACCTGGGTCACCGAGATCACGGTCGACGAGGAGTCGGTCACGTCCACCGGTCCGGGCCGGCGACGCTCCCCGCTGATGCAGCCCGTGCAGCCGGTGCGCCGGTGCGAGACGGTGCGCTACTCGGAGGGACGGCACCCGGTCACCGCCTACCGGGAGGCGGTGCGGCGGGCGGTGGACCGGATGCGGGGTGGCGAGCTGAAGAAGGTGGTGCTGGCGCACGACCTGGTGGCCGTCGCGGACGCCCCGGTGGATCCACGGTTCCTGCTGCACAACCTGGCCGCCCGGTACCCGAGCTGCTGGGCCTTCGCGGTGGACGGCCTGGTGGGCGCCACCCCCGAGCTGCTGCTGCGTCGGGAGAACGAGGCGGTGTCCTCCCGGGTGCTGGCCGGCACCAGCTGGCCCCGGGACGGTGTGTCCACCGACGAACTGGCCCGGGCCCTGCTGTCCTCGCCCAAGAACCTGGAGGAACACGAGTACGCGGTGCGCTCGCTGGTGGAGACGCTGCAGCCGCTGTGCTCGGAACTGACCGCCCCGGCCACCCCACACGTGCTGCGGCTGCGCAACGTGCTGCACCTGGCCACCGACGTGCACGGCCGGGTGGCCGACCCGCGGACCTCGCTGTTCCGGCTGGCCGAGGCGGTGCATCCCACCGCCGCCGTGGGCGGCACCCCGCGCGAGGACGCGGTCCGACTCATCCGCGAACTGGAGGGGATGGACCGCGGGCGCTACGCCGGACCGGTCGGCTGGGTGGACGGCAACGGCGACGGTGAGCTGGGCCTCGCCCTGCGTTGCGCCCAGGTGGAGGGCCGGACGGTCCGCCTGTTCGCCGGGTGCGGCATCGTCGCCGACTCCGATCCCGAGACCGAGGTCCGGGAGGCCGCGGCCAAGCTCGTCCCGATGCGGGACGCCCTGGAGGGTGTCGACCGGGCCTGAACCCCGGCCGTCCACACGGGACCGGATCACCGGCCACGTCCACACCACCGGTGTCCGCGGTGGACTCCCGACCTGCGCCCACACCACACCGGCCCGAACGCCTCCCACCGGCCCTACCGGAAACCGTCGCCCCCGCCGTGGGGAGAACCGGTGTGATCGACGGGCGCGCACCTGGGACGTCGGCCGTGGGCGTCCGACACCATCCGCCCGTCCGGCGACGAGCACCGGACGGGCGGGACCACGGAGATCGGGCTACGCCGTCACCTCGTCAGCGGCGGAGCAGCTCGTGCGTCCGCCGGATCCGTTCCAGGGACGGGGGCGCCGGTGCCCGCTCCTCGGTCTCCAGCTCGACCTCCGGCCGACCCCGGGTGTACAGCCAGGTCTCGAACAGGTCGCCCAGGTCCTGCTCGGCCAGGTACTCGGCGAGCTCGATGAACTCCCCGGTGGTGCCGTTCCCGTACCGGTGGCGCAGGGCCCAGGAACGCAGAATGTCCAGGAACCGCTCGTCGCCGACCTCGTTGCGCAGCGCGTGCAGCGCCATGGCCCCACGCTGGTAAACCGCCTCGTGGAACAGGTCGTACGGCCCGGGATCACCCGGCAGCACGTCCCAGAACTCCTCGTCGTCGAACCTGTCCCAGTACTCCGCCTCGAAGAGTTCCTGCGCGCTGCCCTCGTCGTGCACCTCCGACCACAGCCACTCCGCGTAGGTGGCGAACCCCTCGTTGAGCCAGATGTCTTCCCAGCTCCACAGCGACACCGAGTTGCCGAACCACTGGTGGACCAGCTCGTGGACCATCACGTACGGGTCGGCGCCCTCCGCGAAGGAGCTGCGGCTGTAGACGGGCCGGGTCTGGGTCTCCAGGGAGTACTCGAGCTCCTCGGCCGTCACCACCCCGCCCTGCGCCTCGAACGGGTACTCGCCGAACAGGGCGGCGAGGAAGTCCAGCACCTCGGGGGTGCGCTCGACGCTCTCCACCGCCGACTCGAGCACGTCACCCAGCCCCTCGGCGTAGGCGGTGACCATCGGTTGTCCCCGGTGGCCGCTGCTCAGCCGTATCTGGTACTGGCCGATCGCCAGGAAGGCCAGGTAGGTGGCCATCGGTTTGGTGGTGCGCCAGGCCCAGCGGGTCCAACCGTCCGAGGTGGACGTCCCGACGAGAAGTCCGTTGGACACCGCCTCGACTCCCTCGGGCACCGTCACGGCGATGTCGTAGGTCGCCTTGTCCCGGGGATGGTCGTTGCTGGGGAACCACCAGGCGGCGATGTGCGGCTCACCGACGGCCAGCGCCCCGGTCGGGGTGCGCCGCCACATGGTCTCACCGTCCACCTGCACGTTCGACGGCGTGTCGGAGTACTCGACGGTCACCAGGAACGGGCTGCCGTTGGGCAGGAGCGAGGCCGGGGTGATCTCCAGTTCCTTGCCTCGCTGCTTGTAGGAGGCGGTGACGCCGTTGATCCGAACCGCGGTGGTCCTGAGTGCGAAATCGAGATTGAACCGGCTCAGGTCCTGGGTGGCCTGGGCACGGATCGTGGTCCGGCCCCACAGATTGTCGTTCTGTGGCTGGTAACGCAGTTCGATGTCGTAGTGCACGACGTTGTACCCGCCGTTGCCGTCCTCGGGGAAATAGGGATCACCGATTCCCGATGATCCCGGCTGGGCACCGGCAAAAGCGGGCGAGGCGAGCAGCACGGCGCTTGCGCAGGCCGCTGCCGTGATGAGACGGATCGTGCGCCGGACGGTCACGTGCCGCACCTCCCTGTGAAAGGCGGATAACCGACCGTAGCCACAGGAAGACGCGTCCCGGAATTCACCGGCGGTGGGAAGCAGGTCACTCAAGGGTGCGGTTTTGGGGAATTTCCCGTCGTACCGCGGCGCGTACGGCCTCCCGCAACTTCGTGTGCAGATCACGAATTCGATCACGTCCGGTCCGCACCTCGATCACGCGCAGCCCGGGGGCCGGGCGCAGGGCGTCGAGGAATTCCTCCCGGCTCCCGACCGTCCGATGTGGCACCCCGTGGGCCGCACACAGTGCCGCAAGGTCCGTGCCGTGCGGGGTGCCGAACACCCGCTCGAACACGGTCGCGTGTTCGGGCGCCCCCTGTTCCAGCAGGGAGAAGATCCCGCCACCGTCGTCGTTGACCACCACGATCGCCAGGTCCGGTCGCACCTCGCCCGGTCCGAGCAGCAGTCCGTTGGTGTCGTGGAGGAAGGTCAGGTCACCCAGCAGCGCGTAGCCGGCGCCGAGTCGCCCGTCGACCTCCCGTGCCCCGAGCACCGCGCCCATGGCGCTGGAGACCGTGCCGTCGATCCCGGCGACACCCCGGTTGGCCAGCACGAGCAGGTCGCCGCGCCGGGCACCCACCAGATCCACGTCGCGCACCGGGTTGGACGAGCCGAGGAACAGCACGGAACGCGGAGGAAGCGCGGCCACCAGGTCACGGGCCACGTGCAGCCCGGTGGGCCACGGCTCGGTAGCCAGCGTCCGGTCCACGGTGGACGCCGCGGCGGCGTCGGCGGCGGCCCAGTCCCGAGCCCACGCCGGGTCACGCCGCACGGCAGGACCGTCCCCGGAACCGCTCCCCGGTTCGTCGGTGGGGAACGGGAAGCCGCTCCACGACGACACGTGCGCGGCGACGTGCTGCGGATCGACCCAGGCGGTGGGGTCTCCCACCACGTGCACCACCGGGGTCTCGCGCAGGAGGCGCTGCACCCCGCGGGACAGGGTCGGCCGGCCGACGACCAGCACGGCGTCCGGGCGGAGCGGCTCGGGCAGGGGGCCCGCGGCGAGCAGCAGCGCACCGTGTTGCAGCACGAGGGCACCCGCCTCCACCGCACCGGCCGCGCCGGTGGGCTCGGCGATCACCGGCCAGCCGGCCCGGGCGGCGAGCAGCCCGGCGGGGCGCACCAGGTGCGCGGGTGCGTCGCCGACCACGACCACGGTGCGTGGGCCCAGGTGGTCCGTCCGGTCGTCCCCGGACGGAACCACGGTCCCACCCGGCGGGTGCACCGTGGTCCACGGCAGCCCGTCCGCCCGGCCATCCAGCGGTTCGGGCCACTCCGGGTCGGAGTCGGGCACCAGCGGTTCCCGGAACGGCAGGTTGACCTGTACCGGTCGACCGGTGGCCGCGAGGGCCGCCGCCCGACACACCAGCCCACGCCAGACCGCGTTCTGCCCGGCGCGTCGCTCGGCCACCGGGAAGTCGACCACGGCCACCTCGGGGCCGAACAGGCCGCTCTGTCGCACCGTCTGGTTGGCCCCGGTGCCGACCAGCTCGGAGGGACGGTCGGCGGTGAGCAGCAGCAACGGCCGGCCCGCGTGCTGGGCCTCCAGCACCGCGGGGTGCAGGTTCGCCACCGCCGTACCGGAGGTGCAGGTCACGGCGACCAGGCCGCGGCACCCCGGCCGGTGTGTCAGCCCCCGGGCCAGGCCGAGGGCGAGGAAGCCGGCGCTGCGCTCGTCGATACGCACGTGCAGCGTGATCCGGCCGGCGACGGCGGCCTCGTGCAGGGCGAAGGACAGGGGGGCGTTACGGGAGCCGGGGCTGAGCACGACGTGCCGGACACCGTTGCGGACCAGCTCGTCGACGAGCACCCGGGCCTGGGCGGTGGACGGGTTCACACCCCACCTCGACGGTGGCGGACGATGACGGTCGACGGCACCGACCTATCCTCGCACCCATGGACGACGCGACCGCACCACCCAAGGTCTCCGAGCTGTTCGACCCCACCGCGTGGAAACCGGTGGAGGGGTTCGAGTTCACCGACATCACCTACCACCGGGCGGTGGACCAGGGCACGGTGCGGATCGCGTTCAACCGTCCCGAGGTGCGCAACGCGTTCCGTCCGCACACCGTGGACGAGCTGTACCGAGCCCTGGATCACGCCCGGATGACCCCGGACGTGGGGTGTGTGCTGCTCACCGGCAACGGCCCCTCCCCCAAGGACGGTGGCTGGGCGTTCTGCTCGGGCGGCGACCAGCGCATCCGGGGCCGTGACGGCTACCGCTACGCCGAGGGGGAGACCGCGGACACCATCGACCCGGCGCGGGCCGGGCGGCTGCACATCCTGGAGGTGCAGCGGCTGATCCGGTTCATGCCGAAGATCGTGATCGCCGTGGTGCCGGGGTGGGCCGCCGGTGGCGGGCACAGCCTGCACGTGGTGTGCGACCTGACCCTGGCCAGCGCCGAGCACGCCCGGTTCAAGCAGACCGACGCCGACGTGGCCAGTTTCGACGGCGGTTACGGCTCGGCGTACCTGGCGCGCATGGTGGGTCAGAAGTTCGCCCGGGAGATCTTCTTCCTCGGCCGCACCTACACCGCCGAGGAGATGCACCGGATGGGTGCGGTCAACGCGGTGGTGCCGCACGCCGAGCTGGAGGCCACCGCGCTGGAGTGGGCGCGGGAGATCAACCGCAAGTCGCCGACCGCGCAGCGGATGCTCAAGTACGCGTTCAACCTGGTCGACGACGGGCTGGTCGGCCAGCAGCTCTTCGCCGGGGAGGCCACCCGCCTGGCCTACATGACCGACGAGGCGGTCGAGGGGCGGGACGCCTTCCTGGAGAAGCGTGAGCCCGACTGGTCCCGTTTCCCCTGGTACTACTGATGTCGGCCCGGAAGCTGCAGCCGTGGCCCGTGCCCACCGGCCCGGCCGTGCTGGAGCTGTTGGGCGACCTGGAACGCGCGCTGGACGGGACCGGGCCGGCGTTGCTGCCGGTGCCCGGCGGCCGGACGGCGGACTCGGCCGAGCTGGCGGAGGCACGCCGTCTGGCCACCGCGTTGCGTGTGGACGAGCCGCTGGGCCCCGGTGAGGACGCCGCGGACGACCCGACGGCGGTGGTGGTGGCCACCTCCGGGTCGACCGGGGAGCCCAAGGGCGTGCTGCTGTCGACGTCCGCCCTGTACGCCTCAGCCGACGCCACGCACGCCCGGCTGGGTGGTCCGGGGCACTGGCTGCTGGCTCTGCCTGCCCGACACGTCGCGGGGTTGCAGGTGCTGCTCCGTTCGCTGCGGGCCGGTTCGGTTCCCGGGGTGCTGGACGCACGCCGGGGGTTCCGACCGGAGACCTTCGCCCGTGCGGCGGAGGAGGTGTTGGCCCGGCCGGGGCGGCACTACACCTCGTTGGTGCCCACCCAGCTGGCTCGACTGGTCGCCGCGGGTGGGCCCGGGCTGGCGGCGTTGCGCGAGTTCGACGCCGTGCTGCTGGGTGGTGCGGCCACGCCACCGACGCTGCGGCGACGGGCCGAGGCGGCGGGGGTGCGGGTGGTCACCACCTACGGCATGAGCGAGACCGCCGGCGGCTGCGTCTACGACGGGGTGCCACTGGACGGGGTGCGGGTGCGGCTGACCGAGCGGCAGCCGGGGTCCGACACGGGACGGATCGAGCTGTCCGGGCCGATGCTGGCCCGCGGGTACCGCGGGTGCCCGGATGCCACCGCGCAGGTGTTCCGTTCCGGCTGGTTCCGCACCGGTGATCTGGGGCGCCGGACCGAGGACGGTCGGTGGGAGGTGCTGGGCCGCACCGACGACGTGATCAACACCGGTGGGGTGAAGGTGGCACCGGTGCTGGTGGAGCGGGTGCTCTGTGCCGCGTCGGGGGTGCTGGAGGCCTGCGTGGTGGGGGTGGCCGATCCCGAGTGGGGTCAGGCGGTGGCCGCCGCGGTGGTGCCGTCCGACCCGGGGTCACCGCCGGCGGTCGAGGAGCTGTGCGCCGCCGTGCGGGAGGGGGTCGGTGTGGCGGCGGTGCCCAAGGTGATTCGTTTCTTCGACAGTCTGCCGCTCCGGGGCCCCGGAAAGGTGGATCGGCGACAACTCCGGTCTTTGCTTCACCGTTCGGGGTAATCCACCAACAGGTCGATCACGGAGTACTCCGTTCAGTTTGCCCCTTTTCCCACCGGACGTCACCATTTTTCCGTCAGTAGTCCGCTGTTGGTTGACTTCTAACTACCAGCGGGTTTCGCTGAACGAGCTGATCGGATGTGCGATACCCCTGCAGCGGTCCGCCCGGTCGCGCCGCACATCCGAGGAAGTGGAGTTCGGCCATGTCTTCGTTAGTCACTCGGAGGCGGTCGAAGTGGACCCGCACGGTGGTCGGTGCGGCGGTGTGCGCCGCCGCGGTGGCCCTGCCCGTGTCGCCGACCGCCGCAGCCGCCCCGCACGGGAGTCCGCAGTGGACCGCCGACCTGTCCGTCGTGGACGCCGACGACAGCGGCGTCGTCAGCACGGACGGCGTCGTTCGGCTCGCCCCCGGGAACGACTCGCCGGCCAGCATCCGCAACGGAGAACGCCTAGGGATGCTGGTGCTGCCCGAACGGCAGCTCGACCGGCCGGTGAACCGCATCAGCGCCGAGGTCTCCAGCATGGTTCCGCCCGCGGCGGAGCTGGCGATCGACGTGCGTGGTCTGCGGGCCGACGGCAACTGGACCGAGTGGACCGAGATCCGCCCGGACGCCCCCGCGGTGCTGCCGGAACCGACGACGCGGGTGCAGGTCCGGGCGATGCTGAGCGCAGCGCCCGGGAGCGAGGGCCCGGAGCTGAGCCGGCTCACCCTGAGCGCCGACTCCGTCCCCACCGCCCACAGCAGCGCCGGCACCATGGCCGCACCGCTGTCCTACCAGGTCTTCGCCACCCGGGAGGGACTGGTCGGTGGAACCACCGCCAACGGACACGTGATCAAGGAGCGGGACCACTTCGTGGCCCTGCCCTCGCGCCGCGGCCTGTCCTCCAAGAACAACGGCGAGTACAGCGTCCAGGTCTGCGCCAGCAACGGTCGCTGTGAGTGGGCCCCGGTGTGGGACGTCGGCCCGTGGAACACCAAGGACGACTACTGGAACCCGTCGTCCACCCGGGAGATGTGGAAGGACCTGCCGCAGGGCAAGCCGGAGGCGCAGGCCGCCTACCAGAACGGCTACAACGGCGGCAAGGACCAGTTCGGCCGCACCGTGCTCAACCCGGCCGGTATCGACCTGGCCGACGGCACCTTCTGGGACGGTCTGAAGCTCACCAACAACGCCTGGGTGACGGTGACCTACCTGTGGACCGGCACCGGCACCTTCGGCCAGGTCCGCACCGCGGGTGACCCGCTGAACGTGCGCAGCGGGCCCAGCACCAGCTACTCCCAGGTGGGTCTGGCGGCCAACTACGCCAAGGTCCGGGTCGAGTGCCAGGTGACCGGGCAGAGCGTCTCCGGCTACCTGGGTACCTCGAACATCTGGTACCGGATCAGCAGCGGCAAGTACGTGTCCAAGGCGTACGTGTCCGGCGTCTCCTCGGCTCCGAGCTGCTGATCCCGCTCCGGGTTGCCCGGCTCCGCCCGCCGACGCGGTGTGGGGCCGGGCACCCACG
Source organism: Pseudonocardiaceae bacterium (assembly GCA_036562635.1). Classification (GTDB taxonomy): domain Bacteria; phylum Actinomycetota; class Actinomycetes; order Mycobacteriales; family Pseudonocardiaceae; genus DATCJU01. The sequence continues at coordinate 61,110 of DATCJU010000040.1, forward strand.
CGTACGGGGACGTGGGGCGGTGTCGCAGGATGGGGGCATGGCCACCGTCGCGCAGTGGATCGAGGGGGCGCGGCCCCGCACCCTGCCCAACGCCATCGCCCCGGTTCTGGTGGGCGCCGGCGCCGCACTCGGTGTCGGCGAGTTCCCCTGGTGGCAGGCGGCGCTCGCCCAGGCGGTGGCGCTCGCCCTGATCATCGGGGTGAACTTCGCCAACGACTACTCGGACGGCATCCGGGGCACCGACGACCAGCGGGTCGGACCACTGCGCCTGGTCGGCTCCGGCCTGGTGCGTCCGAAGAAGGTGCTCCTCGCGGCACTGGTGTGTTTCGCCCTCGCCGCGGCGGCCGGTCTGGCCCTGGTGGTCGTCACCGGCCACTGGTGGCTGCTGGGTGTCGGTGCGGTCTGCATCGCCGCCGCCTGGTTCTACACCGGCGGCAAACGCCCCTACGGCTACGCCGGCCTGGGCGAGGTGGCGGTGTTCCTGTTCTTCGGCCCGGTCGCGGTGCTGGGCACGCTGTACGTGCTGACCGGGCAGTTCACCGGCTCGGCGGTCGGGGCCGCCGTGGGTGTGGGCACGTTCTCCGCCGCGGTGCTGGTCGCCAACAACCTGCGGGACATTCCCACGGACACCGCGTCGGGCAAGCGCACCCTCGCGGTGATGCTCGGTGACCGGGACACCCGCACGCTCTACACCGCGCTCGTCGTGGTGCCGTTCCTGTTCACCACGCTGCTCGGGCTGCGCAAGCCGTTGGCCCTGCTCGGTTTCCTGGGGGCCGTCCTGGTGCTGCCGGCGCTGCGCCGGGTGCTGCGTGGTGCGACCGGCCGCCGACTGATCCCGGTACTGCGGGACACCGGGCTGGCCATGCTGGTGTGGTCGGCCGCCACCGCCGCCGCCCTGGCCCTGGACTGATCACGGCGAGACGCGCACCGCAGGGCGGCGGGACCGGAGGGCCAGTCCGATCACTCCCGCCAGGGGTGCCACCACGAGCGAGGGCACCCCGACGACGAACATCGAGGAGTTGACGACGTCCCGCAGACGCGCCTGCCGGCCCTCCCAGACCCACACGGCCTCGTCCATCGGGCACTCCACCTCGGCCCGGCCGGTGAACCACGGCTCGACACGCAGGTGCCCGGAGAAGAGCAGCCACCAGTCCTCGGGCACCGTGACCTCCCGGGTCTCCCCGTGCTCCGGCTGGATGCGACAGGTCACCGGGCGGTCGGCGTACGTCTCCAGCACCAACGGCGACTCGCCGCTCCAGCGGTAGGACGGCGCGCTCTCCATGGTGCCGCCGATCTGCACCTCGACGAACGTCGTCCACAGGAAGAGCAGGGAGCCGCAGAGGAAGGACCCCACCGCGAGCGCCCCGAGCAGGGCGGCCAGCCACCGCTGACGTCCCACCATGGGGCTCCTACGGGAAACGGTCACCGACTGTCCCGGATAGGTCACCAGCTGTCCTGCAGGAAACTGCGCGGCTCTTCCTCGACCTCGGTGTAGCGGGGCTCGTTGCGCACCGGCTGTTCCGGCACCGGCCCCCGTGTCCGGGCCGCCTCCTGCCGGGCGACGGCCTCGCGGAGTGCGTCGGCGTGCTGCCGGATCCGCTCCAACGTCTGGTCCATCCCGGCGACGGTCCGGTTCAGGCGTTCCTCGGCCGCGAGAATCCCCGGGGTCTTCCAGGAGCCGCTCATCCTTGCCCCCTTCGTTGCCCGAGCCGGGCGGGAGTACCCGGCTCCTCCTCGAGGATCATGCTGCCTCGACGCCGGGCCGCGGTACCCCCGATCGCTCAGCTCGGCTGACGTCGAATGCCGAAGACGACCCCCACGACCACCGGCACCAGCACCATGACGGGCCCCCCGTACCGGAACGCGGCGGAGAAGGCCAGCTCGTAGAAGCTGGCGTCGGCCCCCGCCCGGACCTTGACACTCTCGGTGCAGGTGATGGTGGCCGGCCCGTCGAACCACGCCTCGACCGGGGTGTAGCGGGCGCCCTCCTCGGGCACCGTGAAGTCCCGTTCCTGCCCCTCGTCCGGCTGCACCAGACAGTTGGCCGGCGCCGACCGGCGCAGCGGGGTGAGGACCAGGTCCTGGCCACCGACCCACCGGTAGGCCGTGTTCCGGTTGCGCTTCTCCTGCTGGGGCTGCTCGGCGGCCAGCACGTCCCCGCTGAAACCCGCGGCCGCGTACACCCCCACCACCCCGAACAGCAGCAGGATGGCCAGACAGAACATCCCCAGGCCGAGCCCGTTCACCCGCTTGAGGATCCTGTTGACCTCCACCTCTCCCCCTCTACTACGGACGTTCACACCGGAGGACGGGCGGCCGGCGCTCTGCCGGCCGCCCGCCGCCTCACCAGCTGCTGCGCAGGAAACCACCCTCGTCGTCGTCGTCGCGGTGGCCCCGCTCGTTGTACTGCTCGGCCTCCAGCACCTCGTCCGGGCTGTGTCCCTCCTGCAGGAGCTGGAAGGAGCGACGCAGCCGGGCCATGTTGGCCTCCTGGGCACGCTGCACGTCCGGGTCGTGGGCGGCACGTCCCTCGACCACGTCCTGCCAGGTGAACGCGCCGGTCTCCACCTTGCGGGCCATGGCACGCAGCTCCGGGGGCGCGTCCGGGCGGCGCGCCGCCTCCTCGAGCTGCCGGGCCACGTCTGCGGTGTCCGTGGGCTGGTGCTCGGGCAGCCGCAGCTCCCGTAGCTCCCTGACCAGTTCGTCAGCCCGCGCGGTGGCGGCGTCCAGTGCGGCCTCCGCCTCTCGGATACGCGCGTTCTTCCAGGACTGGTCGGTGTGATCAGGCATGAGTATGGACCTTCCGGGTCGTCCGTCGTCGATGGGATGTCACCGGGTCCGCTCAGGGAGCGGTCGACGAGGTGGCCGGTTCGTTCGAGTTCGTGTTGCCGTTGCTGCGGAGATGGTTGCGCAGGTCCCGGGCGTCGTTGCGCATCTCCCTGGCGTCGTTGCGCAGACCCGTCGCGTCGTCCCGGATCGTGTTCACGCTGTCCCCGATCGCGGTGATCTGCTCCTGGGCGCTCTGGACGTTGTCCTTCACGTCCATGGCGATGTTGATGACGTCGGAGACGCTGTTGACGTCCTTGATCTCGCTCAGGGCGGACTTGATGCCCTGCAGCGACTCCATCAGCCCCTTGGCCGACTCGACGAGCTGCTGGATCGCCTCGATGATCCGCACGATGCGCTGGTAGATCTGGTAGGCGTCCCAGACCAGCTCGGCGGCCTTGACCCAGCCGTAGGCCGGGATCCACACCTTGGCCGCGGCGTCCACGAGCCTGCGGACCAGGTACTCGATGAGACGCAGCGCCTGCTCGGCGAGTTTCTGCGAGCCGTCGGCGACCTTGTCGAAGCCCCGGGCGATGAGCTCGGCGACCTGCTTCTCCACGAACAGGCCGCCACGCCACGCGGTCTGGATGAACGCCTCGTGGGCCAGCGCGGCGGTCCCGGACCAGTTGTCCCGGACCAGCGCCACGTTGTGCGAGAGGTTGGTGGCGATGGTGTCCATCGCCGCCCCCACGGCGCGCCACGCCTCCGCGTTGACCCGCACCTTCTCGAAGTCACCGGTGATCGGCGCGATGATGGCCTGCACGAGGTTCTCGCCGGTGACCTGCTCGAAGACCCAGTTGACCGCCTGGACCTCCCAGCCCATGTTCTCGATGGCGGCCTTCAGCCCCTCACCGGTGGCCTCGTTCACCGTGAGGACGTCGCCGACCGACTCCTTGTCCGCGTACGCAGTGGTCACCGCGTCACCGCCCCGACCGGCACCTCGGAGAGCACGCTCACGAGCTGCTGGAGCAGAGCCGCGTTGGCCTGCTCGATCTGCTCGAAGTTCTGCGCGTCCTTCCGCACGCCCTCCGCCGTCGCCTGCATGCGCTGCTGACCGAAGTCGAGGGTGTGCTCGAACAGGCCCCCGACCAGGTCCACCGCCGGCTGCAGCAGGGTGAGCACACCGGTGAATCCGGACTTGTCGCACGCCTTCTCGCGCACGAACTGGCGGATGGTGTCGAACTGGCCTGCCACCTGGTCCAGGTAACCGGCGTAGGAGTGCAGCTCCTCCGGCTGCACTCGCAGCTCACTCATGAACACCTCCTGTGACGATCAGGCCCTCTGGCCCACCTCTGACGCGCGTTACTGGCCGGACAGTTCCATTCGTCGTTACTGACCGAATAAAGAGATACCGAATCGGTATCGGCCGCTCGGGCGTCGGTACGGGCCTCAGGCGTCCGCCGGCCACTCTCCGGTGCGGTGGAAGTGCTCGAGTACGTCGCGATGGGGTGCCAGGTCCAGGCCTTCCGCCGCGACCCAGGCGTCGTCGTAGTAGGTGTGCTGGTAGCGCTCGCCGCCGTCGCAGAGCAGGGTGACCACGCTGCCCCGGAGACCGGCGCGTCGCATCTCCGCGACCAGCTGGAAGGCGCCCCAGAGGTTGGTGCCGGTGGAACCGCCGACCCGACGGCCCAGCACCTGCTCGACGTAGCGGATGGTGGCGATTGACGCCGCGTCGGGCACCTTGATCATGCGGTCGATCACCTGCCCGACGAACGACGGTTCCACCCGGGGACGCCCGATGCCCTCGATACGGGATCCCCGGCAACCGGTCCGGTCGGCACGGCCGTCCCGCCAGGCGTCGAAGAACACCGAGTGCTCGGGGTCCACCACCGCCAGCCGGGTCCGGTACCTGCGGTAGCGGACGTAGCGGCCGATCGTGGCGCTGGTACCGCCGGTGCCGGCGCCGACCACGATCCAATGCGGCTCGGGGTGCGGCTCCATCGCCATCTGCTCGAAGATCGACTCGGCGATGTTGTTGTTGCCCCGCCAGTCGGTGGCCCGCTCGGCATGGGTGAACTGGTCCATGAAGTGGCCGCCCAGTTCCTGGGCCAGCCGACGGGACTCCTCGTAGATGGCACCGGGTTCGTCCACGAAGTGGCAGCGGCCGCCCTGTCGTTCGATGAGCTCGATCTTCTCCCTGCTGGTGGAACGCGGCACCACGGCGATGAACGGCAGACCCAGCAGGCGGGCGAAGTAGGCCTCGGACACCGCGGTGGAGCCGGAGGAGGCCTCGATGACCGGGGTGCCCTCGACGATCCAGCCGTTGCAGATCGCGTACAGGAACAGCGAGCGGGCCAGACGGTGCTTCAGCGAGCCGGTGGGGTGGGTCGACTCGTCCTTCAGGTAGAGGTCGATCCCCCACTCCGGGGGAAGCGGGTAGCGCAGCAGGTGGGTGTCGGCACTGCGATTGGCGTCGGCCTCGATGATGCGCACGGCCTCGGCCACCCAGTCCCTCGTCGCCTCGCAGCACCGGTCTATCTGCACGAGCAGCCAGCTTACGGCCCTCGTCCCCTGCCGGTTCCCCCTCGTCGGTGGTCATCCGAGCCGGTGGATTCCCCGTGCTCCCTCTGCCGGTCCGCCGCAGGTCGGACAGCATGGCCTCGTCTGGTTCGCAGTGGACGTGCTGGAGAGGAAACCCGTGATCCGCAAGGTGCAGGAGCGAGACGGTCGGGTGCGCATCACCTTCGTCCTGCCGGCCGACGAGCCGGACGGTCCGGTGAGCGTCGTGGGGTGCTTCAACGAGTGGACTCCGGGCAGGCACGTGCTGCGCCGACGCAGCAACGGCACCCGGTCCGCCACGGTGGTGGTCCCTCCGGGGCAGGCGCTGGAGTTCCGTTATCTCGGGTCCGACGGACGCTGGTTCGACGACGAGGACGCGGACCACCGTTCCGGCAACAACTGCGTGGTCATCGCCTAACCGTCCCCGCGCGGACGGGGACTCGGTCGCGGCGCCGGATCAGTGGTCCTCGTCGACGGTCCTCGCCGGCGCCGCCCGGCGGACGGCCGGTCACCGCTCCACGCCTCGTGCCACGTGTCAGAGGTCCTCGGGCTCGGTCGTACCGCGCAGCTCGGCCATCAGTCGTTCCCGCTCGGCACGACGCCGGGCGCTCCGCTCGGCCAGTCCGGTGGCCACCCGGACCCGCAGGGTGCGCAGCACCACCAGCGAGAGGGGCAACGCCACGACGACGCCCACGGCGAGCGCCACCAGCAGCGGGACCCGCGCCACCAGGAGCACGGCCGCGACCACGGCGATCATGGCGAGCCGGCCCAGGGTGTACAACACCAGGTCACGTGCCAGGGAGCCACCGGTGGTGGCGCCTCCTGCCTGCACGGGGTCCTGCGGTGTTCCACGCATGTCGTCAGCGGCCACGTCATGTCAGGCTACGCGTCCGACCGGACCACGGGACCGTCAGGTCGGAAGGCTCACGTCTCGGTGGACGAGGACCCGGGGAGCACCGAGTCCGGGGTGTGCGGTCGTCCCTCGAACCGGGTGGAGAGCACCACGGTGGTCCGGGTCCGTGCCACACCCTCGATCCGGCGCAACCGTCCCAGCGACCGTTCCAGCTCGTCCACCGTGGGGACGCGGATCTTCACCACGAACGCCTCGTCACCGGCCACCGCGTAGCAGGACTCCACCTCGGGCAGTTCGGCGAGCGCGGCCGCGATCTCGTCGTCGTCCCCCGTGTCCGTGGGCTGGATGCCGACCAGTGCGGTGACGCCCAGGCCGACAGCCCGCGGGTCGACCACCGCGTGGTATCCGGTGATCACCCCGGCCGCCTCGAGCTTGCCCACCCGCTCGTGCACGGCCGACGCGGACAACCCGATCTGACGCCCGAGCTCGGCATACGTGGCACGGCCGTTGGCCCGTAGTGCCGCGATGATCCGGCGATCCACAGCGTCCATGGCGGTAAGTGTGACCTGTGTTTCCCCCCTGTGCTCCGGTGCCCCGTCACAGTGCACCCGCCATGCCCGGTGCGCACCTTTCGTCCCTTACCTACCCTTTACCTGGAGCCAAGCGTTCGAGTACCCGGCGGCCCGGCTGTCACGATGCGGAGGACGAACTGGATCGAATCGCACACCCGAGACGGTGTTTCCGGGTGATCGTGGTGTGAGGAGGTCGGCTGTGACCGCTCCCGAGAAGAGCAGGCAGCGGAGCGAGGACCGGTTGCTCACTCCGGGCGAGGTGGCCGCGCTGTTCCGGGTGGACCCCAAGACCGTCACGCGCTGGGCGATCGCGGGCCGTATCGGCTCCATCCGCACTCCGGGCGGTCACCGCCGGTTCCGCGAGTCGGAGGTGCAGGCCCTGCTGGCCCAGCTGACCACCGAGGCGACCTCGCGGATCAACTGACCGCCCGCTCCGCCCCACCCGGCGTTCCACCGGGTGGGTGATTTCACGGCGCCGCTTCCGGGACGAGTCGCTGCAGAACCCGTGTGTGCCGCCACGGGTCGGTTCCAACCCTTCGGGGAAGAGCTAACCTGCAGTAAACCCCTAGGGAGGTGCGCCGGTGTTGTACCTGCTCGCTGCGATCGGTGCCATCACCGTCGCCGTCCTGCTGTGGCGGGCCTTCGGCCCCCAGTTCCAGCAACGGCCCCAGTACCGTCCGGTGGCCCCGGACGACGACCCGGAGTTCCTGCGTAGCCTGGACGAGCGGGTACGGCGTCAGGACAAGGACACCGAGGAAGGCTGAGCCGTGCCAAGACGCGGAGTGCCCCGCCGGCCGGTGAGCCGGAGGGGCACTCGCCGTGGCCTCAGTGGCCGCTGACCCGCGGGAAGTCGTCGGCCACCGTGGCCGCGAACTCCAGCAGTGCCATCCGGGTCTCCGGGGCCAGCCGGTCCAGCTCGATCTCCGCCCCCTCCTCCAGGTGCGGGTCGAACGGGATGCGACACACCGCCCGGCACCGGGTGGCGAAGTGTTGCGCCAGCTTGTCCAGGTTGACCTTCCCGGACTTCGGTCGCACCGAGTTGATCACCGCGACGGAACGGGAGACCAGCTCCTGGTAGCCGTGCGCGTTGAGCCAGTCCAGGGTGGCCGAGGCACTGCGGGCGCCGTCGACCGAGCCGGACGAGACGATCACCAGCGAGTCCGCCTTGTCCAGCACCCCCTTCATCGCCGAGTGCATCAGGCCGGTGCCGCAGTCGGTGAGGATGATCGTGTAGAACTGCTCCAGCAGCTCCACCGTCCGCCGGTAGTCCTGTTCGCTGAACGCCTCGGACACCGCGGGGTCCTGGTCGCTGGCCAGCACCTCCAGCCGGCTCGGCCCCTGCGAGGTGTAGGCGCGGATGTCGCTGTAGCGGCGGATCCGACTGGCGTCGCGCAGCAGGTGCCGCACCGTCGCCGTCGTCTCCAGCGGGATCTTCTGCGCCAGGGTGCCCCGGTCCGGGTTGGCGTCCACCGCGATCACCCGGTCACCGCGCAGCGAGGCGAACGTCGAGCCGAGCGTGGTGGTGGTCGTCGTCTTGCCCACCCCGCCCTTCAGGCTCAGCATGGCGATCTTGTAGCACCCGTGCAGCGGCTGGTTGATCCGGGCGATCAGCTCCCGGCGCCGCAGGTCGGCCGGACTCTCCCCCAGGTTGATCAGCTTGCCGCTGGCCAGGTAGACGACCCGACGCCATCCGGACTGCGGTGGCCGCTTGCTCTGCTTGATCAGCTGCTTCGACGACAGCTCGTGCTGTGGCCGCACCACCTGCTGCTGCGGCATCTGCTGGGGGTACCCGGCCGGCGGAACCTGCTGCGCCACCTGGTACGGCCCGGACGGAGCACCCTCGACGGGGTAGGGCCCGGAGGTGGACGGGTCGACCCGGTAGGGACCGGAGACCTCCACCGGGTACGGGCCCGACGGACCCCCACTCACCGGGTGCGGCCCGGAGGGGCCTCCACCCACCTGGTACGGCCCGGAGGGACCCCCGCCCACCTGGTGCGGCCCGGACACCGCAGGATCACCGGGTGACATCTGCTGGTGGAACGCCGTTCCGTCCACCTGGTGTGGACCGGAGGTGTCCACCGGGTACGGTCCGGAAGTGCCCCCGCCCACCTGGTGGGCGCCGGAGGTCGACGGGTCGACCTGCTGGTGCGCGTGCTGTCCGGCGGAGGGCTGCCACTGCTCCTGGCGGCCCCCGGATTCCTCATACCGTCCGGTCACGCTGGCGTCCCCTCCCTGACGAACCTGCCGAGACCACCCCGGCGGTGTCGAACGTAACGGTCACTCTGCCGTGTGGTCGACGCGGGGGGCACAAATCCTGCGCCGATCCCTCCGAGCGGACGCTCCCGTGCTCCGATCAGCTCAGTCCGGAGTAGGAGTGCAGCCCGGCCGTGACCAGGTTGATGAAGAAGAGGTTGAACACCGTCACCGCGAACCCGAGGATGTTGACCCACGCCGCACGGTTCCCGCGCCAGCCGGCCGTGGCCCGCGCGTGCAGGTAGGCGGCGTACACCACCCAGGCGATGAAGGAGCAGGTCTCCTTGGGGTCCCAGCCCCAGTAACGACCCCAGGCGGCCTCGGCCCAGATCGCCCCGGCGATGATGCCGAAGGTCAGCATCGGGAAGGCGAACACGGTGGTGCGGTAGGCGACCCGGTCCAGGGCGGCCGCCTCGGGCAGCCGCGAGACGAACCCGCCGCCCTCCCGGCCGGCGGCCTCGTACCGGGCCCGCATCAGGTACAGCACACTGGCCACCCCGGCCACCAGGAACACACCGCTGGCGATGACGGCCGCCGAGACGTGGATGACGATCCAGTACGAGCGCAGTGCCGGCACCAGCGGCGCGGCCTCGGTGTAGAGCACCGTGCCGGCCAGGAACAGCAGCAGCACCATCGGCAGCAGCACGAACGCGCCGAGCTGGCGCAGCTGACCGGACGGGGCGTCACCGCGGGCCTGGCGGAACAGCAGCACCAGCCACGCCACCACCGCGGTCAGGCACACCGCCGAGATGTACTCGTACATGTTGCCCCACGGCACCCGGCTGGTGGCCAGGCCACGCAGCACCAGGGACGCCAGGTGCAGCAGGACGGCGAGCACGGTCACGGCCACGCCCATCCGACCGAGCCGTTCCGGCAGCGAAGGTCCGACGGGTTCGGCCACCCGACCGGGCCGGTCCTTCTCGACCGTGTCCTCACCGGTCACCGCGGTCGCGCCCGCACCCACCGCGGCCAGCTCCGCGCGCCGCTCACGGCGCACGGCCCGGCGCCCGAAGGCGTTCTCCGCGGCGTGCAGCACCAGGGCCAGCACGTACACCGCGATCGCGGTGACGTAGGAGAGGTCGCTGTACTCGGATAGCGTCGTGTTGACCGGCATCAGGGCACGTCCTGTGGTTCTCGCCGGCCGCCGTGGGCGGTCGGAGTGGTGTCGAGCAGTTCACGGGCGAGCCGGGTGAACTCCTCGCCGTACCCGGCCTGGTCAGTGCGGGCGAGCCCGCCGACCTCGACCACGGTACGTCCCGGCTCCCCACCTTCACCGGCCGGGGTGATGCGCAGCCAGAGCCTGCGGCGTTTCACGGTCAGCGACACGCCGAGACCGGCGATCACCACCACGGCGGAGATCAGCACCAACCCCTGCCCAGGGTCGTGGGAGATCTGCAGGGACACCCACTGTTCCACCCCGTCGAAGCGGACCGTGGTGCCGTCGTCGAGGCGGATCTCCTCGCCGGGGCGCAGGTTCTCCCTGGCCACCCGCTGCAGCCGGCCGGAGTCCACCATGGACTGGTCGATGCTGAAGATCGATTGGCTGCGCCCGGAGTCGGTGCCGAGGTCCCCGCGCAGCACGTCCACCGCGACCGCGGGATCCTCCAGCGTCGGGAATCCGGAGCTGAGGACGGTGCCCTGGAACACCGCGGTGGGGGCGAACAGCCCGGTGATCGCGAGCTGGTTGCGCCGCCGCTCCGCGGGATCGGTCACTCCCGGCGGGTCGAATTTGACCGCGCCCTCCGACAACAGGGTGCGCAGGTCCACCGGACGCCACTGCACCGCCTGGGTGCGCTGCTCCCCGTTGGGGAAGGTCACGGTGAACACCGGGGCGTAGCCGTGTCCCAGCAGGTACACCCGGTCCCCGGCCACCCGCAGCGGGGAGTTGACCTCCAGACCGTAGGGCTGCCAGCGGTTCTGGTCCAGGTCCTCCCCCGCCTGGTAGGCCAGTTCGGCGTGGAAGGACTCGGCCTGCCCGTTCGGCAGGTAACGGCCCGTGAAGGAGTCCACCCGGATGCAGAACGGGGTGAGCTCGGTGCCGTCCACCCGCAGTCCCGCCCGGAACGAGTCGTAGTTCAGCAGGGCCGAGTTGCACCACTGCGAGCCGTTCGCCATCACGATGACCTGGCCCTCGTAGCCGAACAGCTTGCCGATCGCCAGCCCCACCAGCAGGCCGATCATCGAGAAGTGGAAGACCAGGTTGCCCGCCTCGCGGAGGAAGCCACGCTCGGCGCTGATCGTGCGTACCTCGGGCCTGCCGTCACCGCCGGGCTCGGTGCGCTCCTGGATCCGCCAGCCCCGCAGCAGGGTCCGGGCCCGCTCCAGCACGGTGTCCGGGTCCGCGTCGAGGGTGCGTCGGGCGTGGTGCGGCAGCCGGGACAGGTTGCGCGGCACCAGGCTGGGACGGCCCCGGAGCTGCCGGACGTACTCGGCCGTACGCGGCACCAGGCAGCCGATCAGCGAGACGAACAGCAGCAGGTAGATCGCCGCGAACCATGGTGCGGCGTAGACGTCGAAGAACCCCAGCCGGTCCAGCAGGGGTCCCAGCGTGGGGTGCTCGGCCTTGTACTCGCTGACCTTGCCGGCGTTCAGCGAGTACTGCGGCAGCAGCGCGCCGGGCAGCGCGGCCAGGGCCAGCAGGAACAGCAACAGCAGCGCGGTGCGCATGGCGGTCAGGCCACGCCAGGTGTTGCGCACGGCGGCGAGGAGGGCTCTCGAGCGGCTCATCAGATCGGCGTCTCGAATCCGGCGATGGGCCCGCGCAGCCAGGCCACCAGCTCACCCCACATTCCGGTCACCAGGAGCACGCCGACCGTGATCAGCAGTACCCCACCGGCCAGCTGCACCACCCGGGTGCGGCCGCGCAACCAGCCGGTCGCCCGCAGGGCCCAGCGCGCCCCCAGGGCGAGCAGCACGAACGGCAGGCCCAGGCCCGCACAGTAGGCCAGCACCAGCAGCAGGCCACGCAGGTTGCCACCACCGGTGCCGGCGGCCACGCTCACCACCGCGGTGAGCGTCGGCCCCAGACAGGGGGTCCATCCCAGACCGAAGAGCGCCCCCAGCAGCGGCGCCCCGACCAGGCCGATCCGGGGCACCCAGTGCGGGCGGACGTCACGCTGCAGCGCCGGCACCAGTCCGACGAAGACCAGGCCCATGAAGATGGTCAGCACCCCGCCGACGCGTTGCAGCACCAGCTCGTTGCGCACCAGGGCCTCGGACAGGCCGACCACGCCGAGCAGCACCACGGTGAACACCGTGGTGAACCCGGCCACGAACAGGGCGGCGGCCCCGGCGACCCGCCAGCGCCCGGCCCGGGACCGTTCCGACCGGTCAGCCTCCTCGGCGCTCACCGGCGGGGTGTCCGCCCCGACCAGTCCGGCCAGGTAGGACAGGTAGCCGGGCACCAGGGGGACGACGCACGGGGACGCGAACGAGACCGCACCGGCCAACGCCGCCACGGCCGCCGCCAGCAGCAGCGGACCCGAGACGGTCAGGTCGGCGATGTTCACGGCATCCACGGTACGTACTCCACCTGTGTGACCAGCTGTGACCCCGGTCCAACGTGACCTGCCGCGCACCGCGCGGCTCCGGTCAGTTCGACTCGGCGGCCACCCGCTGCACCACCGGGAGCAGGTCGCTGTCCAACAGTTCGGTGAGGAACACCGCGGCCACCCGGTGCTGCCGGTCGAGGACGATCGTCGAGGGCACCACGTTGGGTGGCCAGCCGCGCAGGGCGAGCAGGCTGCGCGCGGCCGGATCGAAGATCGACGGGTAGCTCACCCCGTTGTTGCGCACGAAGTCGGCCGCGGCGTCCCGGTTGTCCCGGACGGCGATACCCAGGAACGCCACCCCGGAGTCCTTGGTCTGCTCGTGGACCCGCTGCAGGTCGTCGACCTCGGCGCGGCACGGACCGCACCAGGAGCCCCAGATGTTGAGCACCACGACCTGGCCGGTGAAGTCGGACAGCCCGACCTGCCGGCCCGGTTCGAGGAGGCTCTCCCCGGTGAGCTCACCGACGGTGCCGCGCTCGGCGGGCGGATCGTAGAAGATCCTGGTCTGCCCGCCGGGCGCGACGAACTGGAAGGTCCCGCCCTGCGCCACCGCGTCGGTGCCGGTGCTGCACCCGGCCATCCCGAGCACCGTCACCAGGGCCAGCAGCACAGGGAGTAGGCGGTGTCTCATGCCCCGGTCACCGTCGGATCGGTCTGGCCGGCCGGCTCGGTGTAGGTGATCCGAACCAGCTCCTCGTCCTCGAACACCAGGCTGGTCAGCGAGGCCAACGAGCACTGCCGGCGCCGCGGGTCGTGCCACAGCCGCCGGCCCTCCAGGAAGCGGCGCAGCGTCCAGATCGGCAGCTGGTGCGACACGCACACCGCCTCGTGTCCGGCCGCCGCGGCCCGGGCCCGGTGCACCGCGGCCAGCATCCGGTGCGCGATCCTCAGGTAGGGCTCACCCCAGGACGGCAGGAACGGGTTGCGCAGCTTGGGCCAGTGCTGCGGCGAGCGCAGGGCACCGTCCCCGACCGCGACCTTGAGTCCCTCGAACTCGTTGGCCGCCTCGATGAGCCGCTCGTCGGTGGCGACCTCCAGCCGGTGGGCCTCGGCGACGGGCCGGGCAGTCTGCTGGGCCCGCTCCAGCGGGGAGGCGACCACGTGCGTCACGTCGTGGTCGGCCAGGTACTCGGCCACCGTCTTGGCCTGCAACTCCCCGGTGGTGGACAGGCGGAACCCGGGCAGCCGGCCGTAGAGAATGCCGTCCGGGTTGTGCACCTCACCGTGCCGGAGCAGGTGGACGACCGTGCGGGTCATCCGTTCACTCCTTCCCCGATGTCGGGTCCTCGGCCGCGGCGGCGGCCGCCGCCGCGTGCGGCAACGCCTCGGCGATCGTCTCGAACGCGGCGTCGTCGAGCGCCGCGGACACGAACCACGCCTCGAACGCGCTGGGCGGCGCGTACACACCACGCTCCAGCAGGGCGTGGAAGAAGGGGGCGAAACGCCAGGTCTGGGCCGCCTTGGCCCCCGCGTAGTCCCGCACCTCGTCGGTGGTGAAGAACACGCTGACCAGGTTGCCGGCGTACTGGACGCGGTGTGGCACGCCCGCGGCGGTGAGCGCGTCGGTCAGCAGCCCGCCGAGTCGCCGGGCGTTGCGGTCCAGTGCCTGGTAGACCTCGTCGGTGGCGTGGCGCAGGGTGGCCAGGCCGGCGGCCACCGCAACCGGGTTCCCGGACAGGGTGCCCGCCTGGTAGACCGGGCCGGACGGGGCCAGGTGGGCCATCACGTCGGCGCGGCCGCCGAAGGCCGCGGCGGGCAGGCCACCGGACATCACCTTGCCGAAGGTGTACAGGTCGCCGGCCACGCCCTCCAGGCCGTACCAGCCGGACCGGGACACCCGGAACCCGGTCATCACCTCGTCCATGATCAGCAGTGCACCGTGCTCGGTGCACAGCTCACGCAGCCCGGCGTTGAACCCGTCGATCGGGGCGACCGCGCCCATGTTGCCGGCCGCGGCCTCGGTGATGACACAGGCGATGTCCTGACCGTGCTCGGCGAACGCGGCCCGCACCGCGTCGAGGTCGTTGTAGGGCAGCACCAGGGTGTCCACGGCCTGGGCTCCGGTGACACCGGGGCTGGTGGGCAGGCCGAAGGTGGCCACTCCGGAGCCGGCGTCGGCGAGCAGCGCGTCGACGTGCCCGTGGTAGCAGCCGGAGAACTTGATCACCTTGCGCCGACCGGTGAAGCCACGGGCCAGCCGGATGGCGCTCATCGTGGCCTCGGTGCCGGAGTTGACCAGCCGGACCTGCTCGACCGGTGCGACCCGGGCGACGATCTCCTCGGCGAGCTCGACCTCGCCCGCGGTGGGGGTGCCGAAGGAGAGTCCGGCGCCGGCGGCCCGCTGCACCGCGTCCACCACCGCGGGGTGCGCGTGCCCCAGGATCATCGGTCCCCAGGAGCAGACCAGGTCCACGTAGCGGTTGCCGTCGACGTCCCACAGGTAGGCGCCCTCACCACGGGCCATGAACCGTGGGGTGCCGCCGACCGCACGGAAGGCACGCACCGGCGAGTTGACCCCGCCCGGGATGACCCGGCTCGCGTGCTCGAACAGTGCGGCGGAGGCGGAGGTGCGCCCCGTCTGGACAGTGCTTCCGGTATCGGGGGTGGCCGTCACCAGCCCAGTGTTACAGGTCGGGACGGGCGTGCGCCGCCACCCCCACCGCCCGAGGGATGTCGTTCCGGTCACCCGCCGGGCCGGCGGGGCCGGGTGGGCCGGTCACCGGGCGCGTCGGAGCTGGACGAGCTGGCGCACCGCGTCCAGCAGGGCGAACGAGGCCAGCACGGCCAGGATGACGGCACTGCCGATCCACTGCCCGTGGTAGCGGGTGACGGACTGGGGCGGTTCGCCGTCCTGCCAGGCCGGGAACTCGATGACCACCACACCGTGGCGCCACGCCCACACCGCGGCGGCACCCAGCAGTCCGGCCACCAGGACCTCGACGAGTGCCACGAACACCCGCCACCACGGCCGCGGTCCCACGACCCGCGGGAGTTCCCGGACGTGGGGGTACGCCGCCGGGGACGTGCCGGTGGGGGCCGCCAGTGCGTCCAACAGCTCTCCCGAGCCGGAGGCCTGCTCCTCCGGTAGAGGGGTCCGTCGTGTGTTCACCGCTCCACGCTCCCACGTCCGCCGGTGGTCAGTGCTTCAGCAGCCGACGCAATTCCCCGGCCAGGGCATCGGCATCCCTCGCCCAGGCGATGACCGTGGAGCCGTCCCGCAGTCGCAACGGCAGCGCGGTGGTGCCCCGCGGCTCGGTCCACCCTCCGCCCAGCACCCGGGCGCCCACCTGGGGTCCCACGTCGTCCACCTCGGCGATCCATCGCACGGGCAACCGCTCCCGGCCCTGGTGCAGCGCCCTGGGGGTGAGTCGTACCGAGCACGCCCGGCGCCGCGCGTGCGTCCACACCACCGCGGCCACGGTGAGCGCGCCCCCGACCAGGGCCCATCCGACGGGATGGCGTGGGCCGTCGGTGAGGAACTCCACGAGCAGGCCGACGACGGCGAACGCCGGCCCCCACGTCACCGGCCACCAGCTGGAGCCGGACTCGGCGTACAGCACGGGCAACGGTTCGTCGTCGTGCTCCCCGGGGCCCGCCAGGTCGTCGAGCTCCGCGGACTCGGGCTCCTCGTTCCCCGTACCCGTGCTCATGAGTGCACCTCGGCCAACCATGCGGTGACGGGCCGGCGCCACAGCAGGACCGTGCCCGCGACGACGAGCAGCAGGACCACCATGCCGACCGGGCTGAGCCCACCCGACACGACCACCAGGAACAGCTGGAGCAGCCCGACGACGGTGAGTCCGGTCCGCGCCCACAGTCGGCCGCGGCGCAGCATCAGCGCGAACCAGATGTACAACCCGGAGAACGCCAGGGTGACGACGGTGGTCTGCACCAGCACGGACCAGGCCGCGTCGGCGGCCTGCTCGACGGGGACCTGTCCGCTCTCCACCAGCAGGCGTTCCAGGGCGTTCCGGCTGAACCACACCAGGACGTTCTGCAGCAGGAGGAACACCGCCAGGGCCAGCCAGGTGCCCACCGCGTAGCCCACCGCGCGCGGCGGGCCTGCGTGCGGTGGTTCGTCGTGGTCGGCGCCGCCCCCGGAGACACCGTTCGCGTCGGACGGCTCGTCCGGTTCGTGGGCTGAGGTCACTGCGTCACGTTAAGGCCGCCGGTGCGGTTCGGTCCACCGGTACCGCGCCGGGGCGGCGCCCGGTGTCGGCCAGAACTCCCCCGGACACACCGAAGCCTGCCGCGCGCCGCTCGTCCGGGGCGCGCGACAGGCTCGGCACACCGCTCGTGCGTCTCCGTCGTCGGTCACCGGCTGGCGAAGTACCGGTTGGCGTCCCCGACGTACATGAGGGCGAGTCCGGCGATCAGGGTGATGAGCTGGACTATGTGCAGCAGGCCGAGGAACGCCCCGATCCCGCCGATGGAGAAGTAGACCCCGAGGCCGCCCAGGCCGACCAGCTGGAGCAGCAAGCCCAGGCCACCGAACACGGTGAGCAGGATGCGGGCCCAGTTCTGGCCGGAGCGCATGAGGAACGCCACCGCCAACCAGGCGACCACCAGGAGCAGGTACAGGAAGTTGCCGGCACCGGGTTCCGCCGCCTCCCGGGCCCGCTGGGCCACCTCGCTGCCGAACTCGCTGTTGGGATCCAGACCGTAGCTGCGCATGGTCGCTTCGATGATCGCGTCCTTCGCAGCGAAGACGATCACGGTGCTCAGCACACCGATCACGAAGTTGGCCACCCACATCAGGAACGAGATGTCCACCGCCTTGGGGCGGGGTGCGCCCTGCAGCTCCTGCTGGGAGAGCCCGGGGGCCGCCGGGTAGAAACCCGGCTGCTGCGGGTAGCCGGGCTGCTGGGGGAAGCCCTGACCCGGTGTCTGCGGGTAGCCCGGCGGCTGGCCCATGTACTGCGGCTGGGCCGGGGGCGGGAAACCCTGCCCCGGCGTCTGCGGTGCCGGAGGCGGAAAGCCCTGCCCCGGCGTCTGCGGGTACTGCGGCTGTCCCGGCCCGGGGTACGACGGTTGGCCGGGTGGATAGGGATTCTGTGGTGGTGTCACGGGTCGTGACCGTATGAGTTACCCCCGACGGTGTCCACCACTTCGGCCGAGCCGTGATCTGGCGCCGCCCCACCACCCGGACGATTCGTGCACACCGGGCGGGGAGGCCGGGGAGCGACACCGACGGTCAGCCGTGGCGACCCCGCCGCTGGAAGTAGTCGCCGACACTCGGCAGGTACATCAGCAGCACCGCGGCGATCGCCATGAGCGTGCCGATCGAGCTCGTCCCCGCGGACATCTGCTGCATCAGCCCGAGCACCATGATCACCGCCAGGGCCACCCGGGCCCAGTTCCGACCCGCCCGCATCCGCAGCGCCAGCACGACGTACACCACGGCGCAGACCAGGTAGAGGCCGATCGTCCAGGCCAGACTGCGGTTCACCGCCGCCACGACCTGCTCCGGGGTGGCGGCCGGGTTGTGCCGCTGGGTCTGCGTGATGATGTCGCCACGCTGCACCAGCAGCAGCCCCGCGCTGACGGTCAGGGCCGCGGCGCTGAGCATCCAGATCCAGAACGACAGGCGCACCGGCAGCGGGATGCGTCGCCGGGCCGGACGGGTGTCGGTGTCGGGCCCGGGGTTCTCCCCCGGAGGTGCACCGACGAACTCCGGGGAGCGCACCGTGCCGGACACGGCCTCCCCGGGAGCCGGGAAGGCCGCGGCACCGGTCGGTTCGTCCGGTCGTTCGAGGTCAGGGCGTCCGCTCACCTCGACGACCGTAGAAGGGCGGCGTGGAGGCCTTCAGCTCGTTCCCGGGAAGTTCGCCGGACCCGGTGATCACCCTTTCCGGTCAGGTCGCCCGTGCCTGTGCCCGGGGCCGTCGGGTGCCACGGTCGGCCGACGGTCAGCGCGGGCCGCCCTGCCGGGTCATGGTCAGGAAGTACCGGTTGGACTCCGGCCGGTACATCAGCACCACCGCGGTCGCCTCCAGGGCGACCACCACGATGCTGACCAGCACGTTGAGCGGGCTGACCGTCTCACCCAGCGTCGCCGCCGCCCCGGAGACCAGACCGAGCAGCCCGAACACCCCGAGGAGCACGGTGGCGGCCCCGAAGACGGTGAGCACCACCCGCGCCCAGTTCCGCCCAGACCGCATGCGGTTGGCCAGCAGCACGTACAGCCCGAACAGGGCCGCCACGAACAGCAGGGTCAGCACCACCGAGCCGTTCACCGCCTGGTCCACCTGGTCCTGGGTGAGCTGCGGCTGGATCTCGCGGATCTGCGCGACCAGCGCCTCCCGGTCCGCGAGCTGGAACAGGCTGCGCACCAGCCCCACCGCCGCGCTGACGATCCACAGCTGGCGGGCCAGCTGCACCGGACGCGGCGGCTGGGGGTGCTGTGGTTTCTCCGGACCCTGGTCCGCGGGTGGCATCGGCTGCACGGGTCGGCTCACCCCTCGGCCAACCACCGGGCGGCCTCCACCGCCCAGTACGTGAGCACGATGTCCGCGCCGGCCCTGCGGATGGAGGTGAGCGTCTCCATGATGGTGCGGCGCCGGTCCAACCAGCCGTTGGCGGCGGCCGCCTCGATCATGGCGTACTCCCCGGACACCTGGTAGGCGGCCACGGGGACCTCGGAGATCTCGGCCACCGCCCGCAGCACGTCCAGGTAGGGCAGGGCGGGCTTGACCATCACCATGTCCGCGCCCTCGGCCAGGTCGAGCTGGGTCTCCCGCAACGCCTCCCTGGCGTTGGCCGGGTCCTGCTGGTAGGTCTTGCGGTCCCCGGTGAGCTGGGACTCGACCGCGTCGCGGAACGGCCCGTAGAACGCGGAGGCGTACTTGGCGGAGTAGGCCAGGATGCCGGCGTCGGTGTGCCCGGCCGCGTCCAGCGCCTC
Source organism: Pseudonocardiaceae bacterium (assembly GCA_036562635.1). Taxonomy (GTDB): domain Bacteria; phylum Actinomycetota; class Actinomycetes; order Mycobacteriales; family Pseudonocardiaceae; genus DATCJU01. The sequence goes on from DATCJU010000040.1 coordinate 80,565, forward strand.
CCGGATCACCCCGACCTGGCCGTCCATCATGCCGCTGGGGCCCACCACGTGCGCGCCCGCCTCGACCTGGGCCACGGCCATGCGGCCGTAGATCTCCAGCGTGGCGTCGTTGTCCACCGAGCCGTCGGGGGCGAGCACCCCGCAGTGGCCGTGGTCGGTGAACTCGTCCAGGCAGCAGTCGGACATCAGCACCGTGGCGTCCCCGACCTCGGCAGCCAGGTCGCGCAGCGCGACGTTGAGGATGCCGTTCTCGTCGACCGCCCCGGACCCCACGGCGTCCCGCTCGGCCGGCACGCCGAACAGCATCAGGCCCCCGACCCCGGCCTCCACCGCCTCGACCGCGGCCTTGCGCAGCGAGTCCCGGGTGTGCTGGACCACGCCGGGCATGGACGCCACCGGAACCGGTTCGGTCGCCCCCTCCTTGACGAACATCGGCAGCACGAGCTGGCGCGGCTCGACGCTGGTCTCGGACACCAGGCGACGCAGGGCCGGGGTGCGGCGCAGGCGGCGCGGACGGTGCGTGGGGAACACGTCATGCACTCCCTTCGGGGGCGAGCACGTCGGGGCTGCCGGCAGCACGTCGAGTGCGACCCGGCAGCCCCGACCGTACCTGTGGTGTGCGGCGTTCCGCTCGATCAGCGGCGCGCGCGCTTGGTCTTGCGCGGCGGCGGCAGCGCCCCCTCGGCGCGCAGCCGGGCCGCGTGCTCGGCCAGTGCCTCCACCAGTGCCGGCACCTGCGCCACCTCCGGCTGCACGTCCACCCGCAGCCCGAACTCGCGGGCGGTCTCCGCCGTGGCCGGGCCGATGCAGGCCACGATGGTCCGGGCGTGCGGCTTGCCGGCGATGCCGACCAGGTTCCGCACCGTCGAGGAGGAGGTGAAGCAGACCGCGTCGAACCCGCCGGTCTTGATCATCTCGCGGGTCTCGGCCGGCGGCGGGGCGGCCCGCACCGTGCGGTACGCGGTGACGTCGTCGATCTCCCAGCCGCGCTCGCGCAGCCCCGCGGCCAGGGTCTCGGTGGCGATGTCGGCCCGCGGCAGCAGCACCCGGTCCACCGGGTCCAGGACGTCGTCGTACGGCGGGAAGTCGGCCAGCAGGCCCTCGCTGGTCTGCTCGCCGGAGGGCACCAGCTCCGGCTGGATGCCGAACGCGCGCACCCGGTCGGCGGTCGCCTCGCCGACGCAGGCGATCTTCACGCCGGAGAAGGCCCGGGCGTCCAGGCCGAACTCCTGGAACTTCTCCCACACGGCACGCACCGCGTTGGTGGAGGTGAAGACCACCCACTGGTAGCGCCCGTCGACCAGGCCCTTGACCGCCCGCTCCATCTGGGCCGGGCTGCGCGGCGGCTCGACGGAGATGGTCGGCACCTCCATCGGGATCGCGCCGTGCGCCCGCAGGCGCTCGCTCATCGCGCCCGCCTGCTCCTTGGTGCGCGGGACCAGCACCTTCCAGCCGTACAGGGCCCGCGACTCCCACCACGACAGCTTCGCGCGGCCGGCCACCGCCTCGCCGATGGTGACCACCAGCGGTCCGCTCAGCTCACCGGCGTCGGCGGCCAGCGAGCCCAGGGTGGTGTCGATGGTCCGCTGGCTGCAGGTGGTGCCGTTGGTAGTCACCGCCACCGGGGTCTGCGGGGACAGCCCGTGCTCCGCCAGCGCCGAGGACGCCTCGGCCAGGTGGGTCGCGGTGGCGTGCAGCACGATCGTGCCGGGTGCGCCGGCCACCGCCTTCCAGTCCACGTCACCCCGCACGTCCACCACGGTGTGCATGGTGCCCAGGGGCACCCCGGCGTAGGTGGGCACCGCGGTGGCCGCGGAGACACCGGGCACCACGTCGTAGGTCGCACCGCTCTTGGCGACCGCCTGGACCTCCCGCACCACCGCGTCCGCGGTCAGCGGGTCACCGGCCACCAGGCGGACGACAGCACGACCGTTCTTGGCCTCGGTCACCAGGTCCCGGGCCACGTCGGCGGGTTCACCGACCGCCGGGCGCACCTCGGCGCCGTCCGCCGCCAGGGCCACCACCTCCGACGGCACGTCGGGGTCGGTGACCACGAGCGAGGCACGGGACAACAGCTCCTGCGCACGAACGGTCAGCAGCCCGGCGTCGCCGGGGCCGGACCCCACGAAGGCGACACGTCCGGGGGTCTTGCGCGCACGGGTGGTCATCAGGCACTCCCCATCCAACTACTCCCCGGGGCGGCCCGGCACGGCAGCCCCGAGGTCGAGCAGTTCCGCGGCCAGCGCGCGGCCCAGCTCCTCTGCTGAGGTCGTCTCACCAGTGGCGGAGGCGCGGATCAGTTCGCTGCTCTCCCCGGTCACGACAGCCGCGACCCCACGCAGCGACAACCGCTCCACGACGCGGTACCCACCAGCACCGTCCTCGACGAGGTCCTCCACCACCTCGGCCAGTGCGCCCACGGGGGCGCTGCAGCCGGCCTCGAGCGCAGCGAGCAGCGCGCGCTCGGCCGTCACCGCGGCGCGGCTGGCCGGGTCGTCCAGGGTGGATCGGATGAGGTGCTCGACGGTCACGTCGTCGACGCGGCACTCCACGGCGAGCGCTCCCTGCGCCGGGGCGGGGAGCATCTGCAGCGGGTCCAGCACCTCGGTGATGGCGTCGAGCCGACCCAGGCGGGCCAGCCCGGCGCGGGCGAGCACGACGGCGTCCAGCTCACCCTCGGCGACCTTGCGCAACCGGGTGTCCACGTTCCCCCGCAGCGGAACCACCTGCAGTCCCAGGCCAAGGGCCTCCAGCTGGGCGGCCCGGCGTGGGGAACCGGTACCCACCTTCGACCCCGCGGGAAGCTCCCCCAGGGTCAGTCCGTCCCGTGCGACCAGCACGTCCCGCGGGTCCTCCCGGGGCGGCACGGCGGCCAGCACGAGCCGGGGGTCGGGTGTGGTCGGCAAGTCCTTGTAGGAGTGGACGGCGACGTCCACCTCACCGGCGGCGAGCGCGTCGCGCAGCGCGGAGGTGAACACCCCGATCCCGATCTCGGTGATCGGCGCCGACGAGCGGTCACCGGGGGTGCTGATGGGAACCAGCTCCACCTCGGCGCCGGCGCGGCGCAGGGCGTCGGCCACCGTGCCGGTCTGCGCCATGGCCAGGGCGCTGCCCCTCGTGCCGATCCGCAGAGTGCGCGTCACCGCTGGTCACCGTCCTGTTCCACGTCAACGGTACGCGGTGTCCCGATGGCGTTCGCCGCGCCCGGATCCAGTCCGAAGAGTTCCCGAAGAGCGTCCGCGTAGCTGGTTCCGCCCGGGGTGGAGGCGAGCTGCTTGACCCGGACCGTCGGGGTGTGCAGCAGCTTGTCCACCACCCGCCGGACCGTCCGCTCCAGCTCGGCGCGCACCCCCGCGTCCAGGTCGGGCAGCCGGGAGTCCAGCCGCAGCAGCTCGGCGTCCACCACCTCGGCGGCACGGCGGCGCAGCGCGGTCACCGTGGGGGTGACCACGGCCGAGCGCTGGGCGGCCAGGTAGGCGTTCAGCTCCTCGGCGACCAGCTCGCGCGCCCGCCGGGTGTCGGCGCCGGCGTCCGCGTCACGCAGCCGGCGCTGCAGGGTCTCCAGGTCGACGACGGTGACGCCGGGCAGTTCGGCCACCTCCGGGGCCACGTCCCGCGGCAGGGCCAGGTCGCACACCACCAGGGGGCGGCCCGCCTCGGCGCGGGCGCGCCGCACCGTGTCCGCGTCCAGCACGACCTCGGCGGAGCCGGTGCAGGACACCACCAGGTCGGCGGCGGCCAGTTCGTCCGCCAGCGCGCCCAGGCCCACCGCGCGGGCCGGGGTGCCCTCCGCGGCGGTCGCCTCGGCCAGGCGCCGGGCGTTGGCCGGGGTGCGGTTGGCCACCACGATCTCGCCGATACCGGCGCGCCGCAGGTGGGCGGCGGCCAGGCCGCCCATGGACCCAGCGCCCACCAGCAGGGCCCGCCGCCCGGCCAGGCCGCCCAGCACGGTGGTGGCGTCGCCGAGCGCCTCGGAGACCACCGACGCCCCGGCGTGGTCGATGTCGGTCTCGTTGTGCACGCGCTTGCCGACCCGCAGGGTTTGCTGGAACAGCTCGTGCAGGGTACGGCCGGTGGTGCCGGCCTCGCGGGCGGTGGTGTAGGCGGCGCGGATCTGGCCGAGGATCTGTGCCTCCCCGACCACCATGGAGTCGAGTCCGGCGGCCACGGAGAAGGCGTGCTCGGCCGCCGCGGCGGCGTAGTGCACGTACAGGTACGGGGTCAGTTCGGACACGTCGGTGCCGGCGTGCCGGGCCAGCACTCCCGTGATGTCCGCCAGGGCGCCGTGGAAGGTCTCCACCGCGCCGTACACCTCGATCCGGTTGCAGGTCGACAGCAGCACGACCTCGTCGACGCCGGGGCACTCCAGCAGCTCGTCGAGGAGCTTGCGGGTCTCCGCCGCGGGGACCGCGGCACGTTCCAGCACCCGCACCGGAGCGGTGCGATGGGACAGGCCGACCACCATCAGGCTCACGGACGCATCACCACCCCATCCACGTCGGTCAGCTCCGGATCCTCCGCGGCGGCATCGGAACCGCCTTGAGCCTCGGTATCGGCACGCCGCGCGACATGGAAGGACAGGATCTGCATCTCAACCGCCAGGTCGACCTTGCGCACCTCGACGTTGTCCGGGACCTGGAGCACGACGGGTGCGAAGTTCAGGATGCACTGGACACCCGCTTGCACCAAACGGTCGCAGACCTCCTGGGCCGCGGAGGCGGGCGTGGCGATGACCCCTATGGACACCTCGCGCTCGGCGCAGACCCGACCGATGTCGTCGATGTGGTCCACGGGGATGCCGCCGACCGGGACCCCGATCAGGTCGGGGTCGACGTCGAAGAGCGCGGTGACCGGAAAACCCCTGCTGGGGAAGCCGTTGTAGTTGGCCAGCGCGTGACCGAGGTTGCCGATGCCGACCACGGCGACGCTGTGCTTGCGGGTGAGGCCGAGGATGCGTTCGATCTGTCCGACGAGGACCTCGACGTCGTAGCCGACGCCACGGGTGCCGTAGGAACCGATGTAGGACAGGTCCTTGCGGAGTTTGGCGGAGTTCACACCGGCCGCGGTGGCCAGTTCCTCGCTGGAGATGGTGTTGACGCCCTGCTCGGCCAGGCCGGACAGCACCCTCAGGTACACCGCGAGTCGGGCGACGGCCGCCTCGGGGATGGACCGGGCGCGTTCCCGCGCCGCCGGTTCGTCGTTCAGGGGCGGTTCGCTCTGCGCGGGGACCTGGCGCCCCAGTCGTTCCCCGGCCGACGTGGACCGGTTGTTGCGGCTCTCCCGGCTGCGGGTCCCCGTGGCGCGGGTGGTGCCGGTGGCCGTGCCCTGGCCGCCGTTCGCCGTGGCTCGGCCGGCTGTGTTCTGCTTCTGGGCCGGCTCGGGGACGGTCGGGGCAGCTGCGTCGTCGGGCACGCCCTGATCACCCTCGTCCCGCTCTGCCGTCACGTTGTACTCCCTCGCCCGTCACGCGCGCCCTCCCGCCACAAGGGGTGACGGAGTGCGGGCCGAACGGCTTCCGGGTGTTTTCCGCCGAACCCCTTGACGGCGCGACGAGGACACGGTAGCCGCTTGTGAACGCAGGCACAAAGTTGTGGCGCCGGGGCATGAGAAGTCTTACACGAAGAGCACCCCGGCCCTGCGGAAACGTCCCTGTGACGAGGGCTTCGTGCGCCGGCGGCCGGAGCGGCTCCGGAGGGTCCGGCGGGTGTCGGTCACGCGGTGTGACGGGATCGGCGGGCCGGCGGGGTCAGCGGGTCAGCGCGCGGCGGAAGCGTTCCTCCTCGACCTTCCAGTAGCCGTGCTCGGCCCCGTCGATGAGGATCACCGGGACCCGGTCGCCGTACTCGGCGCGCAGCTCGGGGTCGCTGTCCACGTCCACCGCGGTCCACGGCACGCCCAGCTCCCCGCAGATGCGGCGCACGTCGGCCTCGGCGGTGTCGCAGGCCGGGCAGTTCTGGCGGACCATCAGGGTCACCTGGTGCGACACGGCGGACTCCTCGCTGCGGCGGATCGGCTGCGGGCGAGCACCCAGGGTAGGTGGTGCGTCCGCCGGCCCGGACGACCCCCACCGGTTCCCGTGTCCGACCACACCGGCACCGGGCGGTCCGGCCCGACGTCCCGGGCGGTGGGTGTCAGCGCAGGGCGCGGCGGCGCACCTTGCCGGTCGGGGAGTGTGGCAGGGCGTCCACGAACTCCACGGTCACCGGCACCTTGAACCGGGCCAGTCGCTCGGCGCAGTGCCGTCGCACCTCCTCGGCGGTGAGCCGGGCGCCCTCCCGGAGCACCAGCACGGCCTTCACCGCCTCCCCGGTCCGCGGGTCGGGCACCCCGACCGCCGCGGCCTCGGCCACCCCGGGCAGCGCGGACAGCACCTGCTCCACCTCGTGCGGGTAGACGTTGAACCCGCTGACCACGATCAGGTCGTTGAGCCGGTCCACCAGGTGCAGGTCGCCGTCGGTGTCGAAGTAGCCGACGTCGCCGGTGCGGAACCAGCCCTCCTCGTCCGGGCCGCCCCTGCCGTCCGGCCAGTAGCCGAGGAACAGGTTCGCGCCGCGGGCCGACACCAGGCCGGGTCCGATCTCGTCCTCGCCGATCTCGGCGCTCTCCGGGAGCGGTTCGCCGTCCACGTCGACCAGACGCACCTGGACCCCAGGCAGGGGCCGCCCCACCGAGCCGGGTTTGGCCCGCCCGCCGGCCAGGGTGGTGGTGAGCACCGGGGCGCTCTCGGTCAGCCCGTACCCCTCGTACACGTCCAGCCCGGTGGCCTCGCGCATCCGGCGCAGCAGGTCGGGGGCCAGTGGCGCGGCCCCGGAGGTGAGCAGCCGCACCGAGGCGAAGCCGGTGCGCAGCCGCTCCTCGGGCAGGGCCAGCCACGCCGCGTACATGGTGGGGACGCCGACGACGGTGCTGACCCGGTGTCGTTCGACGACCGTCAGCGCGGCCTCCGGGTCGAAGCGTTCCAGCAGCACCGCGGTGGCCCCGGCCGCGGCGACCTGGAGCAGGCCGGGCCCGAGTCCGTAGAGGTGGAACAGCGGCAGCGCGATCAGCACCCGGTCGGTGGCGGTCACCGGGGCGGGGCGCAGGGCGGCGCACTGTTCGACGTTGGCCAGCAGTGCGCGGTGCGGCAGCATCACGCCCCGCGGTGGGCCGGAGGTGCCCGAGGTGTAGGCGAGCACGGCCAGGTCCTCACCGCCGCCGCCGGCGGGGAACGGCTCGGCGGTCCCGGTGGTCCCGGCGGTGGGAGGGTCCAGCCGGGGCACGGCGGCGGCGTCCTCCGGCAGGTTGGGGGGTGTGGTCCCGTCGGTGACCAGCAGGGCGGCCGCGCTGTCGGTCAGCACGTGGGCCAGTTCGGGGCCCGGTGCGCCCGGGGCCACGGGGGTGGCGACGCAGCCGGCACGCAGTGCGCCGAACACGGTGACGCAGAACCGCCAGCCGGTGGGCAGTCGCACGACGACCCGGTCGCCGGGGGCGGCTCCGGCGGCCCGCAGCCGGTGGGCCTCGGCGTCCACGGCCGTGTCCAGGTCGCGCCAGGTGAGGGTGCGGTCCGCCGACACGTCGACGAGCGCCGGGCGGTCGGGGTCGCGTCGGGCCGCGGCCCGGACCAGGTCGGCGACGTTGCCCGCGGTGCGTGCCCCGTCGTCGCGTCCGGTGGGAGCTGCCTCGGCCATGGGCCCTCCTCGGGTAGGGTCCTGCGCGGCGCTCCTGCCGGGTTCGGCTACGGTGTGCCACGCTCGGCAGGCCCGAAGTCTGTCACGATCCGCGGTGCTCCCGCAGGGTCGTCACCCTCGCCGGGGAATCGGTTCTCCCCCGGCCGCCTCTACCTACCGTGTAGTAGCAACCCGTATGCTCCCGGAACGACTTCGGGTGGCCTGGATCACCCACCACGGTCGAGCGAGGGAGTGGCAGATGCGCCAGCCGCGGAGCCGGTCCGGCACCCCCGTCCGCTCCGGTACGGTCGCCTGCCGCAACCGGGGAGGTTCCGCAGACCGATGAGCATCTCCACCCGCGACCGCGTCAGTACGACGTTCTCCCGCCACAGCTCGTCCGTCACGAGCAGCAGGCTCACCGAGTCCCCCGACGAGGTGGAGGGGGCCGAGGACGAGGCCTGGTCGGGGGCGGGTGCAGCCCCCGCGGAGGACGAGGACGACGAGACCCGGAGTCGCGACCCCTGGACCCTGGTGCACGCCGCCCAGGCGGGTGATCCCGAGGCGTTCGGGCTGCTCTACGACCGGTACGTCGACATGGTCTTCCGGTACGTGCTGTTCCGGGTGGGCGACCGGGGCCTGGCCGAGGACCTGACCAGCGAGACGTTCCTGCGTGCGCTGCGCCGGATCCGGTCGGTCAGCTACCAGGGCCGCGACGTGGGCGCCTGGTTCGTCACCATCGCCCGCAACCTGGTGCTCGACCACGTCAAGTCGAGCCGCTACCGGCTGGAGGTGCCGACGGCCGAGCTGAACGACAGCCAGGTGCATCCCGGGCCGGAGCAGGAGGTGCTGCGCTCGGCGATGCACACCGAGCTGCTGCGGTGCGTGGGCGAGCTGAACAACGACCAACGCGAGTGCATCGTGTTGCGTTTCATGCAGGGGCTGTCCGTCGCGGAGACCGCACGGATCATGGGACGCAACGAGGGGGCGATCAAGGCACTGCAGCACCGGGCGGTACGTCGCCTGGCCCAGTTGCTGCCCGACAGCCTCCGCTGACCCCCGCGCGGGGTCCGCGGAGTCGCCCGACGGTGTTGTGGCAGGACACCGGCGGTGCGGGTACGCACGGGCACGTAACCGGATGCGCTGCGTGTCGTTCTCCCCAACAGGATCGAGCATGGCGGTGCGAATCGGTGAACTGGAAGCAGTCGTCCTTCCGGGACAGGCTTTTCGGGGTGTTCGACGGCCGTCGGCGGACGTGTTTCGCGCAGGCCAGCGATGCCCTGCTCACCACCGCGGAGAAACCGGTCCGCGATTCCGATTCCGCCGCCGCGGTGCACCGGTTTCCGGATTTCCCGGTCGAGGGCGACGGGTTCGATCCCGACCTGGCCGGTGAGCTGGCGCTGGTGACCCTGCTGCGCCAGGCCGGGGAGAGCGTGGGTCCCGATCCGGCGACGCGGGCCCGGATCCGACAGCGGGTGCTCGACGCGTGGCAGGCCGAGCTGCGTCCCGACACCGGCGCCGACACCGCCGAGGGGGTGGTGCGCGAGGAGGCCGCGCCGGCGGTGGTGCCGCCCACCGGGGCCGGGGAGGACACCGCCCGCCCGGCGGGGTGCCGACCGTTGCGGACCCGCCGCCGGGTGCGGGTGGGTGGTGCTCGCGGCCGACTGGTGGTGTCCATGGCCGCGACGCTGTGCCTGCTGCTGTCGCTGTCCGGGATGAGCGTGCTGCTCAGCCGGGACGCGCTTCCCGGGGACACGTTGTACGCGGTCAAGCGCAGCGCGGAAGGCGCGTCGCTCGGGCTCACCTTCGACGAGGGGAGCCGGGCGGTGAAGTACCTGGAGTTCGCCGCGGACCGGCTCGGGGAGCTGGAGGTGTTGGCCGCCCGGGCTCCCGGTGACGAGCAGCACGCCGACGCCTACCGGACCGGGCTGGCCGACTTCGACGAGGACACGACGGCGGGGGCGCGGGCGCTCACCGCGTTGGGCAGCAACGGTGACACCCGGTGGCTGGAGATGCTGCGCGACTGGGCGTGGGAGCAGCACCGGCGCCTGGTCGCGCTGACGCCGGTGTTGCCCGGGTCGGTGGGCGAGCGTGCCGAGACGACCGCCGAGCTGTTGACCCAGGTGCAGGCGCGGGCCGAGGCGCTACTGGCCCGCACCGACTGTCTGACGGTCACCTCGGGGGTCACCGACCACCTGGGGGTGCGGCCGGCCGAGGAGCCGTGCCGGGGACCGCAGCCACCGGAGGCGGACCAGCCCGAGGTGCTGAGTCAGCCGGGCGGGGTGCAGACCGAGGCGGTGCGACCCCCGGTGGCGGCGACGCCCGAGCCGCCGGTCGCGGAACCGGCGCAGCCGCAGCACCCGCGGTCCAGGCTGGAGATCCAGGCGCCCATGGTCCCGCGGGTCTCGGGGATGCCGCTGCCCTCGGTGGGGCCGCTGCCCGAGGGTCGGGACGTCCTCGTGGACCCGGGCTCCGGCCCGCCGGCGATCACGCTGCCACCGCCCCTGCCACTGCCGTTGCCGCGGATCGTGCTGCCGGGAGTGCCGTATCCGACTCCGGGCGGGTGAGCGTTCCGGACGTTCCGGCCGAACCGCCCGGTACGGCGAAGATCTGTGGGCGGACGGGCGGTCCCGATCGCTAGGCTGGACTGGGCCTGTACACGACAGCGGGGAGTCCACGACCACCGCTCGACGCAGACCCGGGAGGGCCGCGGTGCCAAGACGGCAGAAGCGCGGGAAGAGCCTGGAGATGGAGGAGCGCGCCGTACTGGCCGGGCAGGCTTCGGCCGAGGCGGCGGTGGCGTCCGCCGCTCCGGAGCTGGAGTCCTCGCTGAAGGTGCCGACCGACCTGACCGCCGCCGCGTTCTTCGACGTGGACAACACGATGATGATGGGCGCGTCGATCTTCCACTTCGCCCGGGGGCTCGCCGCGCGCAAGTACTTCAGCACGGCGGATCTGGCCGGTTTCGCCTGGCAGCAGGTGAAGTTCCGGGTGGGGGGCAAGGAGAACCCGGAGGACGTGCAGGCCAGCCGGGAGCAGGCCCTGGCGTTCGTGGCCGGGCGCCGGGTGGACGAGCTGGTGGCGCTGGGCGAGGAGATCTACGACGAGCTGATGGCCGACCGGATCTGGTCGGGCACCCGGGCGTTGGCGCAGATGCACCTGGACGCCGGGCAGCGGGTGTGGCTGGTGACCGCGACCCCGGTGGAGCTGGCCCGGATCATCGCGCGGCGGCTCGGGCTCACCGGTGCGCTGGGCACGGTGGCGGAGAGCGTGGACGGGGTGTACACGGGCCGGCTGGTGGGTGACCTGCTGCACGGCCAGGCCAAGGCGCAGGCGGTGCGGGCGCTGGCGGCGAAGGAGGGCCTGGACCTGCGGCGCTGTACCGCCTACTCGGACTCGGTGAACGACGTGCCCATGCTGTCGGTGGTGGGGACGGCGGTGGCGGTGAACCCGGACTCGGGGCTGCGGGAGATCGCCCGGGCCCGGGGCTGGGAGATTCGCGACTTCCGCACCGGCCGCAAGGCGGCCCGGATCGGGGTGCCGAGCGTGCTGGGCGCGGGGGCGATCGCCGGTGCCCTGGCCGCCGGTCTGGCCTACCGCCGCCGCGACCGGGGCTGATCCACTGTGTCGGCTGCGTGGCCGGTGCCCGTGTTCGCCATTCGGCGAGTGGCCGGAATGGCCGGGAACGCGGATCGGGGCGGCATCGACGCTCCTCCGCGGATGTCGACCGATCCCGCTGATGGTGTTTTCTCCGCGGGGGCGCCACGCCACCGGCAGAGTGCCTCCCGCGCCTGCCGCCGTGTGTTCACACACGGACAGCGTGCTCTCCTGCACGCATCGAGACGACCGTCAACGACCGGACATCCAGGCGGAAATACAGACCCGCCGCGGAGCAAGTCCATCCCCGGGGAAGGGGTCCGAACTGATCATCAGCGGAGCGACCGGTCCGCACGGCCCCCTCAATCGGTCCCGCTCCGGCCGCGAATTCTGCATGATCCACCGCATGTCCACGCAGGATCAGGCAGGTCCGGAGGAGCGGCCTGAGCGTTCTTTCCTGCCGGCGCCCTCCGACCAGGCGAACGAGGAGCAGACCACGCCGGCCATCGAGCCGTACGCCCAGCTCGTCGAGCAGTTGAGCAGCGACCACATCGAGGTGCGCTTGGGCGCACTGTACGAGCTGGAATGCCTGGCCCATGCCAGGCCGGAGCACCGGCAGGCCTTCGTCGACCTGCTCTGTGCCTACCTGCGTGCGCCCGACCCCACCGTCGAGGACGCAGCGGACACCTCGGACCCCGCCTCGGCCGGCTCGGACAGCGCCGCCGGTTGCGTGGAAGAACGGCAGACCGCCCATGAGCGTACCCGGAAGCAGGCCGAGGAACGCCAGTTCCGGCAGTCCGTCCAGCGCGTCCTCACCGACCACCTACGTGCCGAGCGCGGCCGGAACCCCGAGGAGCTCATCAACCCCAGGTTCTGGCCCGGCATCGACCTGGACCTGTCCGGCGCCACCCTGCACGACTGGGACTTCACCGGCTGCGAGGTCCGCACCGCTGACTTCTCCCGTACCCACTTCCACGGCTTCGCCCAGTTTCGTGAGGCGGTCCTTCACAGCCCTGCCACCTTCGACA
>DATCJU010000058.1:0-46457 GCA_036562635.1 Pseudonocardiaceae bacterium
GCCTGCACGATCGCCGCCCGGTCGGTGGCGAACACCGCCCCGGTCAGCCCGTAGGGGGCGGTACGGTCCACCAGCTCCAGCACCTGCGAGTACTCGGCGTCCTCGTAGACGTACACCGCCAGGATCGGCCCGAAGAACTCGGTCCGGAACACCTCGTGCTCCGGATCGGTGCCCACCAACACGGTCGGCTGGACGAAGTACCCCACCGAGTCGTCGGCACCGCCTCCGACCAGCACGGACAGCGCCGAGTCACCCCGCACCCGCTCCAGCAGGTCCCGGTGCCGGGCGAAGGCCCGGTGGTCGATGACCGCGCCCATGAAGTTCGACAGGTCGGTGACGTCGCCGTACCGCAGGGACCGGGTGACGTCGGCCAGCTGCTCCCGCAGACCGTTCTCCCACAGCGAGCGCGGCAGGTAGGCGCGGGAGGCGGCCGAGCACTTCTGGCCCTGGTACTCGAAGGCCCCACGGACCAACCCGGTGACCAGCGCGGCCGGGTCGGCCGAGGGGTGGGCGACGACGAAGTCCTTGCCGCCGGTCTCGCCCACGATCCTCGGGTAGGAGCGGTAGCGGTCCAGGTTGTCGGCGATGGTGCGCCAGAGCAGCTTGAACGTCCTGGTGGACCCGGTGAAGTGCAGCCCGGCGAAGTCGGGGTCGGTGAGCGCAACCTCGCTGACCGCCTGTCCGTCCCCGGTGACCATGTTGATCACGCCCGGGGGCAGACCGGCCGCCTCCAGCAGCCGCATGGTGTAGTGCGCGGCGAGCTGCTGGGTCGGCGAGGGCTTCCAGATCACCGTGTTGCCCATCAGCGCCGGGGACAACGGCAGGTTGCCGGCGATGGCGGTGAAGTTGAACGGGGTGATGGCCACCACGAAGCCGTCCAGCGGGCGGTAGTCCATGCGGTTCCACACCCCCGGCGAGTTCACCGGCTGGTCGGCCAGCAGCTGCCGGGCGAAGTGGACGTTGAACCGCATGAAGTCGATCAGCTCACAGGCCGAGTCGATCTCGGCCTGCTGCACCGTCTTGGACTGGCCCAGCATGGTGGCCGCGTTCAGCGTGTCCCGCCACGGCCCGGACAGCAGGTCGGCGGCCCGCAGCAGCACCGCCGCCCGCTCGTCGAAGCTCAACGACCGCCAGGCGGGGGCGGCCTCCTTCGCCGCGCGCACGGCCGCCGCGACGTCGTCCGCCGTGGCCTGGGCGGACGTCCCGAGCACGTGCCGATGGTCGTGCGGCTGCACCACGTCGAACCGCTCACCACCGGCCATCCGCTGCTCACCGCCGATGGTCATGGTGAGCTCGTGCTGCTCGGCCTCCAGCTCGGCGAGGCGCTTCTGCAGGGACTCCCGTTCCGCGCTGCCGGGGGCGTAGGTGTGGACCGGCTCGTTGGCCGGGGTGGGTACGGACGTGACAGCGTCCATCGGACCGCTCGCCTCCTCGCTGACCTGAACCAGCGGGCACCGCCGCTACCGGCGGTGCCGGCGACGTCGCGGATCAGTACGACGCCGCCCGCGGGGAACCCCGGACGGGCTCCCGTACGCGTCCCATCGTGGCATGGCACAGGCGCTAAGAAACGTGCTGATCAGGCACGATTCGTTGCACATCCCGCCAGGAACACGCACGGTCGTGAACCGCGGACGGTGACCCGCGTGCCACCACCCGGGTCACCGGCGCCGACACGTCCTTTCCCCGGCCGTCATCTCCGCACCCCGCCGTCCGTGCCGTGGTGCGCCGGGACCGTCCCGAGACGGCCCGGCACCACGTCACATCAGCTCGAGCAGGAACGGCAGCTCCTGGGGGGCGTACCAGGCCAGCTCGTGGTCCTCCGCACTGCCCACGGCGAACTCCGCGTCGTCGTCCCCCAGGTCCGCGGCGTCCACCACCCGGGCCGCGGCCCGCACCGCGTCCTCGGCGTCCGCGGTGTCGACGTGGACCGCGGCGACCTTGGTGTACGGCACCGGCCCGGACAGCTTGACCACCGAGTAGTCCAGGTCGGGGCGCAGCTGCACGTCGTCGACGTCGGCCGAGACCACCGCCCGCCGCGCCGGCGTGTCACCGTCCTGTTCCAGTTCCGTGGCGAGCAACCGCAGCGACGCCCGGGCAGCGTCCAGCATCGCCGCGTACTCCAGCTCCTCGGTGTCCCCCGACGCGTAGGACTCGCGCAGGGCCGGGGTCAGCGCGAACGCCGTCCCGCCCACCGCGAGGATCTCGCCCTCCTCGACCAGCCGCTGCAGCATCCGCACCGTGGCCGGCAGATAGACCCTCATGCTGGCACCGTCCCGACCAGCTCCTCCAACGACTCCTCCACCATGGCTGCAAGGACGTCCACGTCGGACATCCCGTCCCGATCCGCGTTCAGTCCGAAGTACACCCCACCGTCGTAGGACGTGACGCCGATCGACAGCGCCTGTCCCTTGGCCAACGGCATCACCGGGAACATCTCCACCATCCTGGCCCCTGCCGCGTACAGCGGCACCTGCGGCCCCGGCACGTTCGTGACGACCAGGTTGAAGAGCCGCCGGGAGAAGGAGTTCGCGGCACGGGCCCCGAGCTGGTGCAGGGTGGGCGGGGCCAGCCCGGAGAGCCGGACGAGGGCACTGGCCGCGACCGACCGCCCGGACTCCTGGTGGGCCCGCATCGCGTGGCTGACGTGGTGCAGCCGCACCACCGGGTTCGGTTCGCCCACCGGAAGGTCGACCAGGTAGGCACTCACCTGGTTGCCCACGCGCACCGTCCCGGTCCGCCCACTCCCGGCGACCGCGGCGTCCTCGGGGGCACGCACCGACACCGGAACCATCGCGCGGACCGTGGCGGAGGAGGTCACGGCCTCCCCGCGGGACAGCAACCAGTTCCGCAGCGCGCCGGCCACCACCGTGAGCACCACGTCGTTGACCGTGCCACCGTGCGCCCGGCGCACCGCCCGGTAGTGGTCCAGCCGGGTGCGGGCCACGGCGAACCGTCGCTGGGTGGAACCGCGCACGGCGAGCGGCCCCTCGGGGGCGGGGCTGGCCGCCGCACGCACCGCGGTGAGCAGGCCGCCCAGGGCGTTTCCCACCTTGCGCACGGTGGCCGCCGCGTCGATCGCCGCAGCCCGGACGTTCTCCACCACCTCGCCCGGTTGCCGGACGGCCTCGGTGACCGCGTCCAGCACCAGGCGCACCGGGCTCGGCTCCGGGCCGGGCATCCACAGATCCTCCGGCAGTTCGCGCGGGGTGGGGGTGGTGTCCAGCACGAGCTGCCCGATGTCCGGGGTGGTGACCCCGTCCACCACCGCCTGGTGCGTCTTGGTGACGATGGCCACCCGGTTCCGGGCGAGTCCCTCGACCAGGTAGAGCTCCCACAGCGGTCGGGCGGGGTCGAGGGGGCGGGACATCAACCGGGCCACCAGCTCGTGCAGCTGCTCGGGGCGGCCCGGGCGGGGCAGCGCGGAGCGTCGCACGTGGTAGGTCACGTCGAAGTCCGGGTCGTCCACCCACACCGGCCGGGCCAGACGTCCCGGGACCTGCACCACCTTCTGCCGGTAGCGGGGGGCCAGGGCCAGCCGCTGCTCGATCGACGCCACCAGGCGGTCGTAGTCCAGACCCGTGCGGGGACGGCGCAGGACCACCACGTTCCCGACGTGCATCGGCGTGGTGGGTTCCTCCAGGTACAGGAACGAGGCGTCCAGGGCCGAGAGCCGGTTGGTCGGCATGCCGTCGATCCTGGCACAGCGGAGGTGACCGAACAGCCGGTGAAGTCGATCAACCGACGACGTCGTCGGGATCCGTGCCACGCCCTCCCGACCGCCGGCCCAGCACCCGGCGCGCCACCCGACGCACGGCCGCACGCTCGTCCGGCTCCAGGGCACTGCCGGAGAGCCGGTACCGGACCGCCTGCGGCAGGGCGGCACGCAACCGGTCCCGGTCGTAGCCGGACAGGAAGGCCCGCAACATGGCCCAGCGCATCAGCCGGTACCGCGAGCGCAGCCGCGCGGAGGCCACGATCAACCAGCTGTAGGCCACGTCCACGGCACGGTCGCCCCGGCGGGCGTCGACCCAGTCGATCACCACCGGGCCCTCCGGACCCAGCAGGACGTTGTTCGGGTGCAGGTCCAGGTGCAGCAGACCGTCGCCACCGGCTCCGAAACGGGGTAGGTCCGGCGGTGCGGGAACCTGGTCGAGCATCCGGTGCACCCGCGCCATGAGCCGGCCCAGGGCGGCCGCCCGCCAGGGGCGGGCCTCCAGTTCCTCCGCCACGGTCGGGCCGATCACGTGCTCCATCACCAGTTCGGGCCCGTCGGCCTGCACCACCCTCGGCACCGGAACACCGTGTTGGCGCAGATGGTGCAGCAGGGCGGCCTCCGCCTCCAGGGACCTCCCGCTCCGGCTGCGCTTGACCAACAGCCCGTCCGCGCGCACCAGCACGTCCGCGGTCCGCCCACCGGCGATCAACTGCTCTCCCCGTCGAGGCACGGACCGCGCACCCGAGTCGACCGGCTGAGTGCGCAAGGTCACAGTGAGGGATGTTCGCAGGAGAGTGATCCAGGCAACACCCCCGACGAGGGTGATCCGGGACACACCGTCGGTGCGAACCACGGGCCGCTGCACGGTGCCACCGCCCCGCATGCCAACCTCTGCTGGTGAGCACCACCTCCCCCAAGGACCGGTTCGTCACCGTCTACGGTCGCAAGCCGGTGCTGGAAGCCCTGGCCGATCCCGATCTGACGGTGGACAAGGTCGTCCTGGCCGACAACGCCCGCGGCCCGGCCGCCCGGGAGATCCTCGACGCGGCCGCCCGACGGGGGGTCACCGTGCAGCGGGCCAGCGCGCACCGGGTCAAGGTGCTGGCCGGGAACGGCCGCCACGACCAGGGGGTGTTGGCCGACGTGGTGGCACCCCGGATGCGCACCCTGGCCGCCGCACTCGCCGGGAAGGGCTCCCGGCCCCCACGGACCGTGCTGTTGTTGGACGGCATCACCACCCCGGCGAACGTGGGGATGATCCTGCGCACCGCCACCGCCGCGGGGGTGGACGGGATCGTCGTCCCCCGGCGTGGCGTGGCCAGCATCGACCCGCTGGTGGTGAAGGCGTCCGCGGGGGTGGCGTTCCACGCACCGGTGCTGCGCTGCGCCACGGCGGGTGAGGCGGCCGCCGCCCTGCGCGCCGCCGGCTACCCCCTGTTCGGGATGGCCGCGGACGGCGGGCGGAACCTGTTCACCGCGGACCTGCCCTCCCGCGCGGCGTTCGTGCTGGGCGGGGAGACCAACGGGGTGTCCCCCGAGGTGCGGCAGCAGGTCACCGGGTGGCTGGCTATCCCCATGGCAGGTGGCGTGGAGTCGCTGAACGTGGCCAGTGCGGCCGCGGTGCTGTGCTTCGAACTGGTCCGGCGCCGGACCGGCGGCGGACGCTGACCCCGACCCCACCCGCCCGGGCGGTCGGCGGGGAGCCGCGGCCCGCTCAGCGCAGTGGGAGTCCGAACAGTGCCTCCAGCTCGTCGATCGTGTCGGCCACGGTGGTGTGCTGCACCCCGACCATGCCGGCCCGGGCCGCACCCCGCACGTTGACCGCCAGGTCGTCGACGAACACACAGGCCGCCGGTGGCAGGCCGAGCCGCTCCGCGGTGAGCAGGTAGATCGCCGGGTCCGGTTTGGCCATGCCCACCCGGCCGGACAGCACCACGGTGTCGAACAGCTCTCCCCACCACGGCGGGTCCTCCCCGCCGTCCCCGGCGTTGGACAGCAGTGCCGTGCGCAGGCCGACCCGCCGCGCTTGCCGGAGCACACCGATCAGCGGAGGTTCCCCTCGCCCCGGGTCGTCACCGAAGTCGGTGAGCACACCGCCGTAGTCGACCACCAGCCCCATCAGCCGCACTCGGCCACTCTAAGGCTCCCCTGGGGTCATTCGATCGGGTGAATCAGGCCGTGGGCATGCCCGGATCCGCCCCTCTCGCCGCTCAGTACAGCGCCCGGGGGAACCGGAACCCGAACCGGCTCCCGTCGGGCCCACCCGAGCACCATCGACCACAGGGGAGGACCGCATGCCCTGCGGAGCATCCGGCACGACCACCCGCACGGCCGGCACGAGCCCGGTGCGTTCCACCCATCGACTGCCACGCCTGATCCGGCTGGCCGACTACACGCCGCGGCCGGCGACCGAGGGCCACCGGCACCCCCAGGAACCACCGCCGGCACACACCGCCACCCCGGCCGCCACGGCCCTCGACGAGCAGCCACCGCGCCCGAGGCGGACCGGCTCCCCGGAACAACTCGGCCGGGCCCTGCTCACCGCGATCCTGGAGGTCCTGGCCCACCGTCGACCCGCCCAGCAGCTCCGGCACGTGCTGGGACCGGACGGGCATCGGGCCCTGGCGGAGCTACGCACCCAACACCCCGCCGGCCGACCACCGCGCCTGCGCTCCCTGCGGGTGTCGAGCCCACGGGAGGGGGCCGTCGAGGTGTGCGCCGCCCTGTGGTGCGGGTCGCGGCTGCGTGCTCTGGCCGGTCGGATCGAGACCCGTCCCGACGGCCGGTGGCACTGCACGACGCTGACCGTGCTCACCCCGAACCGGACCTGAACACGACTCGCCGCCCCGAGCCCAGAGGCTCGGGGCGGCGAGTGTGGTGCCCACGCTTCTCGGTCAGTTACGCCGGGCGCGCTTCTTCTGCTGCTTGGCCTCGGCGCGGGCGGCCGCCCGACGCTCCCGCCGGCTAACGCCGGGCTGGGGCCGGGCGCCGTTGCCGCTGCCGTCCGCACGCGACTCCACTCCGCCGGACTCCGCCGGACCGGAGTAGGTCAGCGGCTGACGGCCCGGGGCGTCCAGTCCCTTGCCCCGCAGCGCCGGTGGGATGCGCTGCGCGTCGGGCGCGGCGGCGATGGGGGACGGCGCGATCTGGCTGAGGGCGGGGCCGGCCGGGCCGCTGGGCGGCGGTGGCAGCTCCTCCTCGGCCGGGGCGGCCGGGGCCGCGGGAGCGGTGCCCACGGTGACCGGCACCGGGGCCGGTTCCGGCTCCGGCTCCGGTTCCACCGGCTGCACCTGCAGGTTGAACAGGAAGCCGACCGACTCCTCCTTGAGGGCGTCGAGCATCGCGTTGAACATGTCGTAGCCCTCCCGCTGGTACTCCACCAGCGGGTCGCGCTGCGCCATCGCGCGAAGCCCGATGCCCTCCTTGAGGTAGTCCATCTCGTAGAGGTGCTCGCGCCACTTCCGGTCCAGCACCGACAGCAGGACACGACGCTCCAGCTCACGCATCGCGCCCTCGCCGATCCGGCCGTTGATCTCGGCCTCACGCCGCTGGTAGGCCGCCCGGGCGTCCTCGAGGATCGCCTCCAGCAGGATCTCCCGGGTGAGGTCCTCCTTCTCCTCCGCCAGGTCCTCCCAGCGGATGGAGATCGGGTACAGCGTCTTGAGCGCGGTCCACAGCTGGTCGAGATCCCAGTCCTCCGCGAAGCCGTTGGCGGTGGCTCCGTCGACGTAGGCGGTGATCACGTCCTCGATCATGTGCTGGACCTGCTCGCGCAGGTCCTCGCCCTCCAGCACCCGGCGGCGCTCGGCGTAGATCACCTTGCGCTGCTGGTTCATCACCTCGTCGTACTTGAGGACGTTCTTCCGGATCTCGAAGTTCTGCTGCTCGACCTGGGTCTGGGCGCTGCGGATGGCCCGAGTGACCATCTTGTGCTCGATCGGCACGTCGTCGGGCACCCGCAGCCGGTTCATCACGGCCTCGACCATGGAGGCGTTGAAACGGCGCATCAGCTCGTCGCCCAGCGACAGGTAGAACCGGGACTCACCGGGGTCACCCTGCCGGCCGGAACGACCACGCAGCTGGTTGTCGATACGCCGCGACTCGTGGCGCTCGGTGCCCAGCACGTACAGGCCGCCCAGCTCGCGGACCTCCTCGGCCTCGGCCTTGACCTGGGCCCGCTTCTCCTCGACGACCTTCGGCCACTCGCGCTCGTACTCCTCCGGCGTCTCCACCGGGTCCAGACCGCGCGCCCGCAGCTCCAGGTCGGCCTCGAACTCGGGGTTGCCGCCCAGCATGATGTCGGTACCACGACCGGCCATGTTGGTGGCCACCGTGACCGCACCCTTGCGGCCCGCCCGCGCCACGATCGCGGCCTCCCGCTCGTGGTGCTTGGCGTTGAGCACCTCGTGCGGGATGCCCCGGGCGGTGAGCATCTTGGACAGGTACTCGGACTTCTCCACGCTGGTGGTACCGACCAGCACCGGCTGGCCCTTGGCGTGCCGCTCGGCGATGTCCTCCACCACCGCGCGGAACTTGGCCTCCTCGGTCTTGTAGACCAGGTCCGGCTGGTCCTTGCGGATCATCGGCCGGTTGGTGGGGATCGGCACCACGCCCAGCTTGTAGATCTGGTGCAGCTCAGCCGCCTCGGTCTGGGCGGTACCGGTCATGCCGGCGAGCTTGTCGTAGAGCCGGAAGTAGTTCTGCAGGGTGATGGTGGCCAGGGTCTGGTTCTCCGCCCTGATCTCCACACCCTCCTTGGCCTCGATGGCCTGGTGCATGCCCTCGTTGTAGCGGCGTCCCGCCAGGATGCGGCCGGTGAACTCGTCGACGATGAGGACCTCGCCGTTGCGGACGATGTAGTCCCGGTCCTTCTTGTAGAGCTCCTTGGCCTTCAGGGCGTTGTTCAGGTAGCTGACCAGCGGGCTGTTGGCGGCCTCGTAGAGGTTGTCGATACCGAGCTGGTCCTCGACGAAGGCGACGCCCCGCTCGGTGACACCGATGGTGCGCTTGCGCTCGTCGACCTCGTAGTGCACGTCCCGCTGCATCAGCGGGGCCAGTCGGGCGAACTCCTGGTACCACCGGGAGGACTGGTCCGCCGGCCCGGAGATGATCAGCGGGGTACGGGCCTCGTCGATGAGGATGGAGTCGACCTCGTCGACGATGGCGTAGTTGTGGCCGCGCTGGACGCACTCCTCGAGGCTCCAGGCCATGTTGTCCCGCAGGTAGTCGAAGCCGAACTCGTTGTTCGTGCCGTAGGTGATGTCCGCGGCATAGGCCTGGCGTCGCTGGTCCGGCGACATCTGGGACAGGATGACGCCCACTTCCATGCCGAGGAAACGGTGCACCCGGCCCATCCACTCGGCGTCGCGCTTGGCCAGGTAGTCGTTGACCGTGACCACGTGCACGCCCTTGCCGGAGATGGCGTTGAGGTAGGCGGCCAGCACGCTGGTGAGGGTCTTGCCCTCACCGGTCTTCATCTCGGCCACCTGTCCGAAGTGCAGGGCGGCGGCACCCATCAGCTGGACGTCGTAGGGCCGCTGACCGAGGACCCGCTTCGCGGCCTCCCTGGCCACGGCGAACGCCTCGGGGAGCAATTCGTCCAGCGTCTCTCCGTCTGCGTGCCGTTTGCGGAACTCCTCAGTCTTCGCCCGCAGCTCGGCGTCGGACAGCTCGACGACCTCGTCTTCGAGGGAATTGATGTGCGCCGCAATCCCCCGCAGGCGCTTGAGCATCTTGCCTTCGCCGGCGCGGAGCAGTCGGGACAGGACCATCCGGGGTCGACCTCGCTAGCTGATCGTGACACGCCCGTCACGGACGCCTTCTCCGGCCATCGTACGGGCGTACGGCGGTCGCTTTCGAGTGCGGCTTGGACGATCCCGCACGGATCGCCGGTCTCGTCACCGGTCCCATCCCGAGACGGACGGCGGACACGGCGGTGGCCCCGGCCGCCGAGGGGGACCGGGGCCACCACCTGTTCGGGTGAATGGATGTGATTCGTTCAGACCAGCCGGATCAGGCCGTAGTCGAATCCCCTGCGCCGGTAGACCACACTCGGGCAGCCCGTGTCGGCGTCGTTGAAGAGGTAGAAGTCGTGTCCGACCAGTTCCATCTCGTAGAGGGCCTGGTCGACGCTCATCGGCTTGGCCGGGTGCTCCTTCTCACGCACGACTCGGCCGGGCTGGTATCCCTCCTCGTCGTCCCAACGCTGCCAAGGGAGGTCGGGAACTTCCGTGACGGGCTCGGACCGGACCTCGGTCCGCTGCTCGGTCAGTACGGCTGTCTCGGCCGTGAGGACTGGACTGCCGCCCTTCGCCGCGCCGCCGGCCAGCGCCGCAGCCGCCGGCGCGGTGGCCTCCGCCGCCGAGAAGCCGTTCCGGCGCCCACGGTGCACCCGCCGGTCGTGCGCCTTGCGCATCCGGCTCTCCAACTTGTTGATCGCCGTATCCAGGGCGGAATAGAAATCGGCCGCGCAGGCCTCGGCCCGAATGACGGGACCGCGCCCCGTGGCCGTGATCTCCACGCGCTGGCACTTCTTGGACTGGCGGGGGTTGGGCTCGTGGAACAGCTCCACATCGAAGCGGATGACCTTGCGGTCGTAGCGTTCGAGCCGGGCCAGCTTCTCGGCGACGTGCTCCCGGTAGTGGTCCGGCACCTCGACGTTACGACCTTTGACGACGATGTCCATACACGACCCTCCCTCTGCGTCGTGTGCGCTTGTCCTGCCGCGCCGGCGCCGGAAGCGTCCGTTCAGCTCTCATCCGGCGCCAGGGTCATGGGCTACTCGCCTCCTCCCCGCTACCGGCTCGTCGATTGCCGAGCACGTTAGCTCGCCTTTCGTCTGCGGGAAACCCCCTCTCGTGGGTGATGTCAAGTCACCACGAGAAGTAACGATCATTGCCTGAACAGGTGAAACCGATACGCCCGAACGAAACTCCGGAGTACCCGGAAAAGACGAAAAAACACTCACTCCGTGCAGGAGCACGGTGCTCTCCGGCACCAGGCTCACCGGGCCTGCACGGGACCTCACACCCGGGGAACGAGCGGCTCCTCCCAGGGGTTCCCGACACAGGAACCTCGTATCGGATTCCTGCGGAACACCGTTCCACGACGTGGGCCACACCGGTATCCACCCCACGGGCGCCGTCTCGACCGGAACGCTAGGACGACCTCCCTCCGCCCCTCGGCGCACAGCAGGGAGCCGTACACCTGACGATCACCGGCTGCAGCGCCGGACGCGACACGATGTCGAGTCCGAACCGGCCGAGCGGGGATTCCTCCGCCCACCACCGCAGCAGTCGGCGCACCGACGCGGGCCAGGACGACGTCCGAGAACCCACTCCCACCCCCGTCATCGCTGATACACAACAGGAAACGGAAACATCACAGTAGCATCACGAACACGTCATGACAGGTACAGACTGCTCGGAAGCCCTGGCCACAGCAAGCTCTGGTTCGTGTGAATCGACCTCATCCGAGTGGCCCTAGACATCACTCTTCGTAATCATCCCCATCATCCCGTCCCGGCTCACCGTCGACCGGTGGCGGTGAGCACCACAGCCGCACACACCACCAGTCCCGCGGTGGCCAGCACCCCCGAACACACCGCGAGCGTCGTGCCGGTGGTCACCACGTCGTCCAACAGCACCACCGGGGTACCCGCCGGAGGCAGACGACCGGCGCGCAACCGGACCCGGCCGGCAAGATTCGCCACACGCGCCACGCGGCCCAGGCCGACCGAGTCGGACACCCCCGGCTCCAGACGCAACACCGGGGCCACAGCCGCCGGACGTCCGGCCGCCGCCAGCTCCGCCGCACACCGACGGGCCAGACGCAACACGTGATCACCGCCCCGGGCGCGGGCCGCCGCCCGACGCGACGGCACCGGTACCAGCCACCAGGTGCCGTCCGGACCGGCCCGGGCGCCGGGAAGACGAGGCAGCACCCCGGCCAGGCTGCGTCCCAGGGGACGGGCCAGGCCTCGCCGTCCCCGTTCCTTGTAGGCGAGCACCGCAGCCCGGGCCGGCCCCCGATGCGCGCCCAGTGCGTAGACCGGAGGGCCGTGGGCCAACAGCGGCCGGGCCACCGCCTCCGGCCGGGCCAGGTACGACGCACAACAGGCGCACCACAGCGTGCCCGGCGTCCCGCATCCAGCGCAGTGTGCGGGCAGGACCAGGTCGAGCAACGCGGACAGCGACGACGAGGCAACAGCGGTCACGGGGCCAGCCTGTCCCGTTCCCGCCCCTCGGCAGGCCCTTCCCGGGAAAACGGCCACCGTGGTCCACCCGCCCGGCTGCACTTCTCCGCATCAGGGCCACCCGGAGACAGCGGGCACCACAGGGCGCCGTCGCCCGCACATCCCGGTGCACCGACAACCCGACGCACCGGCCGCGACCGGTGGAAGACGTTCCGGATCAGCCCGGGTAGAACGGCACGGATCCCGGCCCGAAGCGCCCGGCGTGCAGGTTCCAGTACTCGGTGTCGTCCGGGGTGGTCCACAGTCCCCTGCTGTCCGCCACCACGACCGGACGTCCCGGCGCCGCAGCCACCACGGTCACCGGCGGAGTGAGGTTCTCCGTCGGGTAGCCCTGCCAGTCCTTGCCGTCCACCGACACCCGCAGCACGGGCAGGGTGTTGCTGCTCGTGCCCACCAACAGCAGCGCGGCACTGCGCCAGTCCACCGAGGTCACCTGCTTCTGCAGCGCGCCGGGCAGCAACTGGCGGACGTTCGTCACGCTCGCGTCGGTCCCGTCGTCGACGACGCTGCCCACCCAGAGCTGGCCGTCCACCACGGCGGCCACCCGTACCCCGTCCCGGGACAGCCGCAGCTCGGTGATCTCACCCCGGTCGGTCAGCTCGGCCGCGTTCACGGTCCTGGTGGTCCATCCACCCCGACCGTCCGCGAACACGCTGACCACCTTCGTGCCGTCCGCCACCGTCCACACCTCGCCGGCGTTGCGATCGGAGCCCCCGCTGCTCCGCCAGGACGGGCGGGTCAACCGCTCGGCCTGCAGCGACACCTCCTGCAGCGCCTCCCCGTAGTTGCCCACCCGAAGCTGGGGTCCCGCCGCGCCCGTGGTGACCGCGGCCAACTTCCGGCCGTCCGCGGACAACGCGGCGGACAGGATCGAGTAGTCACCCCGTCCCGCCGGCCCCGGGACCTCCTTGCCCTGCTCCATCGAGTACAGCCGTCCCCCGGCCACCACGAGTCCGGGCAGGTCCGCCGGCAGGGTGTGTTCGCCGAGGTAGGAGAGGAAGTCGGAGGGACGCCACGCCTCCTGACCGCTCAGCAGCGGGACGTTGTCGCTGAGCAGCCGCACCCGGCTGTTCGTCACCGGTTGGAGCGAGAGGACGATCTGCGCCGCCATGAGCTGCCGCCGCTGCGGCGGCTGGTCGTCCACCCCGGTCAGGTCGACCACCAGGGCACCGTCCGGTGCCTCCGCGACGTTCGTCCGGATGTCCGCCTTCTCCGGGATCGCCGTGCGCACCGCGCCCTCCAGGGCGAAGGAGGGCCCGCGCAGCAGCATGTCCACCACCACGTTGGGCTGCGCGGTCGCCGGCTGGTTCTGCACGTACCGCAGGTCCGGGACCAGGCTCTCCCGGTCCGGGTGCAGGAAGTAGATCGGAACCTGGGTGTAGTTCTGGCTGAACGAGCTGTACGTCAGGATCGCGGCCCCGGGCGGCTCGGAGATCCGCCACTCACCGTCCAGCTTCCGCAGCTGCAGCTCCAGCTCGACCTCACCGGACTCCGGGACGAACGTGTGGTCCGGGGCCAGGCGACCGACCCGCCGGCCACGCAGCGTCACGGTGACGCTGCCGTCGGCGTTCGCTCCCGTCTCGAAGGTCCCCGAGTACACCGTGTCGAAGCCGTCGGCGATGACGGTGACCGGCGAGGGGTTCCACTGGTCGGCCGTCTCCGGGACCAGGTACTGCCGGGCCGCCGCGTACTCGTTGACCGGGTTGCCGTTGGCCTCGACGAACTTGCGGACCAGGGTCAGCGGATCACTGCCCCGGGGCGGCTGCAACGGTGGATCGGGGGACCGGTCGCGCACCACGTCCCGTGCGGGCTTCGGCTCGGAGCTCTCGGGGATGCTCGCGCAGCCCGCCAGGGTGGCCACCACGGCCAACAGCACCGGGAGGACACGGCTCCCGCGCCTGCGGCGACGTCCCGCAGGACGGGCAGGGGCAGCGGGAACGGTCCCGTTCACTCCGTCTCCCTTCCCGGATCGCTGACGACCGACGACACGGGCGACACCGTTCTCGACCGGTGCGCGTCGTCCCGCGGGTGGTGTGCCTGCGTGGCCCCCGCGTAACGCGGCGGCGTGGGCAACGGCAACGGACTGGCCTCCAGCGGCTGCCCCTGCCGCCGGGGCAGGGTCAGCCGGAAGCACGCCCCGGCACCGGGCTCACCCCAGGCCTCCAACCAGCCGCCGTGCAGCCGAGCGTCCTCCAGGCTGATCGACAGGCCCAGCCCGGTGCCACCGGTCCTGCGGTTCCGGGACGGGTCGGCGCGCCAGAACCGGTTGAACACCAGCTCCTCCTCGCCCGGACGCAGGCCCACACCGTAGTCCCGCACCGCCACGGCGACCGCGTCGGCGTTGCCGGCCACCCACACCTCGACCGGTTTGCCGTCCCCGTGGTCGATCGCGTTGGCGAGCAGGTTGCGCAGGATCCGTTCCACCCGCCGCGGGTCGAACTCGACGTCGAGCTCCTCGTCCGGCAGCAGCAGCTCGAGCGTCACGCCGGCCTTGTTCGCGATCGGGCGCAACGACTCGGCCACCCTGCGGACCACGCCCCGGATGTCGGCCACCTCGGCGGCCAGGTCCGCCACCCCCGCGTCCAACCGGCTGATCTCCAGCAGGTCGGCCAGCAGCGCCTCGAACCGGTCCAGCTCGTCGACCAGCAGCTCGGTGGACCGGGCCAGGCCCTGCGGGAACTGTTCCCGGGAGGCGTGCAGCACGTCGGCGGCCATGCGGACCGTGGTCAGCGGGGTGCGCAGCTCGTGGGACACGTCCGAGGTGAACTGCCGCTGGAGCTGCCCGAACTCCTCCAGCTGGTTGATCTGCCGCTGGATACTGGCGGCCATCTCGTTGAAGGCCTCCGCCAACCGCGCGACGTCGTCCTCGCCCACCACGGGCATGCGTTCGTCCAACTGACCGTCGGCGAACCGCTCGGCGACCTCGGCGGCCTGCCGGACCGGACGCACGACCTGACGGGTCACCAGGTTCGCGATGGCGGCGAGCAGGAACAGCAGCACCAGGCCGACCACCACCAGGGTGTTCTGCACCAGCCTGACCGTGCGTTCCTCCGCGTCCAGCGGGAACAGCAGGTACATCTGCAGCGGGCGGCCCGCGCTGCGCACCTGGATGCCGACCGCCAGCACCGGGGAACGCTCGGCGCCGGCACGTTCCACCGTCGTGTACTGGACGGCGAACTCACCGTTCTCGACCATCTGCCGCAGGCCCGCCGGGACGTTGCCGAAGGGGCCCACGTGCGGCGGGGTCGTCCCGGAGCGCACGGCACGCCCGTCGGCCAGCACCGGTTCGAACGCACCGGCACTGGCCTCGGCCGGTTGCTCGCTGCTCGGGGTGGAGAGCCGGTTCAGCGCGCTGGTGAGCCGGTTGACCAGGTTGTCCGCGTCCGGATTGACGGCGACCAGCTCACGCTGGACGATCCTGGCGCTCGACTCGGTCTGCACGATCGCGGCTTCCTCCTTGGAGGCGAGCAGCCGCTCGGTGATCTCGGTCTGCAGCACCATTCCCAGCACGAACACCACGGCCGAGGACAGGGCGAGGGTGCTCACCACCACACGCAGCTGCAGCGATCTGCGCCACAGCGTGCCGAAGGCAGCCCAGCGCCGCCTGGCCTGCAGGGCCAGGCGGCTCGACCATCGCGCAAGTGCTCGGACGTACCGGGCTCGGGAACTGGTCAACACGGTGTTTCGTCAGCGGAGGGTGCCGATCACGGGGGACCGGCCTTGTAGCCGACCCCACGCACGGTGAGCACCACCTCCGGGTGCTCGGGGTCCTTCTCGACCTTGGAACGCAGTCGCTGCACGTGCACGTTGACCAGGCGGGTGTCCGCGGCGTGGCGGTAACCCCAGACCTGCTCCAGCAGAACCTCCCTGGTGAACACCTGACGCGGCTTGCGTGCCAGGGCCACCAGCAGGTCGAACTCCAGCGGAGTGAGCTGGATGACCTTCCCGTCCCGGGTGACCTCGTGGCCGGGCACGTCGATGGTGAGGTCCCCGATGGTGAGGATCTCGGCCGGCTCCGAGTCGGTGCGCCGCAGCCGCGCCCGGATACGAGCCACCAGCTCCTTGGGCTTGAACGGCTTGACGACGTAGTCGTCCGCGCCGGACTCCAGGCCGAGCACCACGTCCACGGTGTCGCTCTTGGCCGTGAGCATGACGATCGGCACCCCGGACTCCGCCCGGATCGCCTTGCAGACGTCGATGCCGTTCATGCCCGGCAGCATCAGGTCGAGCAGCACGAGATCCGGCTTGAGCTCGCGCAGTGCCGGCAGCGCACGCGTACCGTCGCCGACCACCGCGGTGTCGAAGCCCTCACCCCGGAGCACGATGGTGAGCATCTCGGCCAGGGCGGGGTCATCGTCCACCACGAGAATGCGCGCCTTCATACCCCACATGGTCGCATCACCCGCAGGTCGTTCGCGCACCCCCCGGCCGATGGCGCCGTTCACCCGCCGGGAGGCCCTGCCTCCGGCCTCCTGCCGCACCCTGTTCACACAGCCTCCTCCCATACCCCACCCCTGGGTTACTTCTGAGACCGTGAACCGACTCGCCCGCGTTACGCAACCAGGTTATCGTTGAAATCTGAACGAATCTGCGTCGTCACGGGTGATCACGACGAGTGCCCACCGATTCCCCCGAAGCGGTGGTCCCACATACAGCCACACCCGACGCCGACCACGCCCCGACACCGGTCACGTCGGCGACACTCCCGACCGGACAGCCCGGCGGACACCCTCACCGGGCCGGGCCACACCGCCAGGGCCACCGGACCGTCACCCGGCGACCCTCCGACCGAGGAAGGCCATCAGGCGGGTCGTGGGATCCGCGTCGGGCGGAGCCGGTTGCTCGGGACCGAACGTCCTCGGCCCCCGCAGACGCTCGGGCGGAAGCCGGCGGACGAACCCGTCGATCCAGGCCACCACGTCGTCGGGCAACCGGACCTCACGCCCCAACGCCCGCCCCAGGTCCCAGGTGTGCAGGAACAGGTCCATCGCCGGGAAGGACAACGAGAACGCGACCGTGTGCCGACCGAGCACGGTGTCCCTCTCCTCGGAGAGGTCGACCCCGACGAGCAGCTCCCGCACCCGACCCGCCACGTCCTCCCACGCGGCCACCGGGTCACCGTCCACCTCGGCCGGCGCCAGCGAACCGGCGAGCGCCCCACCGTCGAGGACGGACCGCGCGATGCCCAGCACGCCGACGACGTGCCCCACCAGTTCACGCACGTTCCACCCCTCGCAGGGCGTGGCGGCGTTCCACTCGTCACCGGTGACACGGCGCACGGCGTCACCGAAGAAGTCGAGCCCCCGGTCGACGAGGGAACGGATGTCGTCACTCATGCCGAAACGCTAACGAAACCAGCCGACAGTCCCGGCGGGATCCGCGGCGGCCACGCAATCCCGGAGGGTGATCCATGTCACAGGATGAGGTCGTCCAGCAGGGCGACGGCGTCCACCGTGGACATTCCGTCCACCACGTGCCACGGAGCGAGCCATCCACGCGCCGCCAACCCGTCGTAGACCGCGGCGCACCGTGCCTGCAACGCCTCGTCCCGCTCGAACGCGTCCCGACCCCGGTCCGCCTCGGTGCGCTCCCGGTGAGCGGCACGGGCCGCGGCGACCTCCACCGGCACCCGCAACAGCACGTGCGCGTCCGGCACGGGCAGCCCGAACCGGTCCACCTCCAGCTCGTACACCCAGCGCACGAACTCCCCGTCCGCGTCCTGCCCCAGGCGTGCGGCACCGTAGGCCGCGTTCGAGGCGACGTACCGGTCGAGCAGGACCACGTCGTGGGCCTCCAGTTCCGCCCGCAGTCCCGCGGCGGCGTCCCTGCGGTCCAGGGCGTACAGCACCGCCATCCCGTACACCGAGTCGACCAGATCGCCCAGCTCACCGCGCAACGCCGCACGGACCAGGTCCGCGTGCACGTCGGTCCCGTAGCGCGGGAAGGCACGGCGCACCAGGCTGCGGCCGCGCTCGGCCAACACCGCGGCCAGCGCGTCGGTCAGCGTGCGCTTGCCCGCACCGTCCAGTCCCTCGATGACGATCAGGCGCCCCACGCCCGAAGACGGTATCCGCCCGCCCGTACCCGTCCGCCGCCGGTCCTCGCCCGGGAAGAGACGAACCCCCGGCCCGGTCGTCGAGGGGACGACGGCCGGACCGGGGGTCGCGCGAAGTGTGCCCGCTCAGTAGCGGTAGTGCTCGGGCTTGAACGGACCCTCGGGGTCCACGCCGATGTACTCGGCCTGCTCCTTGGTCAGCTTGGTCAGCTTGCCGCCCAGCGCCTCCAGGTGGATCCGGGCGACCTTCTCGTCCAGCTTCTTGGGCAGCCGGTAGACCTCGCGGTCGTACTCCTCGTGCTTGGTGAACAGCTCGATCTGCGCGATCACCTGGTTGGAGAAGGAGTTCGACATCACGAACGACGGGTGGCCGGTGGCGTTGCCCAGGTTCAGCAGCCGCCCCTCGGACAGCACGATGATCGAGTGCCCGTCCGGGAACACCCACTCGTCGACCTGCGGCTTGATGTTGATCTTCCGGATGCCCGGGTAGCGGGTCAGGCCGGCCATGTCGATCTCGTTGTCGAAGTGGCCGATGTTGCCCAGGATCGCCTGGTGCTTCATCCGGGCCATGTGCTCGACGGTGACGATGTCCTTGTTCCCGGTGGCGGTGATGATGATGTCGGCCTGCTCGACCACGTCGTCCAACACGGCCACCTGGTAGCCGTCCATCGCGGCCTGCAGCGCGCAGATCGGGTCGATCTCGGTGACGATCACCCGGGCACCCTGGCCACGCAGCGACTCCGCGCAGCCCTTGCCCACGTCGCCGTAGCCGCACACCACCGCGACCTTGCCGCCGATGAGCACATCGGTGGCCCGGTTGATGCCGTCGATCAACGAGTGCCGGCACCCGTAACGGTTGTCGAACTTGCTCTTGGTGACCGAGTCGTTGACGTTGATCGCCGGGAACAGCAGCTCACCGGCGGCGGCCAGCTGGTACAGCCGGTGCACGCCGGTGGTGGTCTCCTCGGTCACGCCCCGGATGCCCTCGGCGATCCGCGTCCAACGCTTGGCGTCGGACGCCAGCGACCGCCGCAGCAGGTCCAGGACGACCTTCCACTCCTCGGGGTCGTCCTCCTCCGCCGGCGGCACCACCCCGGCCCGCTCGTACTGGACACCCTTGTGCACCAGCAGCGTGGCGTCACCGCCGTCGTCCAGGATCATGTTCGGACCCTGCCCGTCGGGCCAGGTGAGCATCTGCTCGGTGCACCACCAGTACTCCTCCAGCGTCTCGCCCTTCCAGGCGAACACCGGAACACCCCGCGGCTCCTCCGGGGTGCCGTGCGGGCCGACCACCACCGCGGCGGCCGCGTGGTCCTGGGTGGAGAAGATGTTGCAGGAAGCCCAACGCACCTCGGCGCCCAGCGCCACCAGCGTCTCGATCAGCACCGCGGTCTGCACCGTCATGTGCAGCGAGCCGGAGATCCGCGCCCCCTTGAGCGGATAGACCTCCGAGTACTCCCGACGCAGCGCCATCAGCCCCGGCATCTCGTGCTCGGCCAGCCGGATCTCCTTGCGGCCGAACTCGGCCAGGGAGAGATCAGCAACGGCGAAGTCGATGCCGTTACGCTTCTGCAGCCTCTCGGCGGTCATCCGCGATCCTCCACGTGCTCGGTTACCCCCCCGGACACTACCGCCCAACCCGAACGGCACCCAGCTCGCCACCAGCTGCGCTCGAGAGCGGCTCGTGCCGGAGGACGTTCCGCGCCGGACCTGCCGGAACACGGCGGACACCACCCCCACGAACCCGCCCGGGAACACGGCCGACGACCGGCTTCGATCGACTCGCCGGAGGGATCCGCCCCTCTTTTCGGGGCGAGTGGCGGAAGATAACCGGTGTCCTCCGCGTCACGCGCGAGGGCCGCCCGCTCACCCGAGGTGACCGAGAGCCCCAGGAGGCAGCCGTGCGCAGTCCCGAGCCCGACACACGGATCGTCGAGCTGCGGGTGCACGGGGTGCTCGGAGCCAGCCCCGAGTCCCTGGTGGACGCGGTCGCCGCGGTGGACGTCGCCGGGGACGGCACCGGCCGCCTCGTCCGCCCCGCGGACCGGGTCCGCCGTCCCAGCCCGGGGCCGGTGCTGCGCACGGGGGGACGCACCGTGCCCCGCACTGTCGAGGGCTACGTGTGGGGCCGAATGACCTCCGGCAACGCGGCCAAGGCGGCGTGGGCACTGTTGTTCCCGTTCACGCTGGCCAACGTCGCGCACTGGATGTTGCCGCCCGCCCCCGCCACGAGCCGGACGGCCCAGTCGCTGGGTGTTCTGCTGCGCGCGCTGAACCGGCTGGCCGCCCTGCTGCTCACCGTGCTGCTGGTGGTCCAGGTGACGGTGGTGAGCCTGGACATGCTCGCCGCACAGTGCCTCGCCCCCACGACGGACTGCATGCCCGGGGTGCCCGAGGCGGTACGCGGCTCCGCTCTGCTGCGCTCCCTGTGCGGTCTGCTGCCGGTGGCGCTGGTCGTGGTGGCCATGCACCGGGTGGCCTCCGTCGACTGGAAGGTGCGCGGGGACCACCGCCCGCCGTCCCCGACCCCGCAACTCGCCCAGGCACCCGGCGCCTCGGTGGTGGCTGACCCGGACACCCCCGCGCTGCGGGCCCTGCACACCACGGCCGCCCTGGCCGCCCCCGTGCTCCTGGGCCTGGGTGGCCCCACAGGGCCGGACCGCCCGCTCACCGCCCCGCTGTGGTGGATCTCGGTGCTGCTGCTCGGGGTCAGCATCGTCGGGGTGCTGCTGCTGGACGACCCCACCGCCACCGGCCGCAACCGGACGGGCGTGCTGCTGCGCCGGGCACTCGGCCGGATCCCGCGGCGTGTCCTGATCGGCACCGGTGCGCTGGTGTTGACCGGAACGGCCCTGCTGCCCGGGGAACTGGGGGGACCGCTGCCGGGATCCGACACCACCGTGCTGGCCGTCGCGGGTGCGCTCGCCCTCTGCTGCACGGTGTTCGCCGTGCTCCTCGCCCCGGCCGCCCTGCTGGCCCGCCGGGAATGGGTGGCCCTGCCACGGGAGCTGCGCCCCTGGGCGGGCGGGTGGATGGCCGCCCCCGTGCTGGCGCTCGCCGCGCTGCTGGGCGGGGGTTTCGGCGCCGGGGTGGCGCTCACCGTGCAGCACACGCTGCAGCGGCCGGACCTGGTCCTTCCGGACGGCTACCACCAGATCACCCTGCTGTGGGGCGCCGCCGCGGTGCTGGGCGCCGTGGTGGCCGTGGTCGCGGTTCCCACGCTGCTGGCCACCCGGTACGCCGCCGAACGGCGCGGCCGGTTCATCCCGCCCGAGGTCACCCTGCTGCACGGTGACCACCCGGAGGACGCCGAGATCGCCGCCCGCCGCTGGTGGTGGGCCGACCTGCAGCGGCGGTACGTGCACCGACTGCTGCTGGCCGTGGTGGGTCTGCTGTGCGGGGGTGCGGTGCTCACCGTGACCACGGGGTTCGTCACGGAGACCGTCCCGTCCTGGGCCCGCTGGATCTCCGGCGT
The DNA here is from genome assembly GCA_036562635.1 of Pseudonocardiaceae bacterium. Lineage (GTDB taxonomy): Bacteria > Actinomycetota > Actinomycetes > Mycobacteriales > Pseudonocardiaceae > DATCJU01. Next base: position 21,500 of record DATCJU010000058.1, read on the forward strand.
GGGCGTGGTGACCCTGGCCAGCCTGGCCGTCGGTCTGCTGCGCGCGGTGTACCTGGCCGCACGACAGCCGGAGACCGGTCGCCGGCTCGGGCTCCTCGCCGACCTGGCGTCGTTCTGGCCGCGGGAGGCCCACCCCACGGTGCCACCGAGCTACGCGCTGAAGGTGGTGCCGGAACTGGCGAACCGTGCCCTGGAGCACCTGAAGCACCCGGGGGTGCGGGTGGTGCTCGTCGGACACAGCCAGGGCAGCCTGCTGGCCACCGTGGCCACCGCCCGGCTGCTGCAGATCCTGCCGCCCGTCGACCGGGAGCGGGTCGGTCTGGTCACCGCCGGTTCCCAGCTGCAGTGGGCCTATCCGCGGGCGTTCCCGGCGGTGGTTCCCCACTCGTCCCTGGCCGCGTTGACCGGGCAGCTGCGCGGACGGTGGCGCTCGCTGTGCCGGGGCACGGACCCGCTGGGGGGTGCGGTCTCCACCTGGAGCCGTCAGGTGTACGGCGGCAAGCTGCTCGGAGTGGGCTACCGCGCCGACGGCACCGCGGGCCCCCTGCCCCCGGCCGGGCGCAGCAGCACCGGGGCCCTGGTGCTCGGTGGGGACCACTGGCTGCCGGACCCGCGGCCCCGACCGTCGGCCGGGCGGCGGTGGAGCCCGGGGGTGCTCGGGCACTCCGACTACTACGCGGACCCGGAGTGGGACCGGGTGATCGCCATCGCGGCCGGGCTGGAGTCGCCGCCCGAGCCGCTGGAGCCCCTGGTGCGCGCCGTGCCGCAGCCCCGGACCGCTGGGGGAGCGGACCGCAGGAAGGCCGACGATCGGACAGCGGGACGTGGAACGCAGAAGACCGGTCGGTTCCGGAAGGGGGTGCGGGCGGCGAAGAACGGGGGTTCCGCCACCGCGGGGAAGGCCGGAGGTGCCCGGGGCGGTGCCGCCCCGAACCGGGCGTCGGCCCTCTCCCCCGACCAGGTGGAGATCCCCCCGGGCCCGACCCCGTGGGAGCGGGGCCAGTACCTCGCGGCGCAGAGCGCCACCGACCCGGCCGCCACGGAGTCGACCGGTGCCGCCGACCGGGACCTGTCCACCGCCGGTGACTGACCCCGGGCCGACGGCACCGGCAGGGTGACCTCGTCAGACCGTGGCCCGCTCCACGACGGCGCCCTCCAGCAGGTGGGTGCGCAGCAGGTTCTCGGCCGCCGCGTCCACCCCGGCGCCGACCAACAGCCCGGCCGGGGCCAGCACGTAGCGCCGGTCCACCACCAGTCGCGCGTGACGCAACACCGGCCGCAGCACGGGGTCAGCGCGCAACGCGCTCTCCACGGCACCCAGCATCTCCGCCGGGGCGTGCCGGAACACCCCACCGGAGAGCACCAGCATCCCCACCCCGCGCGGGCCGAGCCGACCGTCGACCAGGCGCAGGTGTCGGCGCAGGGCGATGATCGCGGCCAGTGCGGCGAGCCGCCCGTCCCGCTCCGTCTCGGCGGTGCTGTCCGGCACCCAGTCGACCTGGGCGGCACGGTGCGCCGCGGCGGCGGCCAGTGCCCGGGCCTCCTCGTCCTCCACCAGTCGCTCGGCCACCGCCTCGTCCACCACACCGGGCGCCGACCAGCGCATACCCAGGTCGCCCTCGACGGTGCGGCGGTCCGGCGGCAGCTCCACCGTGTGTCGGCCCGTCTGCTCGTCGGCCCCCGGCACCGCCGAGTAGACGTCGGTGGTGGCCCCGCCGACGTCGACCACCAGCACGGCCCCTCCGCCGTGGCCGGCGTCCTCCCCGGCTCGGGCGAGCACCGTGGCGAGTCGGGAGACCCCGGTGAGCACCGCGTCCGGGGTGACCGTGCGCACCGTCTCGCGGAACCAGGAGCGCCGGGACAGGCGCTTGCCGCCGATGACGTGCTCCAGGAACACCCCACGGATGGCCTCACGTGCGGGGCCGGGAGCGAGCTCCCCCACGTCCGGCAGCACGTTGTCGGTGACCACCACGGTGCGGCCGGTGGCGCGCAGCAGCTCGGCCGCCTCCTCCCGCGCGTCCCGGTTGCCGGCGAGCACGATCGGACAGGTGATGCGCTGGCGTGCCAGCCGCCCGGCGTTGTGCAGCAGCACCCGGGTGTCCCCACCGTCGGTACCGCCGACCAACAGGACCACGTCGGGTCGTGCGGCCCGCAGCTCGGCGACACCGGCGCGGTCGAGCTCCCCTGCGGCCACGTGCACCACCTTGGCCCCGGCGGACAGGGCCACCCGATACCCGGCCTCCGCGCTGATCAGCCGCTCCTGTCCCACCACGGCCAACCGCAGGCCGCCCCCGGCCGACGAGCAGGCCATCGCCGCGGCTCCGGTCGCGCCCAGTTGCGTGCGGACCTCCTCGATCCCCCGTAGCACCTCGGGCGGGGTGGTGCGGTGCTGGGCGGTCCCCAGCAGCTCACCACTCGGGCTGACCAACGCGCCCTTGGTCCACGTCGATCCCACGTCCAGGCACAGCAGTTCCCCGTCCGGGGACATCAAGTGATCCAGCACACCGGGCACGCTACCCGGGCCCGTCGGGCGTCGACAGTTCCCCGGTGGACAGGTCCTCCCGCCCGGGCCACCGGTACCGGCACCGGCGCGGAAAACCGAGGTGCGTCGTCCCCGCCGCTGCAGCAGGCTGGGTGGTCGGATCCCAGGGCGAGACGAGGGAGGACGGTATGCAGCAGCGCAGGATCGGCGAGACGACCGTGTCGGCGATCGGGCTCGGTGGGATGCCGCTGTCGGTGACCGGTCGTCCGGACCGGGAGCAGGCGATCGCCACCGTGCACGCCGCGCTGGACGCCGGGGTGACCCTGATCGACACCGCGGACGCGTACGCGCTGGGCGCCGACGACTTCGGACACAACGAGGAACTGATCGCCGAGGCCCTGCGTACCTACGGTGGGGACACCTCGCACGTGCTGGTGGCCACCAAGGGCGGGCACACCCGGAACGCGGACGGGTCCTGGGGGCTGAACGGTCGGCCGGAGTACCTCAAGGCGGCCTGCGAGGCGTCGCTGAAACGTCTCGGGGTCGAGGCCATCGGCCTGTACCAGTTCCACCGGCCCGACCCACAGGTACCGATCGCCGAGTCGGTGGGTGCGCTGGCCGAGCTGCTGGACGCGGGCAAGATCCGGATGGCCGGGGTGTCCAACTTCTCCCCGGAACAGATCCGTGAGGCCAACCAGGTGCTCGGCGGTCGGCTCGCCTCGGTGCAGAACGAGTTCTCGCCACGGTTCCGCAGCAGCGGGCCGGAGCTGCAGCTGTGCGCGGAACTGGGCATCGCGTTCCTGCCGTGGAGCCCGCTGGGTGGGATCGGGCGCGGCCGGGAGCTGGGCACGCGGTACGAGAAGTTCGCCGAGGTGGGCCGGCGGCACGGGGTGAGCCCGCAGCGGGTCTGCCTGGCCTGGATGCTGGCCAAGGCACCGGTGGTGGTGCCGATCCCCGGTTCGTCGCGGCCGGAGACGATCCGCGACTCGGCGGCCGCGGCGGACCTGGAGCTGACCGCCGAGGAGCTGGACGCGCTGGACGCCACCGGCTGAACCGACACCGGACCGGTCGCGGGCGGCGCGCGGCCGCACGGGCCGCCCGCGACCGACGGGGTCAGGACCGCATCCGGGTCACGATCCCGGTGTCGTAGTCGCCGGAGACGAACTCCTCGTTCTCCAGCAGCTCGGCGTGGAAGGCCAGGTTCGACCTGGGGCCGGTGACGGTGAACTCCGAGACCGCCTTGCGGGCCCGTTCCAGGGCCTCGGTGCGGTCCGCGCCGTGCACCACCAGCTTGGCCAACAGCGAGTCGTAGGACGGGGTCACCGTGTTGCCCGCGGTGTAACCGGAGTCCACACGCACCCCCTCCCCGGTCGGTTCGATCCACTCCCGGACCAGTCCGGGGCCGGGCAGGAAGCGCCGGGGGTCCTCGGCGTTGATCCGCAGCTCGACGGCGTGCCCGGAGGGACGGAGCGCGTCGACGTCGAAGCCCGGGTCCTCCCCGGCCGCGATGCGCAGCTGGGCCTCGACCAGGTCGACGCCGAACACCATCTCGGTGATCGGATGCTCCACCTGGAGCCGGGTGTTCATCTCCAGGAAGAAGAACTCGCCGGTCGCCGGGTCGAGCAGGAACTCCACGGTACCGGCGTTGCGGTAGTCCACGGCCTCGGCCGCACGCACCGCGGCCGCGCACATCCGCTCCCGCAGCTCGGGGTCGACCGCAGGGGAGGGGGTCTCCTCGACGATCTTCTGGTTGCGCCGCTGTACCGAGCAGTCCCGCTCGCCCAGCGTCACCACCCGGCCGTCGGCCAGCCCGAGGACCTGAACCTCGACGTGCCGCACCCGCGGGAAGTAGCGCTCGACGAACACCCGACCGTCGCCGAACAGGCGCTCGGCGAATCCGGTGACCCGGCCGTACTCGGTGCGCAGCGCGTCGGGATCGGCGGCCACGGCCATGCCCATGCCGCCACCACCGGCCGCGGCCTTGAGCATCACCGGGTAGCCGATCCGCTCCGCCTCGGCCAGCGCGGTCGCCAGGTCGGCCACCGCCTCCACCGAACCGGGGGCCACCGGAACACCGGCCTCGACCATCCGCTGCCGGGCCGCCACCTTGTCCCCCATGGCGGCGATCGCCTGGGGAGGCGGTCCCACCCAGATCAGCCCGGCGTCGACGACGGCCTGCGCGAACTCGGGGTTCTCCGCCAGGAAGCCGTATCCGGGATGCACCGCGACCGCGCCGGTGCGTCGGGCGGCATCGAGCAGACGCTCGGCGTTGCGGTAGGATTCGGCGGGAGCGGCCGGGCCCAGCAGCACCGCCTCGTCGGCCTCGGTGACGAACGGCAGGTCGGCGTCGACGTCGGAGTGCACCGCGACAGTGCGTATCCCGAGGCGATGGGCGGTACGGGCGATGCGCCGCGCGATCTCCCCGCGGTTGGCGATCAGCAGTGATGCGAACACGCGGACGGTCCTAGCACACCGGGACGGCCGGGCGCCGGCACGCCGCGCACCGTCCCGGAGAACGCCCGGGCCGGGCGGCCCCACCACCGTGGGAACCACCCGGCCCGTTCGACGTACGCGATGCGCGGGTCCTCCGCGGATCGGTCAGTCGCCCACCGTGACCTCGGCCTTCTTCCTGGCGAGCGTCGAGTGACGCACGCCGTAGGCGAAGTAGATCACCACGCCGATGAGCATCCAGATGACGAACCGCAGCCAGGTCATCGCGGTCAGGTTCAGCATCAGCCACACGCAGGAGAGCACGGACAGGATCGGCACCAGCGGCACCAGCGGAGCCCGGAAGCCGCGCGGCAGGTCCGGCCGGGTGCGGCGCAGCACCATCACGCCGATCGACACCAGCACGAAGGCGAACAGCGTGCCGACGTTGACCATCTCCTCCAGCCGGCCGGTCGGGAAGAAACCGGCGGCGAGAACCACCACGATGCCGACCAGCACGGTCACCCGCACCGGGGTGCCCCGCTCGCTGGTGTGGGCCAGGCTCCGCGGCACCAGACCGTCCCGGGACATGGCGAACAGCACGCGGGTCTGGCCGAGCAGCATCACCATGACCACGGTGGTCAGACCGGCCAGCGCGCCGACCGCGATGATCTTCGCGGCCCAGTCGACGCCGTTCGCGGCGAACGCGGTGGCCAGGGTGGCGCGGGTGCCGTCCGGCTTGGTGGCCAGCTCGCGGTAGGACTGCATGCCGGTGAGCACCAGCGCGACCGCGACGTACAGCACGGTGACGATGGCCAGCGAGCCGAGGATGCCCTTCGGCATGTCACGCTGCGGGTTGCGGGTCTCCTCCGCGGTGGTGGCCACGACGTCGAAGCCGATGAACGCGAAGAACACCAGCGAGGCGCCGGCGAGCAGGCCGAACAGACCGTAGGTGCTGCCCGAGGCACCGAACAGCAGGGACAGCAGCGACTGGTCCAGACCGTTACCGCCGCCGTCCGCGGGCTCCGCAGCCGGCGGGATGAACGGGGTGTAGTTCTCGGCCTTCACGTAGGCGAGGCCGAGCACGATGACGAACAGGACCACCGCGACCTTGATGGCGGTGATCACCTGGCTGACGCGGGAGGACAGCTTGGTGCCCAACGCGAGCAGCACGCACAGCACGGTGACGATCAGCACCGCGCCCCAGTCGAACTCGAGCCCTCCGAGCTGGATCTTGGACGAGATCGGGAAACCGAAGTACTCGGTGGTCTGGCTCAGGTACGCGGACCACCCCTGGGAGACCACAGCGGCGGCCAGAGCGAACTCCAGAACCAGGTCCCACCCGATGATCCAGGCGATGAACTCACCGAACGTGGCGTAGGAGTAGGTGTAGGCGCTACCGGCGACCGGAACCGTCGAGGCGAACTCGGCATAGCACAGCGCGGCGAGACCACAGGCGATGGCCGCGATCACGAAGGACACCGACACCGCCGGCCCGGCGATGTCGCCCGCCGTGCTGGCCGCGAGCGTGAAGATGCCCGCGCCCACCACTACGGCAACACCGAAGACGGTGAGGTCCCACGCTGTCAGGTCCTTGCGGAGCCTGGTGTCGGGCTCGTCGGTCTCGGCGATCGACTGTTCGATCGACTTCGTACGCCAAAGCCCACTACCTGGCACGATGCCCTCCTATCGTGCAGATCTGTGGTGGCCGGGATCACGGTGGGTGGCCGGGATCACGGCTTTGTGCCGCGCCACACTAGCTCGTTGTGACACCGATCGGAGTAGGCAGGGGCACGAAGTGAGGATTGCCGCAGGTAGTTGACAGCCACCCAAAGTCACCCTTTCAACTGAAGATCAGCAGGTTGACTGACACCTGCGAGCACAGAAAGTGACCCCCTCCGAACGCCTGTGGGCCCCGGCACCAGGCCGGGGCCCACAGCACGTTCGGGAGGTCGTCCGGTCAGACCTTGACGTTCGGTGTGGTGCGATCCAGGTCGGGCTCCAGGTAGATCAGCCGGGCCGCCGGCACCTTCGCCCGCACCCGCTGCTCGGCCTCGTCGATCTCCCGCGCGGTCTCCGCCACCGTCAGGTTGGGCACCAGGGCGATCTTCGCCGCGACCAGCAGCTCGTCCGGGCCCAGGTACTGGGTGCGGATGTGGATGACCCGGTCGACCCGGCCGGCCTCCAGCTCCGTCACGATCGTCCGGAGCTCCTCCGGAGTGGCGCCCTCACCGATCAGCAGACTCTTGGTCTCGACGATGAGGGTGATCGCGATGACGCCGAGCAGCAGGCCGATGCCGATCGTGCCGATGCCGTCCCACACCGGGTTGCCGGTCAGCAGCGTGAGACCGACACCGCCGAAGGCCAGCACCAGACCGAACAGCGCACCGGCGTCCTCCAGCAGCACCACCGGCAGCTCGGGCGTCTTGGCCTGCCGGATGAACTGCCACCAGCTGCTGTCGCCCTTGAGCTCACGCGACTCGGCGATGGCGGTGCGGAAGCTGAACGCCTCCAGCGTGATGGCCACCACCAGGATCCCGATCGCGACGTACGGGGACGTCAGCGGCTCGGGGTGCCGGATCTTGTGGATGCCCTCGTAGATCGCGAAGACCGACCCCAGGGTGAACAGCAGCAGCGCCACCACGAACGAGTAGAAGTACCGGTCCCGCCCGTACCCGAACGGGTGCTCGGGGGTGGCCCTGCGGCGGGAGGTCTTCTGCCCCACCAGCAGCAGGCCCTGGTTGGAGGTGTCCGCAACCGAGTGCACCGCCTCGGCCAGCATCGACGACGCCCCCGTGATGAGGAAGCCGACGAACTTCGCCAGTGCGATCAGGGCGTTCGCCAGCAGTGCCGCGATGATCGCCCGGGTTCCGCCCCCCGCCGACACGTTAGCTCCTCGTACGACTCGGATCGTTTCGGAAGACACCGGTCCGAATCCGGTTGGTCGTACCTTACGGGATACCCCGGCGTCAGAACGCCCGTTCGGAGCATCACGCCGGGGTGTCCCGAGGTGCTGCCGTACGGCTCGGTCAGATTCCCGGCGTGGCCCGGAAGACCTCGGTCGGCCCCAGGGCCGGTTCCAGCGGTGTCACGTGCACGGCGGGGTCCGAGGCCGCCAACCACACCGAACTGCCCCGGGCCAGCTCGACGGTGCGGCCGTCCTCGGCGGTCAGCCGGACACCACCGGCGGTGCACAGCAGGATCTGCGGGCCGTCCGAGTCCAGCCGCACCGAGGAACCGGCACTGCCGTTCCCGTTGCCCCCGGCCGGCCAGCTCAACCGGGAGAGCAGGAACTCCTGGGCCGGGGTGCGGTAGACGGTCAGGTGCGGCCCCTCGGGCTCGCCGCGGAGCACCGGCATGTCCCCGCAGGAGAAGTCGAGCACCCGCAGCAGCTCGGGCACGTCCACGTGCTTGGGTGTCAGGCCACCACGCAGGATGTTGTCCGAGTTGGCGAGGATCTCCACCCCGGTGCCCTGCAGGTAGGCGTGCAGGTTGCCCGCCGGCAGGAAGATCGCCTCACCCGGCTGCAGCACGAGCCGGTTCAACAGCAGCGAGGCCAGAACCCCCGCGTCACCCGGGTACGCCTCGGCGAGCTCCAGGGCGGTCCGGCACTCCAGCGCGAACGGGCCCCGCCTGCGCACGTGCTCGACACACGCGTCCAACGCCGGTGGGATCAGCTCCTGCAACGCCGGCTGCGGCAGGGTGATCCAGGTGGTGAACAGGGCACGCATCCCGTTGGCGTCCGGCTGTGCCGCGAGCAGCTCGACATGGGCCCGCAGCGCGGGGACGTCGAGCTCCTTGAGCAGCTCCAGCGTGCGGTGGGCGTCCCGGAACCCGGCCAGGGCGTGGAACTCGGTGAGTGCACAGATCAGTTCCGGCTTGGCCGACGGGTCACGGTAGTTGCGGTCGGCGGCGTCCCGCGGAATCCCCGCCGCCTCCTCCCGGGCGAAGCCCTCGGCGGCCTGCTCGGCGGACGGATGGGCCTGGAGACTCAGCGGCTCGTCCGCCGCGAGCACCTTGAGCAGGAACGGCAGCCGGTTCCCCCAACGCTCGGTGCACCGCGAACCGAGCTGACCCTGCGGGTCGGCCTCGACGACCTCCAGGAGCGAGACCTCGGACCCGTCGGCCCGTACCAGGTGTGACGGGTCGCCCGGATGTGCGCCCATCCACAACTCGGCTTCGGGATGCGGGGCCGGCACGGGCCGGCCGAGCAGCTCGGCGATGGCGGTACGCGACCCCCACGCGTAGGGGCGCACCGCGTTGCGCAGCAGTTCCACGGTTGTCGTTTCGCTCCTTAGGTCCTGGTGGCACGCAGATCACGCGCCCGGCTTCAGCGGGACGGGGTGCCGGCCCCGCCCAACGCCTCCGTCGCCAGGCCCAGGTACAGGGCGGCCTGGTCGAACCGCGCCGCGAGCACGGCGGCGCACGTCACTTCGTCGCCGGTGATCTCCTCCAGGGGCATCACCAGGTCGGCACCGGGCAGCACCGCGGTCGCGGCCCGCCGTGCCGCCTCGAACGCGGGCCCCTGGCGGATCGCCAGCAGCAGCGTCCGGTACGGGGCCGACGTGACCTCGTCGGGGTCGGCGAACAGGTCCTCGGCGGAACCGGCCCGAACCGCCGCCCGGTGCAGCACGGGACGGCTCGCGGCCTGGGCGTAGCTCGCGGCGTCGGCCACGACCCCGGCGAACCCGGCCAGAGCGTGCGCACCGTGACGGGCCACCGCCGTGGCCACCGGGTCCAGTCCCCACAGCAGCGGGGTGTGCTCGGCCAGGCGCAGGGCGAGTGCCTTGGCCGGGTTGACCAGCGACTCCTTGTGCGGGTGGTCCCGCTCGGCCTCACGGTCCAGCTCGTCGGCCAGGGCGGAGAGGTCGGTGCGCAGCAGACCCAGTGTGGTCAGGACGACCAGTCCCCCGGCCAGTGCCCGGGCGAACCCCAGACCGGCGGGCACCGGCACCCGGGGTTCCAGCAGCAGGGCCCGGCCGGCCGCCGCAGCGGCCACCGGGCCCTCCCGCGAAGCGGTCAGCAGCATCCGGGCACCACGCCGACCGGCCGTGTCCACCGCTTCGGCCAGCACCGCGTCACCCGGGTCGTCACAGTGCGCCACCAGCACGTCCAGAGCGCCCACCCAGCTCGGCACGGTCTCGCGCAGCACCACCGGGACCGGGCAGTTCGGCTCCAGCAGGGCGGCCAGCAGCTCGGCGGCGACCGCTCCCACCCCGGGCCGGGCCAGCAGCACCAACGCCCTCGGCCGCTCCCCGGCCAGCGTGTCCACCCCGACCTCCGCAGCCACCTCGACGGTGGAGCGGACCTGCGCACCCGCCGTGGCGGCCGCCCGCAGCAACCCACCGGTGTCCGCCGCGACCAGGCGTTCCGGATCGTCGAGCAGGCTGTCGTCGAACACGGCTACCTCACCCGACCGGCTCGTCCTTCGTGCCGGAGCCTCCCGGCTCCGCCTCGTCGAGCAGCAGCACCGGGATGCCGTCCCGGACGGGGAAACGCCGGCCGCACGAGGTGCAGGTCAAGTAGTCGGCGTGCGGGTCCTCGGGAGTCCCGGTCTGCAGCGGTGCGTGCTCCGGACACGGACACCTGAGGATCTCCAGCAGCATCGGATCCAGCCGTACAGCCACCTCGTGCACCTCCACGATCAGCCCCGCACCACGGCGAGCACCTCGTCGCGCAGCTTCGCGACGGCCTCGTCGTCCGCGGCCTCGACGTTCAGCCTCAACAGCGGCTCGGTGTTGGAGGGACGCAGATTGAACCACGAACCGTCCGGAAGCTCCACGGTCAGACCGTCCAGCTCGTCGATGCGCACCCCCTCCCGGGCCGCGTAGATCTCCTTGACCGCCGCCAGGCGCCCGGCCTGGTCGTCGACCGTGGAGTTGATCTCACCGGAAGCGGCGTACCGGCTGTAGCGCCGGGTGAGCTCGGACAGCGTCCCCTCCTGCTCCCCGAGTGCGGCCAGCACGTGCAGCGCGGCCAGCATGCCGGTGTCGGCACGCCAGAAGTCCCGGAAGTAGTAGTGCGCCGAGTGCTCCCCGCCGAAGATCGCTCCCGTCTCGGCCATCGTCTGCTTGATGAACGAGTGCCCCACCCGGGTGCGCACCGGCCGGCCACCGTGCTCGGTGACGATCTCCGGAACCGCCTTCGAGGTGATCAGGTTGTGGATGATCGTGGCACCAGGCTCCTTGGCCAGCTCGCGCACCGCCACCAGGGCAGTGATCGCGCTGGGGGAGACCGGGTCACCGTTCTCGTCGACCACGAAGCAGCGGTCGGCGTCCCCGTCGAAGGCCAGGCCCGCGTCGGCGCCGGTCTCGCGGACCTTGGCCTGCAGGTCGACGAGGTTCTTCGGGTCCAACGGGTTGGCCTCGTGGTTCGGGAAGGTGCCGTCGAGCTCGAAGTACATCGGCACCAGGTCGATCGGCAGGCCGTCGAACACCTTCGGCACGGTGTGGCCGGCCATGCCGTTACCGGCGTCGACCACGATCTTCAGCCGCCGCATTCCGCGCAGGTCCACCAGGGTGCGCAGGTACTCGGCGTACTCCTCGAGCATGTCGCGACGGGTGACGGTGCCACGCTGGCCCAGTCGCTCGGGCACCCCGCGCTCGGCCATCTCGCGGATCTCGGTCAGACCGCTGTCCTGGCTGATGGGGGCCGCCCCTGCCCGGCACAGCTTGATGCCGTTGTACTGGGCCGGGTTGTGGCTGGCGGTGAACATGGCACCGGGCAGGTCCAACCGCCCCGAGGCGAAGTAGAGCATGTCGGTGCTGGCCAGGCCGATGTGCACCACATCGACACCCTGTGCGGTCACGCCCTCGGCAAAGGCGTCGGCCAGCTCGGGCGAGGACTCGCGCATGTCGTGCCCGATCACGACGGCCGGACCGCCCACCAGGCGCGCGAACGCCCCACCGATGGCCCGGGCCACGTCGGCGTCGAGCTGCTCCCCCACCACGCCGCGAACGTCGTAAGCCTTGACTATGCCGGACAGGTCACGCACGCCTTCTCCCGTATTCCTCGTTCCCCTGCCGGCCGCAGCCTACCGACGGGTACCAGGAGCGCGCCGGTCCAGCCCGACCACGAGGGCCCAGGCCACTTCCCGGCATGCCGTGGACCCGGCCGGTGCCGCCCCCGGTGCGCGACGCGCAGGGGAGCGGACCTGCCGGGTCCGGTCCGGGACGGGGAGTCCCACCCGGGCTGCCCACAGGTCAATCGTCGACCGGATCAGGCAACACGCGCAGGTGTCCCCGACGGCCAGTGCCCGTCTTGGGCTCCGGCTGCTCCATGTGCCGGTCCGCACGACCGGCTTCCCGAACCGCTTCGGCCAACGCAGTCAGGTCGTCGACCGAGGGTTGCGGGACAGCGAACTCACCCTCGTGCCGCACCACCTCCCAACCGCGTGGCACGGTCAGCCGCAGCGCGTGCCGCTCGCACAAGTCGTAGCTGTGCGGCTCGGCATAGGTGGCCAGAGGTCCGACCACGGCGGTGGAGTCGGCGTAGGCGTAGGTGAGTGTCGCAACGGCCGGGTTCGTGCACCCGGTCCGCGAGCACCGCCTCACGCTCCGCACGGTGCGACGATAGCGCTATCGGGCAACCCGGCGTGGCAGGCACGCGGGTGACACGCACGGCGTACCCTCTCGGCGTGGTGACTGCACGGGGTTCGGGAGTACGCGTGGGCCGGCACCGAGACCGCCACGGGCGTGGTCTGCGTGGTCCGCTCTACCCGTCCACCCTGCCCGCGGCACGAACTCGGGCGGAGCGGTTCGACCAGCTTGTCCTGGAGGCGCTGGAGCCGATCGAGCAGCGCTGGCGCACCGAGCTGACCCAGCTCGACGTCGCGGTCGACGACGTCCCGGAGATCCGGTCGACCTCGCCGGACGACATCGTGTGGGGCAGCGACGTGGTCGAGGACGGCAACGTCCCGCTGGCCCGACTGGTCCCCGCCGGGGTGGATCGGCGCGGCCTGCCCACGCGGGCGCGCATCGTGCTCTACCGCCGCCCGTTGGAGGCCAGGGCCCGGGACGGGGCCGACCTGGCCGACCTGGTGCACGACGTCCTGGTGGAGCAGGTCGCCAGCTACCTGGGTCTGGACCCGGAGGTGGTGGAGGGCGACGGCTGACCACGCCGGAGGCGGTCAACGCCGCCCGGTGGGAAAAGCGGTGAGCAGGACGAACAGCGCCACCGCCGCCTGGAGCAGCAGCAGCGGTGGACGCAGGTCGCCCGGTGGCTCGACCCGCACCTCGGCCTCGGCCCCCTCGGCCACCGCCGGAAGCGGCACCGCCACCAGGTGCCCCCAGGCGACGGTCAGGGGTACCGGGCGCCCGTCCACCGTGGCCTGCCAGCCCGGCTCACCCTCCGCGGCCAGCACCAGCAGCCGGCCTTCCGGTCCCTCGGACACCCGCACCCCGGCGTGCGGCAGCGACGCCGGCACCGCCAACAGGCCGCGGGAGCCGGGTTCGGCGGGCGGTGCACCCCCGGTGCGGGCGCGCACGGCCAGTTCCCGGGACAACACCGACACCGGCGAGTTGGGCAGCAGCAGGCGCAGCACCGGCCGTCCGTCGGAGGTCGTGGACGCCCCGATGACCGCCTCGCCGGCCGCCGCGAGCACCCGCTCCGCGAGCGCGGCGTCGGTGAGCACCAGGAACCGCACCCCGGAGGCGGCCAGTTCGGCGAGTGCCTCCCGCACCACCTCGTCGGTGCCCTCCCGCAGCTGTTCGTTCCACCGCCGGACCCGCTCGACCGCCCCGACGACCGGCACCAGGTCGTCGTCGCCGAAACGGGGCAGCCGCCCGGCGGTGAGCCGGGGCGACCCGGCGTCGACCACCAGCACCCCGGCACCGGTGCGGTGCACCTCGTCGCCCACGGCCGGGGCCAGGGTCACCCGCCGGTCGGTGCCCAGCGGGCCCCGACCGCCGGTCAGCAGCGCACCGGTGGCCAGGGCGAACACGGTCAGCGCCGCCGCGACGGCCACGACACGGTCCAGGCCCACGCGCCGGGGCGCGGCGGGTCCCAGAACGGCCAGTACGGCCCACAGCAGCCCGCACGCCGTGAACACCAGCGCCGAGCCGGCCCACCCGGGCCGGGCCGGACCACCGGTCAGCGGCTCGACCCACAGGACACGCACCAGGACGACGGCCGCCGTACCCAGTGCGGTGACCGCGAGCGGGGCGAGCACGGCCCGCCGGAGTCGCGTTCCGACGACCACGAGCGCCACCACCAGCAGCACCCCGCCCACCAGGGGTGCCCCACCGGGCCCGCCGGGGTGCAGGGTGAGCAGCTGGACCAGGGACACCCCCGGATCGTCGACCGTCGCACCCGTGCCGTGCAGCACCGCCTCGGGATGCTGCAGCAGCGCGACCGGCCAGGGCAGCAGCAGTCCGAGCGGGGCGAGCACCACGACGAACAACCCGACGACGCGGCGACGCCCCAGGCCGGGTCGACCGGGAACCACCACGAAGCCGATCAGCGCCACCAGCAGCACCAACAGGTGCACCAGCGGGGAGAACGCCCCCAGGACGGCCAGCCCCAGTGCGCTGGCCGAGGCGGTGGTCAGCCACGAACCCGCCCGCTCGGCACGGATCGGGGGGTACAGCACGGCGACCACTCCGGCCAGCACCGGTGGCACCAGGACGTGCGCGACGACGGCGTCCAACCGGCCCTGGGCCACCGCGGCACCCGCCGCGGGCAACAGGGCGTAGCACGCGGCGGCCACCGCCCGGGCCGTCCGGGACACCCGCAGCCGACGGGTCGCCGCGTAGGCGGTCAGCCCGGCCAGCGGCAGGTCCAGCAGCAGGAGCAGGGACACCGCCGCCGGTGGGCCACCCAGGGGGGCCAGCAGCGCGCCCGACACCCCCAGCACCGCCAGCAGGGCCGGGGCCGGTGCGCTGGTCCCCCCGGCGACGGGATGCCATCCCGCCAGGTACTCCTGCCAGATCTCGGCCAGCCCGGCGACCGGGAGCAACCGTCCGCCCGCCAGGTCCAGACCGAGACGACCGGAGTGCACCACCAGGGCCACCGCGAGCAACGCCAGGACCAGCACCGTCGGCGGGTTGAGCAGCAGTTCGCGCAGCACCCGCCGGGCACCGACGTCGACCAGCACGAGCTGGGGGCGGGGCTCCTGACCCCTGGGCACCGGGGACGGTTGGCGCGCCGGCTCGCTCCCCGGCTCCACGTCCGTCCCGGCCACGTCGTCGACGTCGGGATCCGGGACGGCGACCACCACGGTGCGCGGTGGGCGACGCAGCCCCGGCACCCCGACCCGTCGTCCGCCGCGTCCCAGGGCACCCGCCGGCAGGGCCTCCGGACCCGTCGGGCGGGGCGACCGTCGTGCCGCCTCGGGAGGCACCCAGGCCGCGACCCGGCCCACCTCGTCCGGGAGCCGGCCGAGCGCCACGTCGGCCCGGACCCGCCGCCGCACCAGGTACGCCACCCCGGCGTTCAGGACGTTGCGTAACCGTGCGACCCGCCCGACCAGCAGCCCGCGCACGTCCCGGTGCCGTCGTGGCAGTCCCCTGCGCTGCCGCCGTCCGGCGACCAGGCGCGCCGATCCGCCGAGCAGGTGGCGGAGGGCCGCCAGCTCGGCGCGGGCCCGGGCCGTTCCCCCGGCGGGCGCGGCCACCAGGAAGGCCAGCAGGCGCAGCAGGGTCACCCCGACCAGGCGGGGCAGGCCCAGCAGGAACGCCGGGGCCGAGCAGTTGACCAGGTAGGTGCGCATGCCGTGGGCTCGTGTGGCGCCCCGGGGTTCCGTGTCCGCCCGGGGCCGCAGGTACGGCGGCAGTGCATGGGGCACCCGCCGGCCACGGCTGGCCGCCCTGGCGTGCCGCAGCCGGGCGGTGGGCACGCTGAGCACGAGATGACCGGCCCGGTTGGCCCGCCACCCGAAGTCGACGTCGTCGCCCAGTAACGGCAGCGCCGGGTCGTATCCGCCCAGCTCCGTCCAGACGTCCCGCCGTACCAGGGCCCCCGCGGACGGCACGGCGAGCACCTCGGCGCTCTGCTCGAACGCCGCCGGTGATCCCGCCGGTCGCGGAGCCTCACCGTCCCCGGCAGCGGTCCCGTCCGGGCCACCGGTGGCCCGTGTCCAGCGGAGACGTCCCCAGTCGGGCTCGTCCGGCCCGATGCCGGTCTGCCGTCGCCCGGAGGCGTCCGTGGTCAGCCCGGCCTCGACCACCAGGCGTGGGTCGGCCCAGTCCAGTGCCAGCGGCCCGAGCACGGCGGCCGACGGCGACACCTCCGCCGCGGCCAGGAGCGCGGCCAGGCACCCCGGTTCCGGCGCGCAGTCGTCGTGCAGCAGCCACACCCAGCGTCCCGGGTCGCCCCAACGCTGCTCGGCGTGGGCCACCGCGGCCTGCACCGCGGCGCCGAAGCCGGTGTCGCGGTCCAGGTGCAGCACGCCGTCCAACACCCGGTCCGGTCCCTGTGCCGCCTCGGCCAGGAGCTGGGCGGTGCCGTCCTCCGAGCCGGTGTCCACCGCCAAGAGATGGCGTGGCCGGATCACCAGCCGACGCAGGGCGGACAACGCCGGACGCAGCCACGGTTCCCCGTTGTGGCAGACCAGGACGCCGAGCACCGGTGCGGTGCTCACTCCCGGTGGAAAGGGCCGCGGTCTCCTGACGGACGACATCTGGTGGACCCCCCGAACGGCGACACCGGTGTGGAACGGACCACACCGTACGGTGCGCGGTTCGTCCGGGGGACCCCCACCGGCCCGGATGACGAATTGTGTGGCCCGGGAACGGGCGACCGGAATACGCCGGAATCAGACCGCTCGACGCTTCAGCTTGCGCCGTTCCCGTTCCGACAGACCCCCCCAGATACCGAAACGTTCGTCATGCGCCAAGGCGTACTCCAGGCACTCGGCGCGCACCTCGCACACGGCGCAGATTCGCTTGGCCTCCCGGGTCGATCCCCCCTTTTCCGGGAAGAACGCCTCCGGGTCGGTCTGCGCACACAGGGCACGGTCCTGCCAGTCCTGTTCCTCCGCAGCACCGAACAGCTCAACCAGCACGTCGACGACGCCGGATGCCCTGGTGCCCCCCCACTCCGTCACACGGCCCCCTTGGTTCGACATGTCGTCCGCCTCCTCAGCCCTGCACTCCCACGGCCGGCGGACTCGCCGTACTCACGACGAATGACACCGATGTGATTACACCTTCGTCACAGAAGACGGTCAAGCGCAGAGCACCTGTCGAGGGAAGCCGCCGAACGGAGCAGTGCGGTATTGCGTTGCACGGCAATCGGACCAGTTGAGCGCTGTGTCCACAGTGGAATACGAACCGCTCACCCCGCGGAACGCCACGCCCGGTTTCACCCGGAGGTAGCAACCGACGCCGCTTCGCTTCACCTGTTCGGCATCGCCTGTTCCACCTGGTTCCGCCACACCGCGGACCACCGGCCCCCGGACGCGGAAACCCTCCACAACTTCCCTGATCAAGCTACGCTGGCCGCCGCGACCCACGTTCCGGACGGAGCTGTCCGTGGCCACCGCCCGGCACCACCGACCGGTCCGTCTGCCGACCGCTGGAAGGGAGGGAAGCGGCCGCACGCCTCGGTCCACCGAGCGGTTCGGCCGCGACGAGGTGTCCCTGACCCGCCCGAGCCCCCTGTTCCTGGGCATCCTCACCGTCACCGTGGCCGGCGGTGTGCTGACCGTCGTGGGCGACTCCGTCGCGCTCACCGCGGGCATCGTGCTGCTCGTGCTCGGCGGCTGGGCCGTGTCGCTGTGCCTGCACGAGTTCGGTCACGCCTACGTGGCCTACCGCGGCGGTGACCTGTCGGTGCGCGCCAAGGGCTACCTGACGTTGGACCCGCGGCACTACACCGACCCGGTGCTGAGCCTGTTGCTGCCGCTGGTGCTGCTGGCCGCCGGCGGTATCCCGCTGCCGGGCGGCGCGGTGTGGATCAACCACCACGCCCTGCGTTCCCGCCGGGTGGAGTCGATGGTCTCGTTGGCCGGACCACTGTCCAATCTGGCCATCGGGCTGCTGCTGACCGCCCTGGTCTCCCTCGTCTCCCTGCCCGTCGGGCTGGTGATCGGACTGTCCTACCTGGCACTGGTGCAGGTCTTCGCGTTCGTGCTGAACATCCTGCCCATCCCGGGCCTGGACGGGTACGGCGCACTGGAGCCCTACCTGCCGCCGGGCGCGCAGCGCATCGGCGCGATGGCCCGGCCGTGGGCTCCGCTGGTGCTGTTCGCCGTGCTGTTCGGCATCCCGGAGGCCGGCTACCTGCTGAGCCGTGTCGCGCTGAACGTGTTCGACCTGATCGGGGGGAACGCCCTGGCGGCGGTGCTGGGGCAGAACGAGTTCCTGTTCTGGCGCTGACGCCCCGACCGCTCGGCGGTGATCCCCCGCCGGCACCCACCGGACCGGCCACCGGCGCCGCTCACGCCACCCGCCCGGCGTGCGAGGATCGGACGTCGTGAAGGTCGTCGTGTTGGTTGGCGGAGTCGGCGGAGCACGCTTCCTGTTGGGGGTGAAGGCCGCACTCGGCCTGCCCCCGGTCGGCGCCCCGCCCCCGGAGGCGGGCGACCCGTCGCACGAGGTGGTCGCGGTGGTCAACACCGGCGACGACGTCTGGATGCACGGGCTGCGCATCTGTCCGGACCTGGACACCTGCATGTACACCCTCGGCGGCGGTATCGACACCGAGCGCGGCTGGGGCCGGGCCGACGAGACCTGGACGGTGCGGGAGGAGCTGGCCGCCTACGGCGCCGAACCCACCTGGTTCGGCCTCGGCGACCGGGACATCGCCACCCACCTGGTGCGGACCAGGATGCTGCGCGCCGGGTACCCGCTGTCCGCGGTCACCGAGGCGCTGTGCCACCGCTGGCAGCCTGGTGTACGTCTGTTGCCCATGTCCGACGACCGGGTGGAGACCCACGTCGTGGTGGACGACCCCGACACCGGGGAACGCCGGGCGATCCACTTCCAGGAATGGTGGGTCCGTCACCGGGCCGAACCGCCGGCCCACGCGATCGTCCCGGTCGGCGCCGAGGAGGCCAAGCCCGGTCCCGGCGTGCTGGAGGCGATCGCCGAGGCCGACGTGGTGCTGCTCGCCCCGTCCAACCCCGTGGTCAGCATCGGCACCGTCCTCGCCGTGCCCGGCGTACGCCAGGCACTGCGCGAGACCAGGGCCGGGGTGGTCGGGCTGTCCCCGATCGTCGGCGGCCGGCCGCTGCGCGGCATGGCCGACGCCTGCCTGGCCGCCATCGGCGTGGCGAGCACCGCCGAAGCGGTCGGTCGGCACTACGGGTCCCGCCGTTCCTCCGCCGACGGCATCCTCGACGGCTGGCTGGTGCACACCGGGGACACCGCGGACGTCCCGGGGGTCGAGGTCCGTGCCGTCCCGCTGTTGATGTCCGATGTGGACGCCACCGCCGAGATGGTGCGCGCGGCCCTCGACCTGGCGGGGGCGACCGGTGTCTGAGTCCCCGAGCGCCACCGACCACCGCGTCGACCACACGGCCCCGGACCGCGTCGAACTGCTGCCGGTGCGCGGCCTGCCCGAGTTCCGGCCCGGTGACGACCTGGCCGGTGCGATCGCCGAGGCCGCTCCCTGGCTGCAGGACGGCGACGTCCTGGTCGTCACCAGCAAGGTGGTGTCCAAGGTGGAGGGACGGCTGGTGCGGGTACCGGCCGACCCCGAGCTGCGGGACGCCGCGCGCCGCCGGCTAGTCGAGCAGGAGGCCGTACGGGTGCTGGCCCGCCGCGGCCGCACCCTCATCACCGAGAACCGGCTGGGGATCGTGCAGGCGGCGTCCGGAGTGGACGCGTCCAACGTGGCCCGGGACGAGGTGGCCCTGCTGCCCGAGGACCCCGACGCGTCCGCCGCCCGGCTGCGTGCCGGGCTGCGGGAGCGGCTGGGCGTGGACGTCGCCGTCGTGATCACCGACACCATGGGACGGGCCTGGCGGGTGGGCCAGACCGACACGGCCATCGGCGCGGCCGGGCTGACCGTGCTGTACCGCTACGCCGGCCGGGTCGACTCCCAGGGCAACGAACTGGCGGTCACCGAGGTGGCCGTCGCCGACGAGGTGGCCGCGGCGGCCGACCTGGTCAAGGGCAAGCTCGGCGGCCTGCCGGTGGCGGTGGTGCGGGGGCTGCACCCGGTCGACGACGGCTCGCGGGCCGCGGACCTGATCCGTCCCGTCGAGGAGGACCTGTTCCGCCTGGGCACCCGGGAGGCACTGGCCCAGGGGCACCGGGAGGCGGTGCTGCTGCGACGTTCGGTGCGTCGTTTCACCGCCGATCCGGTGGACGAGGACGCGCTGCGTCGCGCGGTGGGTGCGGCGCTCACCGCGCCCGCCCCGCACCACACCCGCCCGGTGCGTTTCGTGTGGCTGCGCAACCGGGCGCGGCGGACCCGCCTGCTGGAGGCGATGCGTGAGGCGTGGCGGGCCGACCTGCGCGCCGACGGCCTGCCGCCGGAGCGGATCGAGCGCCGGGTGCGACGCGGGCAGCTGCTGTTCGACGCACCCGAGGTCGTGTTCCCGTTCCTGGTACGCCAGGGTGCCCACCACTACCCCGACCCCCGGCGGGCGGAGGCCGAGCGCACCATGTTCACCGTCGCCGGTGGCGCGGCGGTGCAGGCCCTGCTGGTGGCACTGGCCGCCGAGGGCCTCGGCTCGTGCTGGGTGTCCTCGACGATCTTCTGCCCGGACGTGGTGCGTGACGTGCTGGAACTGCCGGCGGACTGGGAACCGCTGGGCGCGGTGGCCGTCGGGCACCCGGCGGACGGCCCGCTGCAGCCCCGCCCGCCCCGGGACCTGACCGAAGGACTGGTGGAGCGATGAGCCTGCACGCCGACGCCGTGCGCGTGCTGCGCGGGTGGAAACCGGAGGACGTGCAGCAGGAGGCCCTGCGGCACGCGTTCCTGGCCTTCCTGGACGCCCGGCCCGACGGCTGCCTGCGCTCCTGCGAACCGGGACACGTCACGGCCTCCGCCCTGGTGCTGGACGCCACCGGGGAGCACGTGCTGCTCACCCTGCACCCGCGGGTGGGGCGGTGGTTGCAGCTCGGCGGGCACTGTGAGCCGGAGGACACCGGTCTGCTCGCGGCGGCGTTGCGCGAGGCCACCGAGGAATCGGGGATCACCGGGCTGGAGATCGACCCGGTACCGCTGCACCTGGACGTGCACCCGATCACCTGCTCGCTCGGCGTGCCCACCCGGCACCTGGACGTCCGTTTCCTCGTCCGGGCACCCGCCGGGGCCCGGGTGGTGCGCAGTACCGAGTCGGTCGACCTGCGCTGGTGGCCGGTGGACGCCCTGCCCGCCGAGGTGGACACGGTGCCGGAGCTGGTGCGGCTGGCCCTGGCCCGCCGCTGACCACCGGGCCGGCGTCCCCGCCTCCCCCGGTGCCGCGGCACCGGTCAGATCCGCCGGAAGTCCCGGGGAGTGGCCCGGGGCACGGTGCGGGGACGGGGCACCCCGGAGGCCCTGACGTAGCGGACCGCACGGTGTCGCTGCGGCGCGTACCCGGCGAGCACCTCCAGCATGCCCGCGTCGTCCAACGGCCGCCCCACCAGCGCCTGGCCGACCAGGGCGGGCAGGTGGCGGTCGCCCACGCTCACCGCGTCCGCGTCGGCCCAGGCGCGCTGTGCCACCTCGGCGGCGGTCCACACCCCGACGCCGGGAACCAGGGTCAGGAACCGGCAGGCGGCCACGCCCCCGGCCGATCCGGCCAGCTCCACCGCCCGCTCCAGGCGCCCGGCCACCACGGCCACCGCCCGCAGGGTGCGCCGTCGTGCCCCGTCGACCCCCGCCCGGTGCCACTCCCAGTCCGGGATCTCCCGCAGGGTCCGCGCCGTCGGGGGCACACGCATGCCCCGCGGTACCGGGCCGGGCGCCGGTTCACCGAACCGCCGGCACAGCTCACGCCAGGACCGCCAGGACTCCTGGAGGGTGACCTTCTGCTCCAGCACGGCCGGCACCAGCACGTCCCAGACACGGCCGGTCGCGCACAACCGCAGCCCCGGCCACCGCCGTCGCGCTCGGGCCACCAGGGGATGCCGCGGCTCGAAACCGGTGTCGTCGTCCGCAGCGCCCAGCAGGGTGGGCAGCCCGTCCAGCACCCGGGGTGCCCCGGGGCCCCAGGCCGTGGCCACCACCTCCCCACCGGACCTGCGGGTCAGGGCCAGCGTCGCCGGCCCCTCCGGGGTGGTACAGGCACGCCACAACACCCCTGCGGCGTCGATCCGGAACGTCGGATCACCCGGACCGCGCCGCAGCGGAGCCAGCACGGCCCGCAGGTCGAGCGGGAACGGCGGCTGCCACTCCCGGCTGATCGGACGGCCGTCGGGCGTCTCCGCGGCGGGCACCGGAACAGCCTAGGCAACGGCACCGGAACCGGGGAGGGTGCCCGTCGGGCCGGGGCTGCCGGGGTTCCCGGCACGTCGGTCGGGCGTCGCCGGACTCAGACGTCGGTGGAGAAACGCACGGACCCGTCGGGCAGCTCGACCGACGGCCACACCCGCACACCGTTCAGCAGCTCGCACCGGGCACCGACGACCGCCTTGTCCCCGATCACCGCGTCGCGCACCACGGCGCCGTCGCCGATCCGGGCGCCCGCACCGATCACGCTGCGCTCCACGACGGCGCCCGCACCGACCACCGCTCCGTCGAACAGCACCGAGCCGTCCACCCGGGCACCGGGGCCCACCTGACAGCCGGCGCCGACGGTCGAACCGCCGGTCACCACCGCGTCCTCCCGGACCAGTGCACCGTCCAGCACCAGCGCCTCACCGGCCTCCCCGGGCAGGGCCGCCGAGGGAGCGACACCACGCACCAGGTCGGCGCTGCCCTGCACGAACGCGGCGGGCGTGCCCAGGTCCAGCCAGTAGGAGGAGTCCACGTGTCCCTGCAGCCGGGCACCGGCCTCCAACAGTCCGGGGAAGGTCTCCCGCTCCACCGACACCGGCCGACCCGCCGGGATCGTGTCGATCACCGAGCGCCGGAAGACGTAGCAACCGGCGTTGATCTGGTCCGTCGGCGGGTTGGCGGTCTTCTCCAGGAACGCGACGACCCTGCCCTCGTCGTCGGTGGGCACGCAGCCGAACCGGCGCGGGTCGGGCACCTTCACCAGGTGCAGCGTCACGTCCGCCTCGTTCCGCCGGTGGGTGTCCACTACCGCCCGCAGGTCCACTCCGGACAGGATGTCCCCATTGAAGATCATCACGTCGTCGGCCCGAAGCCGGTCCGCGACGTTGCGGATCGCGCCCGCGGTGTCCAGCGGCTCGGTCTCCACCACGTACTCCAGCTCCAGGCCCAGGGACGAGCCGTCACCGAAGTACTCCTCGAACACCGAGGCCTTGTAGGAGGTACCCAGCACCACGTGGGTGATCCCGGCGTCGCGGATCCGGGAGAGCAGGTGGGTCAGGAACGGCACTCCCGCGGTCGGGAGCATCGGCTTGGGCGCGGACAGGGTCAGCGGCCGCAGCCGGGTGCCCTTGCCGCCGACCAGCACGACCGCATCCACCCCCCGCAGCGGCTCCCGCTCCGGAGTGGACTGCTGGTTGGGGCTGGTCGTCATGCCGTTACTCCTCCTTCACCTGACTAACCCCCTTCGGGGGACTACTCTTGCAGAGCAGTCTCAGCACGCGGGCAGCGGACCCGCCGCATCACCTGGAGAGGCCAGCGCGATGAACCCCCGCGAGCGTGCCGACGAACTCCTGGCACGGGCCAGGTCACGCGGCGCGTTCGTCGTCACCCCCGACGACGCCACCTCGCCGATGGACGCCGCAAGCACCGTGCAGATCCCGCGGATCGTCATCGACGCGGCCGATTCGTCCGGAGCGGACGATCCGGCGAAATCCCGTCAGGACGTGGACCCCGACTCGACGGTGATCCTGCCCACCGCCGGATCCGTGGCCACCCTGCGGATCAACCAGTTGCCACTCGGCCAGCCCGCACCCGGCGGTCAGCCCATTCTGCCCTCCCCGACGCAGCCCCCGGGGCACCGGCCCGCCCCGCAGGGACCGCACGGGCCGCAGGGGGTGCCGGGGACGCCGCAGGCCCCCCAGGCCGGACCGTGGCCGCCGGCGGGCCCGCAGCAGGGGCCGGGCGCCCCGGACGGAACCCGCCGTCAGGGCTGATCCCGGCGCGACACCGGCCCACGTGCCGGCGAGCGCAACACCGGTGTGCACGAGGGTGCCCGCGGTCGGTCGGGTCACCGCCTCCGTGCACACCCGCCGGTCCTGCGGAGGAGGAAGGCACACGCTCTCCGCGCTCCCTGCGCGGTCCTCGCACGGCCGCCGAGGGCCGAGCACGTGTCAGGCCGCGGGAACGCAGAAAGCAGGAGACCCGGGCGGCGTCGACACGTCCGCGGGCGGTCGACCGGACGGCAGGCCCACCCGACAGGTGGACGAGCCCGCCGTCCACCGGGTCAGCCGCCACGCCGGGCGAGTCGGGCCTCCAACCGGAACCGCACCGTCAACCCGGCGCGCACCGCCAGGCGCAGCGGAGCCCACAGCGGCCCCGGGTGTCGGTCGGCCACGAAACGGTAGGCGCTGCGGTGGTGTTCGGCCAGCATCCGCACCGAGGCCCGCTTGGTGGCGTGCCCACCCAGGTGCATCACCTCCGCGGAGGGCACGTAGACGTTCAGCCACCCGGCCCGCCCCAGTCGGTCGCCCAGGTCGACGTCCTCGAAGTACATGAAGTAGCGGGGGTCGAACCCGCCCACGGACTCGAACGCGACCCGGCGCAGCAGCAGGCAGGAACCGGACAGCCAGCCCGCGGTCCGTTCCACGATCCGGGCGTCGGCCTGCCGGTAGGCGCGGCTCCACGGGTTGTTCGGCCACACCCGGGCCAACAGCGCGTGTCCCAGCCCCTTGCCCACCGAGGGCACCAGGCGGGCCGACGGGTACACCGAGCCGTCCTGCTCGCGGATGAGCGGGCCGAACGCCCCGCCGCGCGGCCACCGCTCCGCGGCCTCCAGCATCGCGTCCAGCGACCCCGGCCCCCACTCGATGTCCGGGTTGGCGACCACGACCCAGCCGAACTCGGCCGGCAGCGAGGCCACCCCGCGGTTGGCCGCGGCGCCGTAGCCCACGTTCTCCC
>DATCJU010000090.1:0-20035 GCA_036562635.1 Pseudonocardiaceae bacterium
GCGCTTGGCCTGCTGCTCGGACATGGTGACCGAGAAGCCGCGCAGCGCGTTGCGGTAGGTGTGCTTGACCTTGCCGCCGTAGCGGCCGGCCAGGTCGTTGGCGGTGACGGACACGTCCTGGGCGGACACGTCACCCTTGAGGACAACGATGTAGCTGTCCTTGACCGCCTGAGCGGATCCTGCCGAACGGATCGACCCCTCGTCGGCCGCCGAGGCGGTCATCGCTCCTGCGGTCGACATCGCGACGGCTGCTGCCGCAGCGAGCCCGAACCCGGCGACCAGCCGGGCCCGTCGCGCACGAACTCGTTCCATCTAGTTCTCCCTCGTGCAGGGACAGCGCGCTGCTCCTGCGGAGAAGCGCGCCTGAGGAAATGGACTTGTTCGCGCGAACGTGGCTCAGCATAAGGCCCAGGTGGTGCACGGAAATAGGTCTGAGCAGCTCTTTTCCTCCGGTTCGGGAAATGCTAGGAAGGAGGGTCCTGCACGCACTTCGATACACCGACCGGGTTATTGCTACTCCATTCGGAGTAGAGTTCTGCTGCGATAGTGGGCGGAAAGTGAAAAAAAGAGAGGCGTTTCCGGCGTGCGAACACCGGAAACGCCCCCCTTCGGAGGTTTCAGTCGCCCCGACGGATCGGACCGAGAAGCTGTTGCTCCTTCTGCGTGGTGAACAGGCGCAGCGGCAGCCACATCTGCCAACGGGTCAGCACGACCTGGTCGTCCTTCAGCGAGGCGAGCTGCCGCAGCATCTGCGGGTGCAGCCGCCACATCCGCGCGGCCAGCTCCGCCTGCCCCATCGGCAGACGCTGGAGCATCACCAGGTCGGCCTGGTTGATGATGGTGCCGGCCTGCGGGTGCAGGTAGGGCAGCACGTACAGCGTGGTCTGCCACGGCGAGCGAGGGGGGAGGATCTCCTGCGGCGTCGGCCCGCCGTCGTGCACGACCAGCAGCGGAGAGTCCTCCGAGGCCAGCGGCAGCTCGACCGGGGCCAGCCGACGGATCTGCACCACCGGGGACGGGCGGCCGTCCGGCCCGGTACCCGCAGCCCGGACGATGGGCTGCCACAGGTTGGGACGACCGGTGGCGATCACCACCCACGCGCCGGTCGCCATGGCGCGCAGGGTCACCAACCGGGCCAGGTACATACCGCCGACCAGCACGATCCTGGTGGGCGCGTTCCGCAGGACCGAGACGGCCTGCGCCTCCTGCCGGTCCAGCAGGGTGCCGAGAACCATCCCGCCCCGCAGGCCCGTGGGACTGACCGCGTCCAGCATCTCCGGGGACACCAGGAACTCCGGTGCCACCCCCTCCGCGGCCTGGAGTGCCTCCAGCCTGCTGCCGCTCATGCCGCACCTCCCACCGGCAACGTCGCGACCAGACCGGCCAGCTGCATGCCGCGCAGCGAGGTCAGGGTGATCCCCAGCTTCCCGCTGATCTGCGTCAGCTGCTGGTCGGCGGCGGTCAGCTCGCTCGGCGTACGAGCGCTGACCCGCACCAGACCACGCAGACCGACCTGCGTGGCATCACTGCTCGGGGTGATGGACAGCACCACGGTGGAGGACAGCGCCCGCACCCCGGTCAACGTGTTCAGGCCCTGCATCGCGCCCCGGCTCGGCCAGCCGGAGATCACGTAGCTGGAGTGCCCGATACCCCCGGCGGTCACCCCGCCCCAGCGCTCGCGCAGGGTCACCCGACCCTCGGACTTGAGCACCGGAACCAGCTCCGCCGCGGAGAGGCCGGCGCGCAGCAGCTCGTCGACGCTCAGCGGACGGGTCACGACCCCACGGCTGGCCAGGGCGCTCCGCACCCGGGAGAGGGCGCCGACCATGGCGCGGTGGGCACCGACCACACCACCACCACGTTCCCGCACCGCCGTGCCGCACCGCCGCGGGTCCAGCTGCAGTGTGATCCACGTGGCCCGCCGCGCCGCCGCGGGCAGCGTGCCCAGCAGTTCCAGGTAGGCCTGGTACGCGGGTGCCGAGGGCGGCAGCGCCAGGCTGCCGGGGTAGCAGTGCCAGATCACCTTGATGGCGTCCAGCACCACGCCACGGTCCTCCAGGCAGGGGGCCAGGGCGCCCAGCGGCAGGTTGGGTGCGCTGTTGACGTTGGTGATCAGGTGCTGCGAGGTGTCCACCTGGAGCACCGCGGTCCACTTGCCCTGGTGCCAGGCCAGTCCGACTTCCTCGCGCTCGTGGTTCAGGGTGTGCGTGACGACGAGGTCGGGCACGGTGAGGCGGAGCAGCGCCACCCTGCGGTCCTCGGGACCGATCACCGTGACGCCGAGTTCCTCCGCCTCAGAGGCCTCCTTGGTCGTCGCCTGGGCCGCCGCGGCACCCGGCTTCATCACCCGGCTGTGCGAGCGGAACAGGTACCGCACGGTCAACCCCACCCACTGGGTGAACCAACGGCCACCCCAGCGGATGAAGGCGATGACGAGTGCCAGCAGCAGGACGGCTCCGGACACCGGAAGCAGCGCCGAGTCGACGGCCAACAGCAGTAGTCCCAGGGCCAGGCCGATCTCGATCACGACGACGTTCGCGACCGGAAGCGCGCCCAGGCTCGCACCGACCCTGTTGCGGCGAGCACGCAGCGCAGCGCGCACTGCGCCGGTCGCGGCAGCAGCCCTCGGTGGGACGGGATGTGGTGTGGTCACGGACATCCGCTCGGTCTCTCCCCCTAGCTGGTCGGTGCCCTGCTTCTGTGGTGGGGCGCAATGGTTTCCTGGCTCTGGATACCGTGGATATGGGTATCAGGTGAGCGATTCCGCCCCGAGCCCATCATCCATCCGGCTATCCTGCCGAACCGTACCGCGACGGGGAGAGCTGCAGGCCGAGAATGCCCTCAACACCCACCACTAAGTCTCAGGTTCAGGCGTACCGGTTCGTTCTGCGCCGCATGGAGTCCGCGCTCGCGCGCAAGGACCCCGTGATGCTGCACGAACCGATGCGTACGCATCAACGTTCGCTGGCGGCGGGCGCCGTGCTCGCCATCTGCGCCGTCCTCGGGTTTCTCGTGGTCGGTTTGATCAGCCCGACCGGCAAGGTGCCCGGGGCCGGCGGCATCGTGATCGGTCGGGACAGCGGGGCGATCTACGTGGTTGCGGGAGATCCTCCGCACCTGATTCCCGTCCCGAACATCGCCTCCGCGAAGCTCCTGCTGATGAGCCAGGGGATGACGCCGGCCGAACCGACGGCGGTGGCGGAATCCGCGCTGCAGAGCCTGCCCAAGGGTCCGCTCACCGGTATTCCGGGTGCCCCGGAGATGCTGCCCACCGGGGAGGACCAGAAGGCGTCGCCGTACTGGGGGGTGTGCGACCGTCTGAGCTTCGACCCTGGTCTGCCACGGGAGGACGCGGAGCGGCAGGCCATGGTGGAGACCGCGGTGCTCGTCGGTGTGGAGGACCTCGGGCAGGCGCTCCCGAAGGAGCGCGCGTTGCTGGTCGAGTCGGTGGACAAGGAGACCTACCTGGTCTACCGGAACGACCAGCGTTCCGAGCGTCCCGTGGTGCGCGCCCGGATCGACCTGGAGAACAGCGCGGTCACCGCGGCCCTGGGTCTGGACAGCATCGTGCCGCGTCGGATCAGCACCGGGCTGCTCAACGCGATTCCCGAGGGTGACCCGCTGGACCCGCCGCGGATCGCCAACCGGGACGAGGCCCCGGACTTCGAGGTGCCCACCAGCAGGGTGCGCGTGGGCCGGGTGCTCCGCGTCGAGCGTGCCGAAGGCTACGAGTTCTACGTGGTGCTGCGCAGCGGTAAGCAGCTGATTCCCACGGCCGTGGCCGAGCTGATCCGCTACGACGTGGAGGGCACCGGTAACACCGACTTCGTCGACCTGCGCCCGAACGAGGTCAGTGAGCTCCCGGACGCCAAGCCGGAGGACCGGATCGAGCTGGAGGACTACCCGAGCGCGGTGCCCAAGCTCGTCGGTGTTCGGGACAACCCGGTGACCTGCCTGAGCTGGAACACCAAGGACAACCGCATCTTCACCAACGTGACCTTCGGCGACCGGCTGCCGCTGCCGGAGGGGATGCAGCCGGTGAAGCTCGCCGGCTACCAGACGGAGAACATGGAGAACCTCGACCTGTTCTTCATGCCGCCTGGGCGTGGTGCGGTGGTCCAGGGTGTGACCACCCAGGTCGACCTGATGGCGGGTCCGCTCTACCTGGTCTCCGACCGCGGGGTGAAGTACGGCATCCCCGACTCGCAGGTCGCCAAGGGGCTGGGGCTCGGGGAGCACTACCAGGCCGCGCCGCAGAACATCCTGAACCTGCTGCCCAACGGATCGCCGCTCGACCCCAAGCTGGCCACCAAGATCTACGACACCCTGCCGGTCGACCCGGACGCGCCGAAGGCGGAGCTGCCCGAGACGCCGGACGAGGGCCAGTCCGGGTCGGACAGCGACAACTGACCGCGGAACCGGTGGTGACGCCACGGCGTCCCACCGGTGTCCGCTGGTGAGTCGAAGGGGGCAGGTGTGGGCGCGATCAGGGTCGACACCGACCGGCTGCGCGAGTACGCCAAGCAGGTCGACGACGCCGCGCAGGCGGTGCAGGAACTCCACGACGCGGTGAACGCACACCCGCTGCCGGTGGAGGCGTTCGGGGAGCTCGGTCGGGCCGTTCGGGTCGCCGACGCCTACGGGCGTGCGGCGACCCTGTTGCACGACCAGCTCACCCGGGCCCAGGAGGTCCTGGCCGGGGTGGCGGTCGAGCTGAACAAGGTGTCCGACCACTACGAGGGCCAGGAGGGCGACAACGCCCGGGCCATCACCCGCAGCGACCGCAACTGAACCGGGCGGCAGGAGGATCCCGTGTACCTGAGCGAAACTCCCGGCCCGGTTTTCCGGCGCGTGGCCACACCGGGCAGGCAGGCCATGGAATTCCACCCTGCGGACCGGACCGATCCCGTTCCGCAGGAGAAGATCCACCTCACCTCCAAGGTCGAGGTGACCCCGTTCCACGGTGGGCCGGACGGTGAACGCGTCGCCGGAGGCGCCCTGGCGCACCTGGAGTACCTGTCCTTCGTCGCCCGTGAGCTCGGCGTGCCGGACCCGGTGGAGGAGTACTTCGGTCCGGTCGTCGGCCGCTGGAACGACATGCACGAGCAGGCCGCCGCCTGGCGGGAGGCGGCCCGCGGCATCGAGGAGATCGTCGACGACCTCAACCGGCCGCTGGGCGGCCTGGACGCGGTGTGGGAGGGCGCGGACTGCGACGCCTTCCTGGAGCACATGCGTCAGGTCGGGCTCGCCGGGGGCGACCTGAGCGACGCCATGGTCGTCATGGCTGACGCCCTGGACGCCACCGCGGACGCGATCCGACAGCTGGTCACCGACCTGGTGGACGTGCTGGCGGACAGCGCCGAGTCGGTGTCCGAGGCGCTGATGGTGCCGATGCTGGGCGAGCAGCGCGCCCGGGAGCACCTGGACGAGAAGGCGCAGTCGCTCCGGGAGATCTTCGAGGCGGTGCGTGAGGTGCTCGAGGCGTTCGCGCAGCTCTGCGACGGCATCGACGCGGGCGGTGGCTTCGCCGAGGTGGCGATGGAGCACACCTTCCCGGAGCAGAACTTCACCTTCGACATCGAGCTTCCCGAGACACCGGACGCCGCCGGCGGCGCGGACGCGGGCAGCGGCGTGCACGGTCTCGGAGCGGCGGAACCGGCGGGCAGCGGTCCCACGGGAGCTGCGGGCGGTGCCGGAGCCGTGGGCGGCGGTGGTGGTGGCGGTGGCGGTTTCTCCGGAGCGGGGGAGACCGTGGCACCCCAGCCGCCGCGGACCATCACGCCGCCGCCCGGGTACAGTGCGGCGGCCTTCGCGCCCCTGCCGCAGGAGGGCGGTCCGCACCCGGGAGCCGCTCCGGCCGCCGCGGCGTCCGGTCGTGCCGCGGGCATGCCCATGGGCGGCATGGGGATGATGCCGATGATGGGTGGTATGGCCGGTGCGCAGGGCGGCGACAGCGAGCACCGGCGCAAGGTGCAGCGGACCACCGATCCCACCGAGCTCTTCGGCAAGCCGCGCAAGAGCGCACCGTCCGTGCTCGGTGACGACTGAGGCGGTCGTACTCGGCCACCGGGACAGCGTGCTCCCCGCCGGCGCCGTATGCCGGCGGGGAGCACTGTTCTCCGTCCGTCCCTCCCCACTGCCCCGGCAGGGGAGGGTCCGGTGTGGACGGAGGTCCGGTGTGGACGAGGTCCCGTACAGACGAACGGGCCGCCGCGCGGTTCCTGCGCGGCGGCCCGTGCTGTCCGTTCCGGACGGAGCTAGGTGGTGGTGCGGCGCTTGCTCCGGTTCACGGCGTGCACCGCGAACAGGGTGATGCCGAGCAGCCCCACACCGGCTCCCGCCCCACTGATCGCCACCACGGTGGGCGTCCAGTCCTTCGGCTGGAACGGTGGTAGTTCCGCCGTCGGTACCTCGGTCAGCGTCGGCGCGGTGATGCCCTGCTCCTCGGGGATGGTGGCGGTCAGCGCCGCCATCGGGTCCACCAGTCCCCAGCCGATCAGCGGGTTCCAGCCCCCGGGGCCGGCCGGGTGCTGCGCGGTCCGCTCGATCCGCTCCATGACCTGCTTCGCGTCCAGATCCGGGAAGCGGGCCCGCACCAGCGCGACCACCCCGGCCACGTACGGGGCGGCGAAGCTGGTGCCCTGGATCGGAGTCACCTGCCGGCTGCGGTAGTCGATGATGCCGACCGCCAGGCCGGTGCCGTCCTTGGACGGGTCCAGGGTGACGATCTCGGTGCCGGGAGCGGCCACGTCCACCCAGGGACCGGCGATGGAGAACTCGGACGCGGCACTGCCGTCCTTCTTGATCGCGCCGACGGTGAGCACGTCGTCGTCGAACCAGGCGGGAGCGGGCAGGGTGACCGGGTCGGCGTACGGCTCGTTGGCCTGGCAGGTGGCGCCGTCCTGGTTGCCGGCGGCGACCACCACGACGACGTTCCGCTTGACCGCCTCCCGCACCGCGGCGTGCAGGTCGCCGTGGTAGCCGTGGGGGCCAGCGGGGACACAGGCGGCCTCGGAGATGTTGATCACGTCGGCCCCCAGCTCGACCGCCTGCATGACCGCCCGGGCCAGCGTCGTGGTGTTGCCGGCGTGCGCCTGCCCGCCCTGCTCCTTGAAGTAGTGGCTGGACTGCCGGATCGAGATGATCTCGGCCTCGGGCGCGACGCCGGCGAACCCGGTCTCCTCGTCCAGGCTGGCCGCGATGATCCCGGCGACCGCGGTGCCGTGCCCGTCGCAGTCCTCCAGGCCGTTGGTGTTGGCGACGTAGTCACCGCCGCCCTTCAGCCGATCGTCGTTGGTCAACCGGGGGTGCGGGTTCACCCCGGTGTCGATCACCGCGACCTTGACCCGGGTGCCGTCCGGTTTGCGGCCCTTGGTGAAACGCCAGACCTCCTCGAAGTTGAGCATCATCTGGCCCCAGGGCCGCCGCGCCTCCTGCTTGGCCTCGGGCGGCAGCGAGTTCACGCAGCTCGCACCGTCCACCGGGACGTAGGTCTTGTCCGGGCCCACGTTGGGGGCCGGAGCGGACCCCTTGGGCTCCAGCGGTGGGATGCCTCGGGAGTAGTCCCCCTCGGGGGGACGGCCGCTCGACAACTGTCCTCCCGAACCCGGCTGCTGGCTCGTCTGGGCGGTGGCGGCGACCGGGCCGGCCAGCAGCACGAGCAGGCCGGCCGCGGCGGCGGCCAGGAACCTGTTGGCCGGGCGTGGCCTGCGCATCAAGTCGGCTCCCTCAGATTCCCAGGTTGGCGTTGCGGACCGCCGAGTACAGCTCCATCACGGCCAGGGCCAGCGGCAGCACCGAGGCGATCAGCACACCCTCGGTGATGTCCACCGAGCGCCGCAGCACCGGCGAGAACTTCTGGTTGGGGAAGACCACACCGAGCACCAGCGCGGCCGCGGCGAGCAGCACCAGGGTGCCGAACACCCACAGCAGCAGGCTGAAGCCGTCCGCCACCCACAGCCAGGCCAGGATGACCCCGGCCGCGCCCACCATGCCGTTGACCAGCAGGGCCACCGCCTGGGCGCCGTTGGCGTAGCTGCGGGCGCGCAGCATCATGACCACGGTCAGCACCACGGCCAGGATCGGGCCCCAGATGTTGGCCGAACCGGCGGTGAGGATGGCGGAGAGGGCGACCACCGCACCGGTGCCGGTCATCAGGCCGGTCATGTACTCGTGCGCCAGCGCGGTACGCCGCTCGATCAGCGCGTACTCCGGCACACCGGTGTCCTCCTTCAGGTCCTCGGCGCTACCGGGGACCTGGGGCAGCGGCAGCTTCGCGAGCTGGATGGTGAGTCGGGGCAGGGCCGACAGCGTGGCCAGTGCGACCGCGGCCGTCCCCGCGGCGATCCCGGGTGTCGGGTGCGCCACGAACGTGGCCACCAGTCCGGCGAGTGCGCCGAAGGTGGCGGCGGTGGCCGCCGCGATGAACACGGTCACCCCGGCACCGATCAGCAGGATCGAGGCCGACGCCACCACGAGCACCAGGGCGCTGCCCAACAGGAAGTCCGGTCGGCCGATCCCGTCACCACCCGGCACGATGTGCAGACCGGAGACGAACGCCATGGGCAGTCCACCGGCTGCGGCGAGCACCACGCCCGTGGTGGGTGCGGAGTAGGACCGGGCCAGCACCGCACCGAGGATCACCAGGACCACCGCGGCCACACCACCGGTGATGGCGGTGGCCAGTTCGTACTGCGCGCCGGCACGGAACAGCGCCAGTGCGGCGGTGATCAGGGCGAGCGAACCCGCGATGTGGCCCATTCGGGCCGCGGTCTCCTTGGTCCACGGCCGATAGCTGTCCGGTGTGGAGTCCGCGATGGCGTCGACGACGTCGTCGTACAGCGGCGGTGGCGGATTCTCCATCCGCTTGCGCAGCTGCAACAGATCGCCGTCGACGATGCCGAGCGATGCGAGCGTACGACTCGGATCGAGCGGTTCCCCGCCCAGTTTCGCCAGGCACCAACCGCCGTGCCGCGCGCCTCCGTCCGGAGTGACCGCCCTGGCCATCTCCAGCAGCATCGGCAGCAGATCGGCTACCGCGACGTCAGCTGGCAGGGCAACGTCGATACGAGTTGTTGGCGCTACCACCGTTACCCGGCTGAACACCGTCGTCCCGGTCGCCACCAGCGCCCCCATTCCTCTGTGGAGAGTTTCGTTTCTCGAGTACGTGCTCGCCAGGATCCGGCGTCAACGAGGTCGGTATGTCGGATCCGGCCCCAGGCGGAAGCGAGCGCCCCTAGTATGGCCGCACAGGGTACGAGCGGGCTGGGGGTTCCGGCGAAGAGGTAGAAACTTCTTGTCCGGTACCGTCCAGCACCCGTCCGGACCACCCGGAACGCTCCCACACCGCGAGAATTCGTCAAGAACAACCGGGAAGGTGTCCGTCCGGTGAGCACGCTGCAGTTCAAGCGGTCCGCGCGCATGGCTCCACCGCGCCAACCGGGCGGTGAGATCCATCTTGAACCGCCTCCTGAAGTGCCGCGGATCATCCCGGGCAGCATCGTGATGAAGTTGCTGCCGATCGTGATGATCGTCGCCTCGCTCGGGATGATGGTCTTCATGTTCATGGCCGGCGGCCGCAGCCCGATGTCGCTGGTCTTCGGCGGCATGATGGTGCTGTCGACCATCGGCATGATGGCCGGGGGTGGCCGCGGCGGTGGCCAGAAGAAGGCCGAGATGAACGAGGACCGCAAGGACTATCTGCGGTACCTCGCCCAGATGCGGGAACGCGCGCGGGAAGCCGCCACCGAGCAGCGCACCGCACTGGAGTGGAGCCATCCCGATCCGCAGGCCCTGTGGTCGATGGCGGGTGGCACCCGGCGGATGTGGGAACGGCGCAACAGCGACCAGGACTTCTGCCACCTGCGGGTGGGTCGGGGTGCGCAGCGCCTGGCCACCCGGTTGGTGCCGCCGCAGACTGGCCCGGTCGACGAACTGGAGCCGATCGCCACGCTGGCGCTGCGCCGTTTCGTGCGCGCCCACTCGATCGTGCCGGACCTGCCGATCGCCATCTCGATGCGTGGTTTCGCGGGTGTCGTCCTGCACGGCGACAAGGAACGGACCCGCGCCCTGGCCCGGGCGATGATCGCCCAGCTGGTCACGTTCCACAGTCCCGAGGACGTGCTGGTGGCGGTGGTCACCTCGGGTCGGGCCCGCACCCAGTGGGAGTGGGCCAAGTGGCTGCCGCACCTGCAGCACCCCACCGAGGTCGACGGGATCGGCCAGGTGCGGATGATGGCCCGTTCCCTGGGTGAGATCGAGCAGATGCTCGCCCAGGAGCTGAGCAACCGCTCCGGCTTCTCGCGCAACGCCCCGCCGTTGCCGGACCAGCGGCACATCGTGATCGTCATCGACGACGGCGAGGTGACCCGCGAGGAGCAGATCCTCCTCATGGAGGGCATGCAGGGCGTCACCCTGCTCGACCTGGACGACTGCGTGGGGAACTGGCCGCCGCGTCGTCTGCTGCGGCTGGTCGTCGAGGGGAACCGCCTCGGTGCGCGCAGCGGCAACAACGTGGAGTGGTTCGGCAACGCGGACTCGCTGACCGTCGCCGAGGCCGAGGCGCTCGCCCGTCGGCTCGCCCCCTACCGGCCGGCCGGCAGCCAGGGCGAGGCCGCCGGCGAGGAGCAGCCGTTGCTGAACTCCAACGTGGGTCTGTTCGAGCTGCTCGGCCTGCACGACCCGATGACCTTCGACATCCAGCACGCCTGGCGGCCGCGCCCGGTGAGCGAGAAGTACAAGGTGCCGTTCGGCGTCGGCGAGCACGGCCAGCCGGTGGAGCTGGACATCAAGGAAACGGCCATGGGCGGCATGGGCCCGCACGGCCTGTGCATCGGTGCCACCGGTTCCGGTAAGTCCGAGTTCCTGCGCACGCTCGTGCTGGCCATGATGGCCACCCACTCCTCGGCCGCCCTGAACTTCGTGCTGGTCGACTTCAAGGGTGGTGCGACGTTCCTCGGTCTGGAGAGTGCGCCGCACGTCTCCGCGGTCATCACCAACCTGGGCAGCGACCTGACCCTGGTCGACCGGATGAAGGACGCCCTGGCCGGTGAGATGAACCGGCGCCAGACGGTGCTGGCCGAGTCGGGCAACTTCAAGAACGTCTGGGACTACGAGGCGGCGCGGGCCAAGGGTGCCGACCTGCCGCCGATGCCGGCGCTGTTCATCGTCATCGACGAGTTCTCCGAGCTGCTGAGTGCGCGGCCGGACTTCGCCGAGCTGTTCGTGGCCATCGGTCGTCTGGGCCGGTCGCTGCAGATGCACCTGCTGCTCGCCTCGCAGCGCCTGGAGGAGGGCAAGCTGCGGGGTCTGGACTCGCACCTGTCGTACCGGATCGGTCTGAAGACCTTCAACGCCGCCGAGTCGCGTGCGGCCATCGGTATCCCGGACGCGGCGGAGCTGCCGCCGATCCCGGGTTCCGGCATCCTCAAGTTCGACACCAGCTACACCCGGTTCAAGGCCTGCTACGTGTCCGGCCCCTACCGGCCGCCGGGCATGCGGGCCGCCCAGACCTCGGCGCCGGTCACCGGCGCCCGGCGTCCGCAGCTGTTCGTGCCGGACTACATCCCCATCCCCAAGGAGCCGGAGAAGCCCAAGGAGGAGCCGAAGCCGCAGCCGAAGGACGAGAAGGCCAAGGAGGAGACCGAGCTCGAGGTCGTCGTGCGCCGGCTCCAGGGCCAGGGCCCGGAGGCGCACAAGGTGTGGCTGCCGCCGCTGGACGAGCCGCCGACCCTGGACCTGCTGCTGCCGCCGCTCACCGTGACCGAGGACCGGGGCCTGACCTCCCCGTCCTTCCAGAACAACGGGCGTCTCGTGGTGCCGGTGGGCATCATCGACAAGCCCTACGAGCAGCGCCGCGACGTGCTGTGGGCCGACCTGGCCGGTGGTGCCGGTCACATGGCCGTGGTGGGTGGTCCGCAGTCCGGTAAGTCGATGCTGCTGCGGACGCTGATCATGTCCATGGCACTCACCCACACGCCGCAGGAAGCCCAGTTCTACTGTCTGGACTTCGGTGGCGGTACGTTGCAGGCGCTGCGGGACCTGCCGCACGTCGGTGCGGTGGCGGGCCGGTTGGACCAGGACCTGGTGCGCCGGACGCTGGCCGAGATGCAGCAGCTGGTGGCCGAGCGTGAGCAGCGGTTCCGGGACCTGGGCATCGACTCGATGACCGACTTCCGCAACCGCAAGCGGCGCGGGGAGATCCCCGAGGACCAGTTCGGCGACGTCTTCCTGGTCATCGACGGTTGGGGTGCCTTCCGGTCCGAGTACGACCTGCTCGAACCGCAGGTGACCAACCTGGCGCAGACCGGTCTGTCCTACGGCGTGCACGTGGTGATCACCGCCACCCGGTGGGCGGAGATCCGGCCGGCGCTCAAGGACATGCTCGGTACCCGCTTCGAGCTGCGGCTGGGTGACCCGAGTGAGTCCGAGGTGGACCGTCGGGTCGCGGTGAACGTGCCCCAGGGTCGGCCGGGTCGTGGTCTGTCCCGGGAGAAGCTGCACTTCCTGGTGGCCCTGCCCCGTTTCGACAGCGAGAAGGTGCAGGGCATCGAGGACCGCGACCAGCGCTGGGGCATCCTGGTCGAGCGGGTCGGTGAGGGTATCCAGGAGGCCGTGGCCAAGGTGGCCGGTGCCTGGAAGGGCCAGCCGGCTCCTCGGGTCCGGATGCTGCCCGACCTGCTGCCCTACGAGCAGCTGCCCACCGTGGAGCAGCAGCCGGCGCGTCGACTCATCCCGATCGGTGTGGACGAGGCCGAGCTGGCGCCGGTGTACCTCAACTTCGACGCCGAGCCGCACTTCATGGCCTTCGCCGAGCGCGAGGCCGGCAAGTCGGCGCTGCTGCGCACCATCGTCCGCGGCATCATGACCCGGTACACGCCGAAGGAGGCCAAGATCATCCTGGTCGACTACCGGCGCTCCATGCTGGGTCTGGTCGACACCGAGCACCTGCTGGGCTACGCGGCGTCCTCGCAGCAGGTCAAGGGGATGATCGACCAGGTCAAGGGCGTGATGGCCAAGCGTGTGCCCGGCCCCAACGTCACCCAGGAGCAGTTGAAGAACCGCTCCTGGTGGAAGGGTGCGGAGCTGTTCCTGGTCATCGACGACTACGACATGGTCTCCACCGGCAGCGCGATGACCAACCCGATCGCCCCGCTGGCCGAGTTCATCCCGCAGGCCCGGGACGTCGGTCTGCACATCGTGCTGGCCCGGAACACCGGTGGTGCCGGCCGTGCCGTCTTCTCCGACCCGATCATCGGGAAGATGCGCGAGCAGGCCTCGCCCGGCCTGGTGATGAGTGGTTCGAAGGACGAGGGTGCGCTGGTCGGCAACGTGAAGGCGTCCCCGATGCCGCCGGGCCGAGGCACGCTGGTCGGTCGGAAGGGCCAGCAGCTCATCCAGGTGGCATGGTCGCCTGCGGACTGACGTCCTCGGCCGTCGCACCGCCGGTTCGGCGGCGAGCCGTGCGAGCGGCGTTCCCGAGCACCCTCGTGGTGCCGGGGGCGCCGCTCGCTGCCGTGCCGGGGGTCTGCCACACCCGTACCGGGGTGGCCTCCGGTGCGGCGTCGAGCCGGCGAACGGAACCGTCCATGGGAGGTGGAGCGGGGTGACCCTGCGCGTCGCGATCGACTTCGGTACGTCGAGCACGTGCGTGGCGGTGGCCGTCGACGGCCGGGAGCCCGAGGTCGTGGTGGTGGACGGCCAACCGCTGGTCCCCTCGGCGATCTACCTGGCCCCCGACGGGACGTTGTTCGTCGGGCACGAGGCGGAGCGACAGGCCGCGGTGGACCCGTCCCGTTTCGAGCCGCATCCCAAGCGCCGGATCGACGAGGGCGAGCTGCTGCTGGGCACCAGCGTGCTGCCCGTGGCCGACGCGATACGTGCGGTGCTGACCCGCTCGGTGGGCGAGGCGCGCAGGGTCGCCGGGGGTGCTCCGGTGGACCAGCTGGTGCTCACCCACCCCGCGGACTGGGGCGCGATCCGCACCCAGGTGCTCCACCGGGCGGCCCAGGGCCTGGCCGCCGAGGTGGTGCTGGTGCCCGAGCCGGTGGCCGCCGCGGTGTTCCACTCGGCCGGTCACACCGTGCCCGACGGTGCCGCGGTGGCGGTGCTCGACCTCGGCGGCGGCACGGTGGACGCCAGCGTGGTGCGTCGACAGGGCGCCTCGTTCGAGGTGCTGGCCACGCGTGGGGACCCGACGTTCGGTGGCGCCGACATCGACCAGATCCTGTTGGACCATGTCGGCGGGTTGGTGATGGACATCGACCCCGAGGCGTGGCGGAAGCTGATCGAGGGGCGGGAGCTGAGCGACCGCCGCCGGCGACGGGTGCTGCGACAGGACGTGCGCGGCGCCAAGGAGACCCTGTCCCGGCACGCCTACACCGACGTGCCGATGCCGCCGCCGTTCCCGGACGCCCACGTCACGCGGGACGACCTGGAACGGCTGATCGCCCAGCCGTTGAGCCGGGCCGCCGAGCTGGTGAGCGCCGCCATCCGGGACGCCCGGATCACGCCGGCGCAGTTGGCGGCGGTGTTCCTGGTCGGTGGTTCCAGCCGTATCCCCCTGGTGGCTCGTCTGGTGCACGAGCGGACCGGGGTCGTACCGACCACACTGGACCAACCGGAGACGGTGGTGGCCCGGGGTGCGTTGCGGGCGGCCACCCGGGACCCGCACCGCACCGGTGCCCTGCCCGGGCCGCAGCCCGTGACCCCGGTCGGAGGGCTGCCGACGGCCACCGGACCCGGTTTCCCGCAACCACCGATGTCCACACCGACCGCGGCGGGTGACGGGTTCCCGGGCGCCGAGCCGTTCCCGCCGGGTACGGGTACCCCGGCGGGTGGCCTCGACGGGCCGACGGTCGTGATGTCCGCCCCGTTCCCGTCGCCTGCCGGTCCCACCCCGCCCGGTGGGTTGCCGACCCCCGGTGCGCTCCCTGGGGCGCTCCCCGGGGCCGAACCGGTGCCCGCGTCCCGGCGGAACCGGGTTCCGTTGCTGGCCGGTGGTGCGGCGCTGCTGGTGGTGGCGGTCGTGGCCCTGGGGGTGTTCCTGCTCAACCAGAACGACTCGGAGGGCACGGGGTCCGGGAAGGAGTCCCGGTCGTCCGGGCAGCAGATCGCCCAGTACGACTACCGGTTCGACGTTCCGGAGGGCTGGAACCAGACCGGTGGGGACGCGGCCCAGCGCAAGGTGCGGATCGAACCGGAGGGCGGTCCGGGGAGCGCGGCGATCGTGGTCCAGGAGTTCAAGCTGGTCTACGACAGCGACCAGAGCCGGGACCGGGCGGTGCGGGAACTGCGCACCCAGGTGGAGAACGCGGGTTTCCGGGACTTCCAGGCCGAGACCAGTTTCGGTGGCAAGGACGTCGTGCACTACCGCCAGGACAATTCCGACGGCACGACCGTGGACTGGTACGTGCTGTTCCGGGGCACCACACAGGTCAGCGTGGGGTGTCAGTACGACCGGGACGGCCGGTCGGACGTGTACGAGGCGTGCGACCAGGTGGTGCGCTCCCTCGACGTCACCGGCTAGGCCGGCCGGGGTCGACGGTGTCGGTGTGGGGTGGGCCCCCACCCCGGGCGGGAACGGGAGGACGGACGTGAACGGGTGGCGGCCCGGGTTGGGC
This sequence comes from Pseudonocardiaceae bacterium, assembly GCA_036562635.1. GTDB lineage: Bacteria > Actinomycetota > Actinomycetes > Mycobacteriales > Pseudonocardiaceae > DATCJU01. Next base: position 15,621 of record DATCJU010000090.1, read on the forward strand.
GAGGCGATGGCACAGTTCCGCGCCGCGGTGGACGGTGCGGTGAGTCGGGGACGGCGGGCGGCCGCGGAGGCGAAGGACCGGGACGCCCGGTTCCGGCAGCGGACCCGGGAGCTGGCCGACCGGGTGCGGCAGCGCGCGGTGGCCCCGGAGCGGCGGGAGCTCACCCCGGAGGGGCTGCGCGAGGCGGCGGTGGCGTTCCGCAGTGAGCGGAACCTGTCGGTGGAACAGCTTCCCGATGGCGAAGAACTGCTGGCGAATTCCCCCGAGCAAACCATCGCCCGCGCCACACCGAATGCGTCCGCGTCGTCGAGGAACCGTCCCGAAGACGACGATGACGAGGACTTTTTCCAGGAGCGAATCCTGCGTTGAACGCCGGTTCCGCCCGCTGCCGTTAACGGGCGCAACTACTTGCAGGAAAACGCACTCGGCCGGGAACCGAACCTGGCAATGTGTGCGTCGCAGGGTTGTCCGGCAAGAGCAGGACGACGGACAGAACGCCAACGAGACGAGGAGCTCACGAGATGTCCGGTTACACCACCGACTCGGCGACGATGCAGCAGGCCGCCAACGACGTGGCCAACATCAACGGCGAGATCCAGGGTCAGCTGCAGACGCTGCTGAACCAGATCGCTCCGCTGGAGTCCGCCTGGAAGGGCGAGGCGTCCAAGGCGTTCCACCAGCTGATCGAGCGTTGGCAGAACGACGCCCGCAAGCTCAACGACGCCCTGATGGCGATCTCCGAGCAGCTGGGCGGCGCCAGCCAGACCTACCTGCAGCAGGAGGAGGAGCAGGCGGCCGCGATGAACAGCATCGCCGCCGGCCTCGAGGGCTGATCTGCTCTCCCTGCCCCCGTCGGACCCGAGCTTTCCACCACCCTTACCTAGGAGAGAGGCTTCGCAATGGAGATCAAGGTCACTTTCGGCGAGCTGCAGGCCGCCCAGCAGAACATCAGCACCGTCGCGAACACCATCGACCAGACCCTGCAGGACCTGAAGTCCCGGCTGCAGCCGCTGGTCTCCACCTGGGAGGGTGACGCGCAGGCTGCGTACCTGGAGCACCAGCGCCAGTGGGACGAGGCCGCCGCTGGTCTGCAGCAGGTGCTGAGCCAGATCGGCATCGCCGTCGGCCGTGCCGCCGAGAACTACATGGAGGCCGAGCGCGCCAACGCCGCCCGTTGGTGACGTCTGCTCGTCTGTTCGTCGGGGAGCCCCGGGGAGTCCTCTCCCGGGGCTCCCTGTCGTTGTTCGAGGCGACCGGTGGGTGTGGAACGACCGTGTCTGGGCTTCGAACGGCCGGTGCCGTAGGCTGGGCCCTGGCGCCGCCGGGTTCGCCGACCCCGTTTTGACCCGAACGGTACGCAGCGGGTATCTTCTCCTGCTGTTGTGCGGTGTGCGGCACCGCGCCGGTGCGTTCCTCCTCATCGAGGTGACCGCCGCAACACATCCCGACGCGAGTGACGACGAGGTAGATCCGTGCGCACGTACAGTCCGAAGCCCGGCGACATCAAGCGCGCCTGGCACGTCATCGACGCCAAGGACGTGGTGCTCGGCCGGCTCGCCAGCCAGGCCGCCACGCTGCTGCGCGGCAAGCACAAGCCGACCTACGCGCCGCACGTCGACACCGGCGACTTCGTCGTCATCATCAACGCCGACAAGGTTGTTCTGACCGGTAAGAAGCGCGAGCAGGAGTTCGTGTACCGGCACAGCGGCCACCCGGGCGGTCTGAAGAAGCGCTCGTTCGGCGAGATGCTCGAGAAGCACCCGGAGAAGCTGGTCGAGAAGGCGATCAAGGGCATGCTGCCCAAGAACCGTCTCGGCCGCGCCATGGGTAAGAAGCTGAAGGTGTACGCCGGCCCGGACCACCCGCACGCCGCGCAGCAGCCGAAGCCGTTCGAGATCAGCAAGGTCGCCCAGTGACCGACGTAGTGACCGACGCACCCGAGGACCAGAGCGTGACCACTCCTGAGACCGTGACCACTGCCCCGGTCACCAGCGACAAGCCCGTTCAGACCGTCGGCCGCCGCAAGGAGGCCGTGGTCCGGGTCCGTCTGGTTCCGGGCTCCGGTAGGTTCGTCCTCAACGGCAGGAACCTTGAGGACTACTTCCCGAACAAGGTGCACCAGCAGCTCGTCCGGGAGCCGCTGGTGACCGTGGACCGGGCCGAGTCCTACGACGTGTTCGCCAACCTGCGCGGCGGTGGCATCTCCGGCCAGGCGGGTGCGCTGCGCCTGGCCATCGCCCGTGCGCTGGTCGAGCTGGACCCCGACGACCGGCCGGCCCTGAAGAAGGCTGGTTTCCTCACCCGTGACGCTCGGGTGAAGGAGCGGAAGAAGTACGGTCTGAAGAAGGCCCGTAAGGCGCCGCAGTACAGCAAGCGTTGATCCTGTTGCGCTGTCTGCCGATATAGCGGAGCGCAGAGGATTACCACGGGAGCAGCAATCCACACCGGTTGCTGCTCCCGTGTTGTTTTCTGTGCTTTCTCCCCGGGTATCGGATCAGTGCTCGGACTGTTCTCCCCGGTTCAATCCCCGCATGGAGGTCCCTCCGACAATGGCCCGTCTGTTCGGCACCGACGGCGTTCGCGGTCTGGCCAACGCCGATTTGTCTCCGGAACTCGCCCTGTCCGTCGCGGCCACCGCGGCACGTGTGCTCGGTGAACGCGACCGTTCGCGCCGACCGGTCGCGGTCGTCGGTCGGGATCCGCGGGCCAGTGGCGAGATGCTGGAGGCCGCGGTGACCGCGGGGCTCGCGGCGGCGGGGGCGGACGTGCTGCAGGTGGGGGTGCTGCCGACGCCGGCGGTGGCGTACCTGGTCGGTCAGCTCGACGCCGACCTCGGCGTGATGATCTCCGCGTCGCACAACCCCATGCCGGACAACGGGATCAAGCTGTTCGCGGCGGGCGGGCACAAGCTGCCGGACGCGATCGAGGACGAGATCCAGGCCCGGCTCCAGGAGCGGGCGGACCGTCCCACCGGTGCCGGGATCGGGCGGGTGCGTACGGTCACCGACGCGGTGAACCGGTACGTGGACCACCTGCTGCAGGCCACACCGCAGCGACTGGACGGGCTGCGTGTGGTGGTGGACTGCGCCAACGGTGCCGCGTCGCAGGCGGCCCCCGAGGCCTACCGCAGGGCGGGCGCCGAGGTGATCACCATCCACGCGGAGCCGGACGGGATCAACATCAACGACAACTGCGGCTCCACACACATCGGGCAGCTGCAGGCCGCGGTGCGCGAGTACGGCGCCGACCTGGGGATCGCACACGACGGGGACGCGGACCGCTGCCTGGCGGTGGACGCCGGCGGTGAGGTGGTGGACGGCGACCAGATCATGGCCGTGCTGGCGCTGGCCCTGAAGGAGTCCGGCGAGCTGGCTGGGAACACCGTGGTCGCCACGGTGATGAGCAATCTGGGCCTGCACCTGGCGATGCGGGAGCACGGCATCGAGGTGCGCACCACCAAGGTCGGCGACCGGTACGTGCTGGAGGAGCTGCGTGCGGGCGGGTTCTCGCTCGGTGGGGAGCAGTCCGGGCACGTGGTGCTCCCGGCGTACGCCACCACCGGGGACGGGCTGCTGACCGCCCTGAGGCTGATGGCCCGGATGGCCGAGACCGGCAGGCCGCTGTCCAAGCTGGCCACGGTGCTGCAGCGGCTGCCGCAGGTGCTGCTGAACGTGCGGGTGGCGGACAAGGCCGCCGCGGTGAGCGCACCCGCGGTGACCGAGGCGGTGGCCGCGGTGGAGGCCGAGCTGGGGGGCAAGGGCCGGGTGCTGCTGCGTCCCTCCGGCACCGAGCAACTGGTGCGGGTGATGGTCGAGGCACCCACCCAGGAGGTGGCGGAGTCCGCCGCGCAGCGTCTGGCCGACGTGGTGTCCGCGGTGGGCTGACCGGTTTCCCCGTCGGTGGCCGCCGGCAGGTGCCGTCGGCTGGGCCGCGGTGAGGACCCAAGCACGAGCCGCTCCTGTCGGTCCCGACTCGGGACCGACAGGAGCGGCTCGTCGTGTCACAGCCCACGGGCGAGTTGGGTCAACACGCCCCACGGCATCGAGCTGATCTCCTACGATTGCGCCCGCACCGAGTTCGCCATCGCAAGGTTCTTCACGGTCAGGCCTCGTCCTGCTGTGCCGAGCCGCCATGCTGAGGAACCGGCGCCGATCGGTGAGCGTCGAACGTTCCGGTGCACGTCTTCCAGGTGCGCCCGGTGGGTGATGTGGAGGGGAGAAGCCTGCGGTGAGTGGCTACGGGACCAATACGGGCGAGATGATCGCCACGGCCAGCGCGATCAAGGGCCTTGCCCAGCCGGTCCGTGAGTTGAAGGGGAAGGTGGCTGCTCCGGAGGCGACGGGCAAGGACTTCGGCGAGGCGCACCAGGCAGCCGGGGAGCCCTACCGGGCGGGGTTGGAGAAGCTGGGTCAGGC
>DATCJU010000091.1:0-11991 GCA_036562635.1 Pseudonocardiaceae bacterium
GTGCTGGCCTCGGGGGGCACCGTGGTGCAGGAGACCCGGCACTTCGACGAGGCCACCGGCAGCACCTCGCCGGGCCGGCGCAAGGAGACCGCCGAGGACTACCGGTACTTCCCCGAGCCCGACCTGGTGCCGGTCGCCCCGTCTCGCGAGTGGGTGGAGGAGCTGCGGGCCACGCTGCCCGAGCTCCCGTGGGAGCGGCGTCGTCGGGCCAAGGAGGAGTGGGGCCTGACCGACGAGCAGCTGCGTGACCTGGTCAACGCCGGGGCGCTGGAGCTGGTGGCCGAGACCGTCGAGGCCGGTGCCACGCCCGACGAGGCCCGGTCCTGGTGGGTGTCCTACCTGGCGCAGCAGGCCAACGCCCGTGAGGTGGAGCTGGCCGACCTGCCGATCACGCCCAAGCAGGTGGCGCGGGTGATCGCCCTGGTCGCCGAGGGCACGCTGACCAACAAGCTGGCCCGTCAGGTGGTGGACGGCGTGCTGGCCGGCGAGGGCGAGCCGGACGAGGTGGTCGAGAAGCGCGGCCTGAAGGTCGTGTCCGACGACTCGGCGCTGCTCGCCGCGGTGGACGAGGCCCTGGCCGCCAACCCCGACGTGGCGGAGAAGATCCGTGGGGGCAAGGTGGCCGCAGCCGGTGCGATCGTCGGTGCGGTCATGAAGGCCACCAAGGGCCAGGCCGACGCCCGACGGGTGCGCGAGCTGGTGCTCGAACGCTGCAAGTGAGATCCGGAGCCGGGGGAGCCGAGGCGGACGCGTCGGCTCCCCCGTGCCGTGTCCGGACGGGGTTCTCGTGCCCGGGAGGAGCTCCGGTGGGCCGGCCGCGGCGGCCGGGTACCCGGGTCGGTGACCGTCGACGTCGGTGGGGCGGCACCGGTCGGGTCAGGGTGCCGGCCACGTCGTGACAGATTCAGTCGCGGCCGCCGCCCGAGCTGCTGGTCCGGGGGATGACGATCACGCGGTCGTCGCTGGACACCGGTTGTCCTCCGGCCTTGTTCACCGTGCCGACCCAGACCTCCTGGCCGTTGGGGGACAGGTCGGCACCGGAGAACCGGCCGAAGGTGTCCTGCATGCTCAGCTCGGGCTGGCCGGTGACCGCCCCGTCCTGGTTGAGCGGCACGTTGGCGACCGCGGCCGCGTTGTCCAGGAACACCATCACCAGGTCGGGCCAGGCGGCGCAGCCGCCGACACCCGGCCGGTCGGGCCAGTTCCACACCGGTGTGGTGAGCACACCCTGCTGCACCCGGTGCAGCACGTCACGCTCCCCCGCCCGGTCGGTCACCCAGATCGCGGACCCGTCGAGCGTGGTGCACACCCCACCGGGCGCGTGCAGCCCACCGGCCAGCACCGGCGAGGCGGGGTTCGGGTTGCCCGTGGCCGGCTCGCCGTTCGCGTTGATCCGCAGCACCTTGCCCGCCAGCGACGACGGGTTCGCCGCCGCTGCGGGATTGCCCGCGTCCCCGGTGGCGACCAGCAGCGCCCCCTTGCGGTCCAGGGCGAGCGCACCCCGGTTGCCGGTGGCTCCCCGGGGGATACCGGTCAGCACCGGCTTCGGCTTGTCCCCGGGGGAGAGCCGCACCACCCGGTTGTCGGTCGGGGTGGTGACGTAGGCGTAGATCAGCTCGTCCTCGTGGTAGGTGGGGGAGAGCGCCAGGCCGGTCAGCCCGCCGTCGCCCTGCGCGTCCACCGGGATGGTGGCCACCTCCACCGGATCCTTGTCGTCCTCCACGCGCAGGATGCGTCCGGTGGTGCGTTCGGCGACGAACGCCACCTGCCCGCTGGGCAGCACGGCCACCGCGGACACCCGGTCGAGGCAGGTCGCCACGACCGCCGGGTGGTAGTCGGTGCAGCCCTGTGGGGGTGGGATCGAGGAGGGTGGTTGCGCCGGGTGCCGGTCGCCGCCACCCGAACCGCCGGGACCCCGGTCGCCCGGGAAGCGGGGATCGGGGGCCGCCTGCGGGGTGAGTTGGGGCTTGTCCCGCCAGTCTCCGGGGCGCTCGTCGGGAAAGTCGGCGCATCCGGAGAGCAGCAGGCCCAACGCCGCGGAACCGGCCAGCAGCGCGCGCACCGCCACCGGTTTCCTCTCACCACGTCCGCCCCGAACTGGCACGTGTTCCACCCTAGGCGGTGCCACGTGAGCCTCGGGTGAGTGCTCCGTGAGGACCTGCCGCTCCCGGACGCCCCGCTTCCCGTGGGCCGTCCGCCCGGCTCAGCCCTCGGCGGCCAGCTCGTCCCGCACCTCGGCGAACGCCCGCACCGCCCGTTCCACGTCGGCGATGGAGTGCGCGGCCGACAGCTGCACCCGGATCCGGGCCTTGCCCTTCGGCACCACCGGGTAGGAGAAGGCGATCACGTAGATGCCCTTGTCGAGCAGCCGGTCCGCCATCCGCGCGGCCAGTGCCGCGTCGCCGATCATCACCGGGGTGATCGGGTGGTCGCCGGGCAGGATGTCGAAGCCCAGTTCGGTCATCCGCCTCCGGAACAGCGCGGTGTTGGCCCGCAGCCGCTCCCGCTGCGTGCCGGACTCCGACAGCAGGTCCAGCACCCGCAGCGACGCCGCGACGATCGCCGGGGCCAGCGAGTTGGAGAACAGGTAGGGGCGGGACCGCTGACGCAGCATCTCCACGATCTCGGCCCGGCCGCTGACGTACCCGCCGCTGGCCCCGCCGAGCGCCTTGCCCAGGGTGCCGGTGAGGATGTCCACCCGGTCGGTGACCCCGAACAGCTCGGGAGTGCCGCGGCCCTGCTCACCGACGAAGCCCACGGCGTGCGAGTCGTCCACCATCACCAGCGCGTCGTAGCGCTCGGCCAGGTCGCAGATCTCATCCAGCGGCGCCACGTAGCCGTCCATGGAGAACACGCCGTCGGTGACGATGAGCCGGTAGCGGGCGTCGGCGGCCTCCTTCAGACACCGCTCCAGGTCGGCCATGTCCCGGTTGCGGTACCGGTAGCGTGCGGCCTTGCACAGCCGGATGCCGTCGATGATGCTCGCGTGGTTGAGCTCGTCGGAGATGACGGCGTCGGCGTCGGTGAGCAGGGCCTCGAACACACCACCGTTGGCGTCGAAGCACGAGCTGTACAGGATGGTGTCCTCGGTGCCCAGGAACTCGCTGAGCCGCCGCTCCAGTTCCTTGTGCAGCTCCTGGGTGCCGCAGATGAAACGCACCGAGGCCATGCCGAAGCCCCAGCGGTCCAGCGCGTCCTTCGCGGCGGCGATCACCTCGGGGTGGTCGGCCAGCCCCAGGTAGTTGTTGGCGCAGAAGTTCAGCACATCGGTGTCCCCGACCCGGATGCCCGCCGCCTGGGGACTGGAGATCACCCGCTCGCCCTTGTAGAGCCCGGAGGCGCGGATCTCGTCGAGAGCGGCACGCAGGTCGTCGCGCATCTTTCCGAACACGGCATGCTCCTTGCGATGGTGCTGCGGGGAGGGGATCAGGGCTGGTCGGGAACGGTGGGGCGGGTCCAGTCGATGACGACCTTGCCGCAGCGTCCCGACCGGGCTGCGGCGAAGGCCTCGGCGTACTGCTCGTAGCCGAACCGGTCGGTGATGACGGGGCTGATGTCCAGGCCGCTCTGCAGCATCACCGACATGGCATACCAGGTCTCGTACATCTCCCGGCCGTAGATGCCCTTGATGGTCAACATGTGGGTGACCACCTTGGCCATGTCGATCGGGATGTCCTCGGTGGGCAGGCCGAGCACGGCGATCCGTCCGCCGTGCGTCATGTTGGCGATCATGTCGCGCAGCGCCTCGGGACGCCCGGACATCTCCAGCCCGATGTCGAAGCCCTCGCGCATGCCCAGCTCGCGCTGTGCCTCGGCGATGGTGGTGGTGCGCACGTCCAACGCGAGGCTGACCCCGACCTTGCGGGCCAGTTCCAGGCGGTAGTCGCTGACGTCGGTGATCACCACGTGCCGGGCCCCGGCGTGCCGGGCCACGGCGGCGGCCATGATGCCGATCGGGCCGGCCCCGGTGATCAGCACGTCCTCGCCGAGCACCGGGAAGGCCAGCGCGGTGTGCACCGCGTTGCCGAACGGGTCGAAGATCGCGGCCACGTCGAGGTCGACGGGCTGGCGGTGCACCCACACGTTGGACTCGGGCAGCTTCACGTACTCGGCGAACGCGCCGTTGGTCTGCACGCCGAGACCGATGGTGCGGATGCACAGGTGCCGGCGGCCGGCCATGCAGTTGCGGCAGTTCCCGCACACCAGGTGGCCCTCGCCGCTGACCAGGTCCCCGACCCGGGTGCGGGTGACGTCGGAGCCCACCGCGACGACCTCGCCCACGAACTCGTGGCCCAGGATCAGCGGGGGCTGCACGGTGCGGACCGCCCAGTCGTCCCAGCTCTCGATGTGCAGGTCGGTGCCGCAGATACCGGTGCGCAACACCCGGATCAGGACCTCGGAGTCCCCGATCTCGGGCTCCGGAACCTCCTGCAGTCGCAGTCCCGGCCCCGCATCGATCTTCACCAGCGCTTTCACGGTGACAACTGTCCGCGGAGCGGACACGGGAGTCCATCGCGGATTTCTCGAAAGGCTTTTAAGCGCAGCTTCACAACGGCCCGGGAAGGGGCATCATGGAGGGGTGATCGACCCGCGCCGGTTGCGGGTGTTGCGTGCACTCGCCGACCACGGGACCGTCACCGCGGCCGCTCAGGCGCTCTACCTGACGCCGTCCGCGGTGTCCCAGCAGCTCGCCGCACTGGAGGCGGAGGCGGGCCAGCCGCTGCTGGAGCGGCGAGGTCGGGCCGTCCGGCTCACGGCGGCGGGTGAGATCCTCGCCGCGCACGCCAGTGCCGTGCTCAGCCAGCTGGAACGGGCCGCGGCGGACCTGGCGGCCTGTGCGGCGGGCACCGTCGGACGGATCACCGTCGCCGCCTTCGCCACCGCCATCACCCAGGTGGTGGCCCCGGCCATCGCCGAACTGCGGCAGCGTGCGCCCCGGGTGCAGGTGCGGGTGCGGGACGCCGAGGGGCACGCGAGCCTGCCCATGCTGCTGGCCGGGGAGATCGACCTGGCCATCGCCATGGACTATCGGGGTGCCCCACGGGACGACGACGAACGGGTGTTGCGGGCACCGCTGTACGCCGAACCGTTCGACGCGGTGTTGCCGGCCGAGCACCCGCTGGCCGAACGGGACGCGGTGGGCCTGGCGGAGCTGGCCGACGAGGCCTGGGTGACCCCGTGGCCCGGCAACCCGTGCCACGACGTGGTGCTGCAGGCGTGCGAGCAGGCCGGGTTCCAACCCAGGGTCACCCACTCGGCGGATGACTTCCGGGCCAGTGCCGCCCTGGCGGCCGCCGGTGTGGGGGTGGCCCTGGTGCCACGGTCGGCGCTGCACGGGGTCACCTGCCAGGGTGCGGTGGTGCGCCCGGTGCGGGGCCGGCCCCCGGTCCGGCGGGTGTTCGCCGCGGTGCGTCGGGGCAGCGAGCACCACCCGCTGCAGGTGATCACCCTCGACGCGTTGCGGTCGGCCGCCCAGCGGATGCCCGGTCAGGAACCGGGATGACCGGGGCCGTCACCACCGGGTGGGGAGTTCGTTCGCGAGGCTAAGTTCCTCCGGGTACCGTATGGTGCCGTGGCGCTGATCGTCCTGGTACCCGACGCCGAGGGTGAGGCCGCCCTGTCCCAGCTCGACGGGGTGCGGCCGGTCCGCTACGAGGCGGATGCCCCGTTGCCTCCCGAGGCGGCCGAGGCCGAGGTGCTGATCCCGCCCTTCCTGTCGGTGGAGCGGGTGCTGGAGCTGGTCGGTCGGCTGCCCCGGTTGCGCCTGGTGCAGCTGCTGACCGCCGGGGTGGAGCCGTGGATCGGGCGCCTGCCCGAGGGAATCGCACTGTCCAACGCCCGCGGCGCGCACGGCGGGAGCACCGCCGAGTGGGTACTGACCGTCCTGCTGGCCGTCTACCGTGATCTGCCCGCCTTCCTGACCGCCCAGGCGGAGCGGCGCTGGGACTACCACTCCACCGACACGGTGCAGGGCAAGCGGGTCCTGGTGGTGGGCGCGGGGGACCTTGGGCAGCAGGTGCGGCGCCGACTGGACGCGTTCGACGCCCACACCACCCTGGTCGCGCGGCGGGCCCGCCCCGGGGTGCACGCCGTCGACGAGCTGCCCGCACTGCTCGGTGAGCACGACGCGGTGGTCCTGGTGGTCCCGCTGACCGAGCAGACCCGAGGTCTGGTCGACGCGGACTTCCTGGCCCGGATGCCGGACGGTGCGGTGCTGGTGAACGCGGCGCGTGGCCCGGTGGTGGACACCGAAGCCCTGATCACCGAGCTGCGCCGTGGTCGGTTGCGAGCCGCGCTGGACGTCACGGACCCGGAACCGCTGCCCGCCGACCACCCGCTGTGGACCGCGCCGAACGTGCTGATCACCCCGCACGTGGGTGGGAGCTGCCGCGGGTCGCGGGAGCGTTCCTACGCGGTCGCCGCCGCGCAGATCGCCAAGTTCGCCGCCGGCGGTCAGCCGGACAACCTGGTGCTCGGGGAGTACTGATCCGGGACCGCAGCCGTTCCACAAGGTGGAACGGAGCTGGCCCGTGCGGCGGCGGGCGTGCCCTGACGAACGGGGCAATGCGCTTGCGCTTCTGGTCGTGGGGGGACGTATCCCCTAGTCTGCCGCTGCGTGAGCACGTTCGACGACCGCCGCCCGGTGACCGGTGGGCGCCACTACCGTGACGCGGACCTCGCCGACAGCCGCGTCGGCGGCCACACCGACTACGCCGACCCCGGCGGCTACGAGGACCCCGGTGGCCACGACGTCCCCCGTGGCTACGCCGCCCGCACCGGCTACACCGATCCCGGCAGTTACGGCCGCCACGCCATCGTGACCGACCCGGTCGAACCCACCCGGACGATTCCGCGCCGCCCGGAGGCGGAGCCCGCGTACTACGACGACGAGTACACCGAGGCGGAACTGGCCGCCCGGGAGACCGGCCCGTCCGGGTTGGACGAGGACGACGACGAGTACACGGCGCCGCAGCGGTGGCACGCCGGGGCGGATCTGGGGCTGCTGATCCTGCGTCTGGTGCTCGCCGGCATCTTCCTCCTCCACGGGGCGCAGAAGATGTTCGGCCTGTTCGACGGGCCGGGGCTCACCGGCTTCGCCGAGTACCTGGCCGGGCAGGGCTACCAGCAGACCCGCATCCTGGCCTACGTGGCCGGAGCCACCGAGCTGGCCAGCGGTGTGCTGTTGTTCTTCGGCCTGTTCACCTCACTGGCCGCGGCCGGGGCGCTCGGCATGATGATCAACGCGGTCGTGTTCAAGTGGGGGAGCGGGTTCTTCGCCGCCGCGGGTGGCTTCGAGTTCGAGGTCGTCCTGGCCGGCGCCGCACTCGGCCTGATGTTCGCCGGCCCCGGCCGGGTCGCGCTGGACAACGGCCGGTTCTGGACCCGCCGACCACTGCTCGCCGGTTTCCTCTCGCTGATCCTCGCGGTGGCCGCCGCGGCCGTCGTCGTCGTGGTCTTCCGCGGCTGAGTGTCGTCACCGGAACCCGCGCCACCGCTCGAGGCGTGCGGATCGTGCTCGGAACGACGCGGCGCCCGGGGTCACCGGGGACCCCGGGCGCCGTGGCACGTCGGACGGATCAGCGGTTGGGATCGCGCACCGCACCGGTGGAGGCGGAGGTGGCCAGCCGGGCGTAGGCCCGCAGGGCCGCCGACACCGGGCGCTGCCTGTCCCTGGGCTGCCACGGCCGCTCGCTGGCCTCCATCTTGGCACGCCGCTCGGCCAGCACCGCCTCGTCCACCAGCAGTTCCAGCCGGCGTTCCCGCACGTCGATGAGGATCTGGTCACCGTCCTCGACCAGGCCGATCACCCCGCCCGCGGCGGCCTCCGGCGAGATGTGCCCCACCGAGATACCCGAGGAACCACCGGAGAACCGGCCGTCGGTGATCAGCGCGCAGACCCGCCCCAACCCGGCGCCCTTGAGGAACGCCGTCGGGTGCAGCATCTCCTGCATGCCGGGGCCGCCGGCCGGTCCCTCGTAGCGGACCACGAGCACCTCACCCGGCTGCACCTCGCGGTTGAGGATCACCGAGACGGCCTGTTCCTGACTCTCCACCACGCGGGCTGGTCCCTGGAAGTGCCACAGCTCCTCGTCGATACCGGCGGTCTTGATCACCGCACCGTCCTCGGCGAGGTTGCCGAACAGCACGGCCAGTCCGCCGTCGGCGGTGTAGGCGTGTGCGACGTCGCGGATGCACCCTCGTTCGGCGTCGGTGTCCAGCGAGGACCACCGGTTGGAGGTGGAGAACGCCTGGGTGGTGCGCACCCCGCCCGGGGCGGCGTGGAACAGCTCGACGGCCTCCGGGGCCGGGGACTCGCCGCGGATGTCCCACCGGGACAGCCACTCGCCCAGCGAGGAGGCGTGCACGGCGTGCACGTTCCGGTGCAGCAGCCCGGCCCGGTCCAGCTCGCCGAGGATGGCCGGAATGCCACCGGCCCGGTGCACGTCCTCCATGTGGTAGTCCGAGTTCGGACTCACCTTGCACAGGCACGGCACCCGGCGGCTGATCGCGTCGATGTCCGCCAGCGTGAAGTCGACCTCGGCCTCGTGCGCGGCGGCCAGGATGTGCAGCACCGTGTTGGTCGACCCGCCCATGGCCACGTCCAGGGCCATGGCGTTCTCGAACGCCTCCTTCGTGGCGATCGACCGCGGCAGCACGGAGGCGTCGTCCTGCTCGTACCAGCGTCGGGCCAGTTCGACCACGAGCCGGCCCGCGCGCAGGAACAGTTCGCGTCGGGCGGTGTGCGTGGCCAGGGTGGAACCGTTGCCGGGCAGGGCCAGGCCCAGCGCCTCGGTCAGGCAGTTCATCGAGTTCGCGGTGAACATGCCCGAGCAGGACCCACAGGTCGGACAGGCGGAGCGTTCGACCTCGGTCAGCCCGGCGTCGTCGACCTTGTCGTTGGCCGACGCGGCGATCGTCGTGATCAGGTCGGTGGGCGTGTGCGCGACCCCCTCGACCACCACGGCCTTGCCGGCCTCCATCGGACCGCCGGAGACGAACACCGTGGGAATGTTGAGCCGCAGCGCGGCCATCAGCATGCCCGGGGTGATCTTGTCGCAGTTGGAGATGCACACCAGGGCGTCCGCCCGGTGCGCGTTCACCATGTACTCGACCGAGTCGGCGATCAGCTCCCGGGAGGGCAGCGAGTAGAGCATGCCGCCGTGCCCCATGGCGATGCCGTCGTCCACGGCGATGGTGTGGAACTCCCGGGGCACCCCGCCCGCCTCGCGCACCGCCTCGGCGACCAGGTCGCCGAGGTCGCGCAGGTGCACGTGACCGGGGACGAACTGCGTGTAGGAGTTGGCGATGGCGACGATCGGCTTGCCGAAGTCGCTCTCGCTCATCCCGGTGGCCCGCCACAGGGCACGGGCTCCGGCAGCGTTACGGCCGTGGGTGGTGGTGCGGGAGCGCAGCGCAGGCACGGCTTCTCCTCGAGTGGCTGGTGCTGACGGGCGCAGGTGCTTCCGATCGCGACGCGGGCCAGCCGAGGGAGGGGGACGGTCAGTCGTCTCCGTCGGTCGGCCGAGGGTTTCCGGTGGGATCTGCGGGAACGTCGCCGACGTCGTCGCGCTCCGGGTCGGCGGAGCTGCTCTCCTCCACGGTAGCGGAGGGTGCGGTGGGGTCGGGCAGCCGACCGCGGCTGGCGGCGGAGATCAGCGGCAGATCACGCGGATGGACCGCGGGCATGGGGACTTCCTCGTCGGAGTGCAGCACGACGTGCACCCGACTCCGCGGGGTGATCCGCAGCCCCCGTACCTCGTCCCAGCTCACCCGGCGTCCGGAGGTGAGCGTGCGCACCGCGAGGCCGTCCGGGTCCACCGTGGTCCGGACACGGGCGACCCACACCGCGAGTGCCAGCGGAACCAGGTAGATCAGCTGCAGACCGGGGGCGGCGAAGGCGACCGGGGTGGCGCACACCGCGAGCAGGACGATGGCGAACATCGCCGTGGGGGCGATCCGGAAGATCGCGCGCGGCGCACCGGACGTGTCGCTGGTGGGGGACTGGCTCACGTCTCGATGGTCCCATTTCGCCGACGGGACGGTCCGGTCAGGGGCGAACGGGGACGGTGTGTGGCCCCCTCCACCTGCCCTGTCCCCCGGTCGTGTCCATATGGCGGGAAATCCGTCCCGCCTGTTGACGAGATGCGGCCGTACGGGCTAGTGTCGGCGCCATGCTGCGGCTGATCGGCATTCTCGTACTTCCCGGGCGCGTCGACGCCTGAGGAAGTACCGCAGCGTCGACGCGCAACCCTCGTACGGCCCATGTGGGCTGGCGAGGGTTTTTTCGTGCCTGGAACCCGCCCATCGACCACGAGGCAGACCTCATGACCAGCGCATCCTCGCGACAGGCCCAGGACAACGGGCAGCAGGGAACCCGCCCCAAGCCGACGCCGCCCGCCGGTGCCCCGGTGCGTGTGACCGGCGCGCAGTCCCTCGTCCGCTCGCTGGAAGCGGTGGGTTGCGAGGTGGTGTTCGGCATTCCGGGTGGGGCGATCATGCCCGCCTACGACGCCCTGCTGGACTCCACCAAGATCCGGCACGTGCTGGTGCGCCACGAGCAGGGGGCCGGGCACGCGGCGACCGGATACGCCCAGGCCGGCGGCGGGGTCGGGGTGTGCATGGCCACCTCGGGCCCCGGGGCCACCAACCTGGTCACCCCGCTGGCCGACGCCTACATGGACTCGGTGCCGGTGGTGGCCATCACCGGCCAGGTCGGACGGAACGCCATCGGCACCGACGCGTTCCAGGAAGCCGACATCTGCGGCATCACCATGCCGATCACCAAGCACAACTTCCTGGTCACCGAACCGGCGGAGATCCCGCGGACCATCGCCGAGGCGTTCCACCTGGCCGCCACCGGCCGGCCGGGACCGGTGCTGGTGGACATCCCCAAGGACGTCCTGCAGGCCCAGACCACGTTCGCCTGGCCGCCGGACATGCGTCTGCCCGGTTACCGGCCGACCACCCGCCCGCACGGCAAGCAGGTGCGCGAGGCAGCCCGGCTGATCACCTCCTCGCGCCGCCCCGTGTTCTACGTCGGCGGTGGCGTGATCAAGGCCGGCGCCGCGCCCGAGCTGCGGGAACTGGCCGAGCTGACCGGGATTCCGGTGGTCACCACCCTGATGGCGCGCGGTGCGTTCCCCGACTCCCACCCGCAACACCTGGGCATGCCCGGTATGCACGGCACGGTGGCCGCGGTGGCCGCGATGCAGAAGGCCGACCTGCTGGTGGCCTTGGGGGCGCGGTTCGACGACCGGGTCACCGGCAAGCTGTCCTCGTTCGCACCCGAGGCGACGGTGGTGCACGCCGACATCGACCCGGCGGAGATCTCCAAGAACCGCAAGGCCGACGTGCCGATCGTCGGGGACTGCAAGGAGGTCATCCGGGAGCTGATCGAGGCGGTGCGCGCCGAGCTGGCGCAGGGACGCCGGGCCGACCTGACCGCCTGGTGGCGCCAGCTCGACCACTACCGCGAGACCTTCCCGTTGGGGTACGAGTGGCCGGCCGACGGCACGCTGTCCCCGCAGTACGTCATCGAGCGGATCGGTGAGCTGGTCGGCTCGGAGGCCGTCTACACCTCCGGGGTGGGCCAGCACCAGATGTGGGCCGCGCAGTTCATCCGCTACGAGCACCCCGGCACCTTCATCAACTCGGGTGGTCTGGGCACCATGGGCTTCGCGGTGCCGGCGGCGATGGGGGCCAAGGTGGGTCGGCCCGACGCGGTGGTCTGGGCGATCGACGGCGATGGTTGCTTCCAGATGACCAACCAGGAGCTGGCCACCTGCGCCCTGGAGGGCATCCCGATCAAGGTCGCCATCATCAACAACGGCAACCTGGGCATGGTGCGCCAGTGGCAGACGCTCTTCTACAACGAGCGCTACTCGAACACCGACCTCGGCACCCACAAGCACCGCATCCCGGACTTCGTGAAGCTCGCCGAGGCGTTGGGCTGCACCGGACTGCGCTGCGAGACCGCTGAGGACGTGGACC
>DATCJU010000095.1:0-4423 GCA_036562635.1 Pseudonocardiaceae bacterium
GGGTGGGGCGGCGGGCCTCCAGCACATCGTTGACCCCGATCGCCAGCACCACGACGGTCGGCAGGTCGTCCGGGGCCAGCACGGTGGCCTGCTCGGCCCGTACCTGGCGGGCGTTGCGGCCGGTGCGGCCGTGCACCTCCCAGCGCACGCCCCGCCCGGTCCGCCGGGCGAGCTCGGCGGCGAGCTGCCCGGCGAGCCCGTCCCGATGGTCCGCCACCCCGACCCCGGCCGCGGTGGACTCGCCGAGCAGTACCAGGCGTACCGGGTCGGGCCCGGGGATCTCACCGTGGCGTGGCCCCGACGCCTCCGGCCACCGCGGGATGCGGCGTCGGACCCACCAACCCTGGACGAGCAGGGCGGGAAGCAGCGGCAGCGGTAACCACCATGCCGCGCCGAGCAGTGCGGTGCGCCGACTCCGTCGCATCAGGCCTCGCTCCCCCGGGCCGGGCCGCCCAGCCGACGACGGGCGGTGGCCGTGGCCGGGGTCACCGGAACGTGGCGGGTGGCTCCGGCCAGGCCGAAGGCGGGCATGTTCGCGTACACCGTCTCGGCCCTCCCCGGACCGACGACGTAGGTCTCGTGCCAGATACCCACCGTGCCGTCCTTTCCGATCCTGGTGTTGAACTCCCGCCAGGCGGCGGCGTGCGGGGCGTCGGAGTCCTTGGCGAAGGCCAGGATGTCCTCGACGCCACGCCAGTAGGAAACCAGGATGGTGGTGCGTCCCAGCCACTGGTGCCAACCGAGGAGGCCGGACTCCGGATGGGCCTCCAGATGGCGCAGCATCCGCGGCATCGCGGTCACCACCGGCCACCACCGGTCCACCCGCCAGAGGGTGTTGAACCGCATGCCGATCAGGAAGACCGCAACCTCCGAGTCGAGTTGCGCGGTCCATCTTCCGGTGTACACGCCGGTCATAGTGCCCCCTCAAAACGATGTTACATAACACAGTTATAGAACATCGTTGCGCTATGGTTGTCAAGTGGCCCGCCCGAAGATTCATGACGACGCACTCCGCGTGCGCCTGCTCGACCGCGCCGGGGAGCTGCTCTCCTCCGAGGGCCCCGACGCGCTGAGCCTGCGTCGACTCGCCGGCGACGTCGGAACGTCCACCACCGCCGTCTACTCACTGTTCGGCGGCAAGCCCGGTCTGCTGCGCGCGCTCTACGTGGAGGCGTTCCGCCGCTTCGGCGCACACCTGGCCGAGGTACGCCCCACCGAGGACCCGGT
This sequence comes from Pseudonocardiaceae bacterium, assembly GCA_036562635.1. Lineage (GTDB taxonomy): Bacteria > Actinomycetota > Actinomycetes > Mycobacteriales > Pseudonocardiaceae > DATCJU01. Next base: position 1,228 of record DATCJU010000095.1, read on the forward strand.
GCACGACATCATCGAACTGGGCCGTGCCTACCGGGCCAGCGCGCTCGCCGACCCCCACCTGTACTCGATCATGTTCAGTCGGCCGATCCCCGGCTTCACCCCGGACCCCGAGGCCACCGCCGAGGCACTGGCCACGTTCCAGCCACTGGTGGACGCCGTCCGCCGGGCCATCCAGCAGGGGCTCTTCATCGACGAGCCGCCCGAGCAGATCGCCCTGACCGCCTGGGGCACGGTGCACGGGCTGGTCTCCCTGGAGCTCAGCGGCTGCCTTCCCCCCGGCGTCGACGTGACCGGCATGTACGAGCGTGCCCTGCGCGCCGGTGTCGACGGCTGGCGGCGCCGGGACTGACGGGCAGCCCGGCCGGTGCAGCGGGAGAACACGGCCCCGGAACGACGACGGCACCGGAGCACCCGCGGTCCGGCGGGCGTTCCGGTGCCGTTCCCCGTGAGCCCCGTTATCCGGAGAGTCCGCTGTCCAGGGCGGTCATCAGTTCACCGTCGGCCGTGTCACCGTCGACCGACCAGATCATGACGCCACCCAGGCCCTGGCTCCGGACGTAGTCGGCCTTGCGGGCCATCTCCACCGGGTCGTCGAAGGTCCAGAACGTGGTGCCGTCGAACAGCCAGGCGTGCCCGGCCGTGGCGTCCCGGTGCAGGGTGTAGCCCTGCCCCACCAGGTTCCTGACCTTCTTGTAGTCCTCGATCCCGTCCTCGTAGCTACCGGGAGCCGGACCGGCGGCCGGCTGGAACAGGCCGTCGTTGGCGGCGGTCACCCCGGTCCAGCCCCGGCTGTAGAACGGCACGCCCAGCACCAGCTCGGTCCTCGGTGCCCCCTTGGCCAGGTAGGACTGCACCGCCAGGTCCACGCTGAACCGCCGCGAGTCCGGATCCCCGGCCGGGGAGTACAGCGCCGACTGGTGGTTGGTCACCGCCTCCCAGCCGCCGTGCAGGTCGTAGCCCTGCACCGTGCCGAAGTCGAGGTAGTCGAAGATCTGCGGCACCTCGAAACCCGCCTCGATCTTCTCCGGGTCCGCCGGCAGGAACGCGGTCAGCTCGTAGTGCTTACCGGTTTCCGCGCCCAGCTCGTCGAGCTGGCGGCGGAACTCGGCGAGCAGCAGGGTGAAGTTCCGCTTGTCCTCGGGTCGGATCACGTTGCCCTCGTCGCCCTCGGACGCGGGCCACTCCCAGTCGATGTCGATGCCGTCGAACACACCGGCGCCCGAACCGGGCCCGCCCTGCGGCTCACCGCCGAGCTGCGGCAGGTTGCCCTTGAGGTACAGGTCGATGCAGCTCGCCACGAAATCGCGACGGGACTGCTCGGTGAGTGCGGCGTTGGAGAAGTACTTCGACCAGGACCAGCCGCCCAGCGAGATGTTCACCTTCAGGTGCGGGTACTTCGCCTTCAGCTTCTTGAGCTGGTTGAAGTTACCGGCCAACGGCTGGTCGTAGGTGTCGGCGACACCGTCCACCGACTCCGCCGCGGTGTACCGGCGCTGGTAGTCGGCCCACGCGTCTCCCTCGCCCGGCTGGTTGACGACGAAGCACCGGCCGTCCTCGCTCACGTTGCCGAACGCGTAGTTGATGTGGGTCAGCTTCGCCGCGGTACCCGAGGTGTCCAGGTTCTTCACCAGGTACTGCCGGTCGTAGACCCCCCACTGCGTGAAGTAGGCGACCTTCCGGTACCCCTCGTCGGGCCCCGGGGTGCCGTCGTCCGGAGCGGTGGTCACGGTCAGGGGATCACTGGCCGCCGAGACGTTGCCGGCCGCGTCCCTGGCCCGCACGGTGAAGGTGTAGCCGGTCTGGGCGGCCAGCCCGGTGACGGTGAACGAGGTCGACGTGGTGGTACCGACGCCGGTGCCGTCACGGAACACCTCGTAGCCAGTGACACCGACGTCGTCGGTGGCGGCGTCCCAGGCCAGCGTCACACTGCTGGCGGTGACCGCGGTGGCGCGCAGATTGGCCGGGGCGGTGGGTGCCTGGGTGTCCGGGCCGGGGTCGGGGTTGCCCGAGCCGTCGCAGGGCGAGCCGTTGATCGTGCACCGGACCGGCGGGGTGTACGTGCCCGAGTAGGCGATGTTGAAGCCGAAGGTCACCGAGGCGCCCGGGGCCACGGTGCCGTTCCAGGAGGCGTTCCGGACCGTCACGGTCTGGCCCGACGTGGTGGCGACGGCGTCCCACAGCGAGCTCAGCCGGTGCCCGGCCGGGAGCTCGAACACGACCGTCCACCCGTTCACCGTGGTGGAGGTGCCGTTCGTGATCGTGTACCGACCCTCGTAGCCGGTGCCCCAGTCACTGGTCCTGGTGAAGTCGGCGGTGAGCCCCGTGGCCGCACCCGCGGAACCGGCCGGCAGGCCCAGGGAGACGAGCAACGCCGCGAGTAGCACTGGTAACCGCCATCGACGTCCTGACATGGTCACTCCTTCGCAGTCCGGACGAGGTGGCCCGGTGAGCCCGGCCGGCGGCCGTGTCGGGAGGAGATGGCACGGGATCGGGCCGAAGGAACCATGTGCGGAACGCCCGACACCGGTCAAGGTCTAGACCAATGCACCGTCCGTTCGGACGCACGGAAGCCCACGAACGGCCCGGAACGACCGGTGTGGGCGGTACTCCGATCAGCAGGAGGACAACGCCGCCCTGGCGGCGTGGTCCGCGTGGCGTGTGGTCTCCGGCAACCGGTACCGCGGGGAGAGACGCAGCACCTGTGCGCACGCGGTGTCGAGGTTCGTGCGGTGCCCGACGGAGACGAAGACCGGGCGTACCCCGTCCTGGGTGCGCAGGGCCCGACCGACCACCTCGCCGGCGTCGACCAGGGAGGTCCAGGAACCACGGTTGGGGCCGGGCGGGGCGTACCGGCCGAGCGGTGTCTTCGCCACACCGATCGTCGGCAGGTCGGTGAGGACACCGAGGTGGCAGGCCAGGCCGAAACGCCGGGGGTGTGCCAGGCCCTGGCCGTCCGCGACCAGCAGATCGGGAGTGGTCCGCAGGCGTTCCAGGGCACGGACGAGAACCGGCAGCTCCCGGAAGGCGAACAGGCCAGGCTGGTACGGGAATTCGGCGCGCCCGATCTCGGTGACCAGCTCCAGCACCTCGAGGGTGCGGGCGTCCAGGACGACGACGGCGCCGGCCACCCGGTCCGAATCCGGCGCGTAGGCCACGTCCAGGCCCGCGACGGTACGGGGCCGCGGCATGGTGGACT
>DATCJU010000131.1:0-18653 GCA_036562635.1 Pseudonocardiaceae bacterium
CCGGTTCCCGGAGGAAGTGAGGAATTCGGAGATCCGGAAACTCAGCTCCGGCCGCGGCCGCCACGCACCCGGGAGGCGATCCGGCGCACCAGGCCCAACGGGATGAGCCGCCCCACCGTGACCAGCGCCCGGTACTGCACACCGGGGATGGACAGGTCCCGGCCGCGCCGCAGGTCGGCCAGGCACTCGCACACCACCTGGTCGGGGGTCAACCACCACATCCGCCCCCTGACCCCGCTCATGTCGATACCGGCCCGCTGGTGGAACTCGGTGCGGGTGAACCCGGGACACAGCGCCATCACCCGCACACCGCTGCCCCTCAGAGCGGCCGACAGCCCCTGGGAGAACGCGGTCACCCACGCCTTGCTGGCGGTGTAGGTGGAACCACGGCCGGGGAAGAACCCGGCCACACTGGACACGTTGATCACGATGCCCCGGCGGCGGGCCCGCATCCCGGGCAGCGCGGCGTGGGTCAGCCGGAGCACGGCGGTGACGTTGATGTCGAGCTGGCCGCGGAGTCTGTCGTAGTCGGTCTCCCAGAACTCGCCGGACGTGCCGATACCCGCGTTGTTCACCAGCACGTCCACCGGGGCGTCGTCCTGGGCCAGGCGCGCGGCCACCCGCTCCCGCCCGGCCTCCTCGGCCAGGTCGGCGGGCAGCACCTCGGCCTCCACCCCGTACCGGCGACGCAACTCGTCCGCGACCTGCTCCAGCCGCTCCGTGTCCCGCGCGACCAGCACCAGGTCGTGCCCCTCCGCGGCGAACCGACGGGCGAAGGCGGCACCGATACCGGACGTGGCACCAGTGATCAGCGAGGTGGGCATGCTCGAAAGCTAGCGGCTCCCGCCGCCGGCGTCACCCTCTTCGCGATCATTGCCCAACCGAAGGGTCAACCCCCGGCGCGGACCGAGAACACGGGTCGCCCCCGCCGCCCGTGGCAGGTGCCGTACGTTACCCCCGTCCACCAGCGCGGTCGGCTCCTCCTCGACGTCACCGTCGAGCGGGTCGATGATGTCGGCCAGCTCCCCGAGGTTGCGCAGCAACCGTTCCAGGCGGGCCGGGGTGGCGTTCGGCGGGGCCGCGGCCAGCACCCACGACTCCTCCAGCCACACCACGGTGACGTCGTCACCGATCTCGTCGGCGGCGTCCACCAGATCCGGGGTGATCAGCGGGCGGGCCTGGGCCAGGTCGGACACGAACGCGTAGCGGTCCCCGACCGGCCCGAGCAGGTCCAGCTCGCCCTCACGCGGTACCGGCACGCTGGGCAGCCACAGCTCCACGACACTGGCCGTCGGGTGACGCCGGTGCACCCCGGCCAGCACCGCGACGACCTTCCCGTTCTGCTCCACGTCCAACACGTGGACCAGCCGCCGGCCGGTCGAGGTGAACATGGTTCCGGTGACGACGTCCCGCGCGTTCCCCCGACCGTGCACCGCGGCCAACCCGTGCTGCCAACGGCTCAGCAGCACCTCGTCGTTCTCGCTGTACTGCCAGCCGCGGAGCGCCGCCCAACGCCGCCGCTCCCGGTTCCGGGCAGTGCGCTGTGCCCGGTCGGCAGCGAGCAGCATCAGGCCGAGCGCGGCCGCGAGGATCGCGACCGTGAACCAGACCCACGCCGGTACGCCCACGGCTTGAAGCCTAGCGGCGCCGGGCGGTCAGGCGAAGATCACTTTTTGGCGTGGCGGCACTCCCGCCCGGACGAGGCCGGCCCCTCCTCCACCCGGGGCACGGCTCCGCCCCCGCACGGTGCGGGGGCGGAGCACGACGGACGGAGGACGGTGCACCGGATCAGGCGTGCTGCGGCTCGGCGGGTGCCGGGGCCCGGTCCACCACCAGCCGCTCGTTGTCGTCCGAGACGTCCACCTGCACGGTGTCGCCGTCCCGGATGTCCCCGGCGAGCAGCTTGCGGGCCAGCTCGTCACCGATCGCCGTCTGGACCAGCCGCCGCAGCGGACGTGCCCCGTAGACCGGGTCGAAACCGTTGATGGCCAGCCAGTCCCGGGCCGCCTGGGTGAGCTGCAGCGACAGCCGCCGCTGCGACAGCCGCTGGGCCAGGCGGGCGACCTGGATGTCCACGATGGCGGTCAGTTCCTCGGTGGCCAGGGAGTGGAACACCACCACGTCGTCCAGCCGGTTGAGGAACTCCGGCTTGAAGTGCTCGCGCACCACGGCCATCACGGCGTCCTTGCGCTGCACCTCGGTCAGCGAGGGGTCCGCGATGGCCTGCGACCCGAGGTTCGAGGTGAGCACCATGATCGTGTTGCGGAAGTCCACGGTGCGTCCCTGACCGTCGGTGAGCCGGCCGTCGTCGAGCACCTGCAGCAGGGTGTCGAAGACCTCGGGGTGGGCCTTCTCCACCTCGTCGAACAGCACCACGCAGTACGGCCGGCGGCGCACCGCCTCGGTGAGCTGGCCGCCCTCCTCGTAGCCGACGTAGCCGGGAGGCGCACCGATCAGCCGGGCCACCGAGTGCTTCTCGGCGTACTCGCTCATGTCGATGCGCACGATCGCCCGCTCGTCGTCGAACAGGAACTCGGCCAGCGCCTTGGCCAGCTCGGTCTTGCCGACACCGGTGGGCCCCAGGAACAGGAACGAACCGGTGGGCCGGTCGGGGTCGGCGACACCCGCCCGGGCCCGACGGACCGCGTCGGACACCGCACGCACCGCCTCCTCCTGGCCGACCACCCGGGCGCCCAGGGCCTCCTCCATACGCAGCAGCTTGGCGCTCTCGCCCTCCAGGAGCTTCCCGGCGGGGATACCGGTCCAGGCGCTCACCACGTCCGCCACGTCGTCGGGGGTGACCTCCTCCTTGAGCATCACCCGGGTGCCGGCGGTGACGGCGGTGGCTGCCTCCAGCTCCTTCTCCAGCTTGGGGATACGGCCGTAGCGCAGCTCGGCGGCCCGGCCCAGGTCACCGTCGCGCTCGGCGCGCTCCGACTCGCCGCGGAGCTGCTCCAGCTCCTCCTTGAGCTCACGGACCCGCTCGATGGCCCTCTTCTCCTGCTGCCAGCGGGCGGTGAGCGCGGACAGGGTCTCGCGCTTCTCGGCCAGCTCCGCCCGGAGCGCGGCCAGCCGCTCCTTGGAGGCCGGGTCGTCCTCCTTGGACAGCGCCATCTCCTCGATCTCCATGCGGCGCACCGCGCGTTCGACCTCGTCGATCTCCACCGGCCGGGAGTCGATCTCCATGCGCAGCCGGGACGCGGCCTCGTCCACCAGGTCGATGGCCTTGTCCGGCAGGAACCGGGCAGTGATGTAGCGGTCGGAGAGCGTGGCCGCGGCGACCAGGGCACCGTCGGTGATCCGCACACCGTGGTGTACCTCGTAGCGCTCCTTGAGACCGCGCAGGATGCCGATGGCGTCCTCCACGGTCGGCTCCCCGACGAACACCTGCTGGAACCGCCGCTCCAGTGCGGGGTCCTTCTCGATGTACTTGCGGTACTCGTCGAGCGTGGTGGCGCCGACCATGCGCAGCTCACCGCGGGCCAGCATCGGCTTGATCATGTTGCCCGCGTCCATCGAGCCCTCGGAGGCGCCCGCGCCCACGACGGTGTGCAGCTCGTCGATGAAGGTGACGACCTGCCCCTCGGAGGCCCGGATCTCGTTCAGCACGGCCTTGAGCCGCTCCTCGAACTCGCCGCGGTACTTCGCGCCGGCCACCATGGCACCCAGGTCGAGCGCGATCAGCCGCTTGCCCTTGAGCGACTCGGGCACGTCACCGGCCACGATCCGCTGGGCCAGGCCCTCCACGATGGCGGTCTTGCCCACACCGGGCTCACCGATGAGCACCGGGTTGTTCTTGGTGCGCCGGGACAGCACCTGCACCACGCGACGGATCTCGGCGTCCCGGCCGATCACCGGGTCCAGCTTCCCCTCGCGGGCCCGCTGCGTCAGGTCGACGCCGTACTTCTCCAACGCCCGGTAGGTGCCCTCGGGATCGGGGCTGGTGACCCGGGCGGAACCGCGTACCTGGCGGAACGCCTCCCGCAGCGCCTGGGGGGTGGCGCCGTGCCGGCGCAGCAGGTCGGCGACCCGCCCGCCCTCGGCGGCCAGTCCGACCAGCAGGTGCTCGGTGGAGACGTACTCGTCCCCCATCTCCGTGGCGAGCCTCTGGGCGTGGCTGAGTACCCGGACGGCCTCCCCGGACAGCTGGGGTGCGGCCACGGTGGCACCGGTGGCCGAGGGGAGGGTGGCGGCCATCCGGTCCAGCTCGGCGCGCACCTGCGCGGGGTCCGCCCCGACCGCGGACAGCAGCGGACCGGCCAACCCCTCGCTCTGGGCGAGCAGGGCGCCGAGCAGGTGCACCGGTCCCACGTCGGGGTTGCCGGCGACCGTGGCGGCCTGCACCGCGGCCGAGATCGCCTGCTGGGTCTTCGTGGTCGGGTTGAATGCGTCCATCCCTCACCTCGTCAGCGCGGCAGCCGGCTCATCGCCGGTGGGTCCCACTGTTCCTGCCGCCACGCCCCGGTGCGAGGCCGGCGGCCTTCCACACTGCACAACGTCAGGAAAGTTGAGCGTGTTCCACTCAACCCTGTGATCCGAAGCGTCCCCTGCCCGGCACAGGACGGCAGGGTGGCGCGGTGGCCGCGCTCAGAGCTGGATGCGGGCGACCCGGCCGATCTCCAGCGCCACGTGGAGGGCGCCGTCGGGGCCCACGGTCAGCCCGTGCGGTTCCGAGGAGGGCGTCCGTCGGCAGGTCGTAGCCGGTGATCCGCCCGTCGGGGGTGACACGCCCGATGCGGTTGCCCGCCCCCCTCGGTGAACCAGCAGGCGTCGTCGGGGCCGGTGGTGATGCCGTACGGGCCGGCGTCGCGGTCCGTCACCGGTGTCTCGTGGACGGTGGGGTGGGCGGGGCGGTGCGTCCAGTCTTCCCGGATGTCGAGGTCGCCCCGTCCTACCCCACCGCCCGGGCGCTCGCCACGGAATTGGCGACCCCACCCGCTCCCGGCCGGCCCGACGCCGGACCGGTCACCGGTGGCGGGACTCGGCCGAGTGGACCGTGGTGCGCAGCGGTACCTCCCTGATGAGCAGCACCGAGACCAGCGCGACGACCATGACGACCGCCGCGATCAGGAAGGGGGTCGCCACCGCGTCGCCGTAGGCGGTGCGCACCACGGTCCGCACCGGCTCCGGCAGGTGCGTCGGGTCCAGCGAGCCACCGCTCGGGGCGGCGCCCGCCGGGATCGCCAGTGTGCTCAGACCGCTGCGCACCATGTCGGTGACCCGGGTGGCCAGCACCGCACCCAGCACCGAGACACCCACGGCACCGCCCATGGAACGGAAGAAGGTGACCACGGCACTGGCCGCGCCCAGGTCCTCGTAGCGGACGTTGTTCTGCACCGCCAGCACCAGGTTCTGCATGGTGCAGCCGATACCGATGCCCACCAGCACCAGGTAGGCACCGACCAGCCGCAGGTCGGTGTCGTGGTCCACGGTGCCGAGCAGGGCCATCCCGACCAGCAGCAGCACCGTGCCGGTCACCAGGAAGGACTTCCAGCGACCGGTGCGGGTGATCAGGCGCCCGGACAGCGTGGAGGACAGGAACAGGCTGAGCACCAGCGGCAGCGTGAACAGACCGGCCGCGGTCGGGGAGAACCCGCGGGAGAGCTGGAGGTACTGGCCGAGGAACACCGTGGCACCGAACATGGCGGTGCCGATGGCGACGCTGGCCAGCACGGCGAGGACCGTGGTGCGGTCGCGGAACAGCCGCAGCGGGATCACCGGTTCGGCGACCCGGCTCTCCACCAGGACCGCCAGCAGCAGGAGCAGCAGCCCGCCACCGACGTAGACGGCGGTGGAGATCGACGCCCAGGCGAAGGAATCCCCGGCGAAGGACACCCAGACCAGCAGCAGGCTGACCCCGGCGGTGATCAGGGTGGCGCCGGCCCAGTCGATCCGCACCCTGCGCCGCATGCTGGGCAGGTGGAGGGTGCGGCCGATGACGATCACGGCGAGCACCGCGACGGGCACGAAGATCCAGAAGCACCACCGCCAGCCGAGCCAGCCGACGTCCACGATCACCCCACCGGCCAGCGGCCCGGCCACCTGGCCCACGGCGAGCACCGCGCCGGTGTAGCCGGCGTACCGGCCCCGCTCCCGCGGGCTGACCAGCGCGGCGATGATCACCTGGGCCATGGCCTGCAGCCCACCCATGCCGACGCCCTGCAGCGCGCGGAACACGATCAGCGCGGTCATCGACTCCGACAGCCCGCACAGCACGGACCCGACGGTGAACAGGACAATGGCCGACTGGTAGAGCCGTTTCCGGTCGAGCAGGTCGGCCAGCTTGCCCCACAGCGGGGTGGTGGCCGTCGAGGCGAGCAGGGTCGCCGTGATCACCCACGTGTACTGGTTCGGTGTCCCGTGCAGCTCACGCACGATCACGGGCAGCGCGTTGGCCACGATCGTCGAGCTGAGGACGGCCACCAGCAAGGCGAGCAACAGGCCGCTGAGCGCCTGAAGGACCTCACGATGACTCCGGGAACCCGCCTCGGAGCGGGTGTGACCGTCAGCCGACGAGTCGTCTCCGTTCCGGCTCGCGGCCGGGGTGGTCACCGTGCTCATCGAGCATCTCCTCCGCGACGCTGGTCGGTTCGTGACTCCGGTGGGGTGTGGTTCGGCCGACCGGATCGGGCGATGCCCCGGCCCGCGTGTCGCCCTGCAGGGCCCCGCGGAGCCAGTCGTTGACCGCGACGAGCGTGCCCGTCGCCGCCCGGATGTCGTGCTCGTCCTGCGACAGGGTCTGCCGGAGCTCCCGGATGCAGACCTCCCGCCACCGCGCCAGCGCCTCCCGGCCGGCCGGGGTGGCCTGTACCAGCGACACCCGACGGTCCCGGGGGTCGGGACGCCGGGTGACCAGGCCCTCCCGTTCCAGCTGTGCCACCTGTCGGCTGACCACGGAGACGTCCACGGCACGGCGCCGGGCCAGTTCTCCGATCCGGCACTCGCCCGTGTTGCCCAGTTCCGCGAGCAGGCTCACCGTGGCCGCGTGGGCCTCGGGGACGACGGCACGGCAGCGCTGGGTGAAGGCGGGCCAGAGCTCGGCGAGCAGACGCACCTGGCGGAGCAACTCGAGGTGGATGTCGTGGTCGGCCACCGTACGACACCTCCTTTAGTTGCCCTATACAACATTAGGGAGAGTGGTTGCATTCCACAACTTTTATGGAAGACGTCACAGCAGCTCGTTGAGCCGCTCCAGGTAGTGCGCCAACTGCTGGAGATCCTCGGTGGACCACTCGGCGAACCGCTCCCGCATCCGCCGGCGCCGCTCCTGACGCACCTGACGCAGCCGCCGCTGCCCGGTCTCGGTGAGCCGCACCAGACGCGCCCGCCCGTCGGTCGGGTCCGGCACCCGCTCCAACAGCCCCAACGACACCAGATCGGCGAGCTGGCGGCTCACCGTCGACTTGTCCAGACCCAACCGCTCGACGACGTCCACCCCGCGCATCGGCCCGCTCTCGGCGATGAGCAGGAGCAGGCCGTACTCCGCGGCCTCCAGACCGGGGTGCACCTCCTTGGCCGTGGCCCGGGACAGACTCCGCGCCCGGCGGAACAGCATCGCCAGTTCCCGTTCCACCGCCGCGGTCGCCACGCGCCGCTCCGCCGCCGGATCGGCCACGCGCCCGCCGCCTCCGCCGTCCTCGGCCACCCGGCCGTCCCTCCTGTTCCAGGCCCGCTGGGCCACCCACTCGTGCACCGAACCGCGTGTCGGTCGCACATCGGACAAAGCGAACTTAGCCCGACCGGTGTCCGGTCAGGAGGGGGCCCGGCGGCAGACCGCCGTACACCCTCACACGACAACGGCGCAGACCGCGTGAGGACACACGATCCGCGCCGTTGTCGACGCACGATCACCCGAAGGGGTCAGTCAGCCGAGTCCTGGTGTCCGTTCTCCGACCGCTGCGACGTCTCCAACGGCAGCGTGCCCGGACCGTCCTTCGACTCTGACCGCTGCGGCTTGTCCAGCAGCACCGTGCCCGCGTCACCGGCCGACGGCGACTCCGGACGCTGCGGCACCTGCAACAACCTGGTCCCCATGTCACCGGTGGACGTCGACTCGGCGTGCCGCGACGACTCCCGCGTCACCGACCCGGCCTCCTCCTGCGCGGTCGGCTCGGTGTGCTGCGGCGGCTGCTCCACCAGCTTCGTCTCCGACTCGTCCTTCGACTCCGACCGCCGGGACCGGTCCAACAGCACCGTGCCCGCGTCACCGGTCGGCTTCGGCTCCGGACGCTGCGACCGGTCCAACAACACCGTGCCCGCGTCACCCGTCGACGCCGACTCGGGGAGCCGCGGCAGCCCCAACACCACCCGCTCGGCCCCCTCCCGCACGGCCGACTCGGTGCGCCGCGGGAACCCCAGCAGCATCGTCCCCGGCTCGTCCTTCGACTCCGACCGCCGGGACCGGTCCAACAACACCGTGCCCGCGTCACCCGTCGACGCCGACTCGGGGAGCCGCGGCAGCCCCAACACCACCCGCTCGGCCTCCTCCCGCACGGCCGACTCGGTGCGCCGCGGGGACTCCGGGGACGTGCCCTCCGCACGCTCCGCCTTGACCGGCTCCGGCCGCGACTCCGCTCCCCGGTCGTCCTTCCTCGACTCGTCCTCCGACTTCCAGGGCTTGGCCTCCGCCTTGGCCCCGAAGTAGTCACCGCCCTTGCGCTTGACGTCGTCGGTGCCCCAGGCACGGTTCCGCGCGACGGGGATCATCCGCGGGATGTGCTTGCGGCAGTGGATGTAGGCCTCCTCGACCTCCACCACCACCCAGCGCTCCGGGGTACGGCCGCGCTCGAACTCCTGGGGCAGCTCCGGGTGCTCGGCGCGCAGGTCGGCGTCCTCGACGATGCTGGCCCGCCCGTTGACGTGCAGACCGATCAGATCGGTGACGAAGTCGATCATCAGGATCCCGACGTGCGGGTTCTCGCTGATGTTGCCGAGGCTGGCCATCACGCCGTTACCCCGGTACTCGGGGTAGGCCAGGTGCCGCTCGTCGAGAACCTGGATGAAGCCGGCGGGTCCCGCGCGGAAGGAGGCGTCGCACTCACCGCGGCTGTCCGCGGTGGCGATGAACGCCATGTCCATTCGCCGGACGAACTCGATCATGTTCTCGTTGAGCCGATCGAGCATCTGGTCCTCGTAGAAGCGGCGGGCCCGCTGCTCGGTGCCGTAGGTGCGCTGCAGCAGGTGTTCCCCGCGCGAGCCGGGCAGACCGCACTCGTCACCGGGCAGCGGGTCCTCCGGCGCATCCGTGTCGGGCAGGGTCGCCAGCGCACTCGGCCGCGCACCCGCCCGGCCGCCCACCTCCCGGCTCAGCTCGGCGGTGAAGGTGCGCAGGCGCGTGGTCGGTTGGTCGATACCGCCGTCCGCCTGCGCCCGGTGCGCACCGGGCGAGCGGACGTCTCCGGCGGCTCGGATCCAGGGTGGGGGACCCGAGTGCCGCCAGGCGGAGGACGGCGGGGCTGCGGAGGACGGCTCGGCCAACTCCAGGTCGAGCAGTTCGGCGCTGGCGATTCCGGTGGGGGCAGGGGTGGCACGACTCACGGCGCACACCGTGACACGAGAGAGCCGTTCGGCGCACATCTGACTCAGATATTCCCCTGTTGCTCGCAGTGGTGGTGTACTCGGAGTAGTACATGAACACCCGAAGGTGGCATCAAGCCGCAAGACCCCTCGATAAGCGGCTAGGGTCCTGCATCGTCGGGGGAGGATTGCTGCTGATGGCAACGGCGCGCCGGCTGGCGCTCCGCACCGAACTGGAGAAGACTGCGCCCGCACCATGACCGCGAACGCCGTACTCACCCCAGTCCCGCCCCCACGTCGCGAACCACCGTCGGGCGTCAGCGCGATGATGCGCATGATCCGCGACACGTTCGCCATCGTGGAACCCCAGCTGGACGATGTCGCCAAGCTCTTCTACGGGATGCTCTTCAGCATCGCGCCCCAGACCCGGGAGTTGTTCCCGGCGAACATGGAGGTGCAGCGGAGCCGTCTGCTGCGCGCCCTGGTCCACGTGGTCCAGATGGTGGACCGTCCGGACGAGCTCGTCCCCTTCCTGCGCCAGCTCGGTCGTGACCACCGCAAGTTCGGTGTGGTCTCCAGCCACTACGAGGCGGTCGGCACCGCACTGCTCGCCGCGGTCAAACACTACGCCGGGGAGGCCTGGACCCCGGTGGTGGAGCGGGCGTGGGCCGAGGCCTACACGATCATGGCGCGCACCATGCAGGACGCCGCGGCGGCCGACGACAACCCGGCGTGGTGGACCGCGCACGTGGTCGAACACCAGCGGCTCTCCTGGGACCTGGCCATCGTGCGGGTGCAGCCCGAGTACCACGTGCCCTACCGGGCCGGCCAGTACGTGAGCGTGGAGGTGCCGCAGCGCCCCCGGCTGTGGCGCTACTACACCCCCGCCAACGCCCCCCGCGAGGACGGGGTCATCGAGTTCCACATCCGGGGGGTGCTCGAGGGCTGGGTCAGCCGGTCCATCGTGCACCACACCAAGATCGGCGACACCTGGCGGATCGGCCCGCCGATGGGACGGCTCGGCTACGACCGCCGCAGCCAGCGTGACCTGCTCATGGTCGCCGGAGGCACCGGGGTCGCGCCGATGTACGCCATCCTGGACGAGATGGCCCAGTGGGGGGAGAACCCCCAGGTGCACCTGTTCTACGGCGGACGCACCCGTGAGGATCTCTACGCCCTGGAGTCCCTGCAGATCCTGGCCAGCAGCAATCCCTGGTTGACCGTGGTGCCGGTGGTGGAGAACGACCACGGCCTGCCCGACGCCGAGCACGGAACGCTGGCCGACGTGGTCACCCGGTACGGGGCGTGGGCCGACCGGGACGTGCTGGTCTGCGGTTCGCCCAGCATGATCCGCTCCACGGTGTCCCGAATGCTGGTCGCTGGCACCCCGCTGGACCGGATCAAGTACGACCCGTTCACTCTGGACTGACCTGCTCCACCCAGGTCGACGGCCCCCGTCCGGCACACGGACCACCGGGGCGGCCGTGTCGTGCGCAGGTCACGCCCGTCCTGCCCACGCGGCCCCCGGCCCCGTCCGAGCGTCCCGGTACCGGTCACCGTCCCTCCCGGACTGCACCATCCAGCGAACACGCTGTGTGTCCGTAAGACTCCGCAGAGTGTAACACCACGGGCAGGACCCTCTGCGGCCACTCCCTCCCGATGCACGGCTCGAGATCACCGGCCACCCGTGCTCACCCGGAGGACCTACCTCGCCGGTGTCCCTCGGTCCACACAGGACATCCGTCACGCTCCCCTCCCACCCGCTGTCGTCGCCGTTGACCTCCACTTTGGTCGAGGTTCTAGCGTCGGCTCGTGTTCGCGATCCGACTGCACCGGTTCGGCCCGGCCGAGAACCTGCGCTACGACGAGATCCCCGACCCCGAACCGGGCCCCGGCCAGGTTCGCATCACCGTCGCGGCGGCCGGAGTGCACCTGCTCGACACCGTGATCCGCTCCGGCGTCAGTGGCGGACCGTTCCCGCTGCCCGAGCTCCCGATGACCCCCGGCCGGGAGGTGGCCGGCGTGGTGGACGCGCTCGGCGAGGGCGTCCCCGCGCACTGGCTCGGGCGGCGCGTCGTCGCCCACCTCGGCCAGGCCAGCGGCGGATACGCCGAACTGGCCGTCGCCCCGGTCACCTCGCTGCACGAGATCCCCGGTGACCTCTCCCCCGAGGGAGCGGTGGCGATGATCGGCACCGGACGCACCGCCGTGGCCATCCTGGAGGTCGCCGGGATCGAGGCGGACGACACCGTGCTGGTGACCGCGGCAGCCGGCGGGCTGGGACACCTGCTGGTGCAGGCGGCACTCGGGGCGGGGGCGACGGTGGTCGGCGTGGCCGGCGGTCCCACCAAGGTCGAGCGGGCACGCGCCCTGGGCGCCCACGTCGCCGTCGACTACACCCAGCCGGAGTGGACCGAGGAGGTCCGGAACGCCCTGGGTGCGCGGGAAGTCACCGTCGTCCTGGACGGTGTCGGCGGGGAACTGGGGCACGGCGCCCTGGAACTGCTCAGCCCGGGCGGGCGGATCATCCTCTACGGCTGGTCCTCCGGGAAGCCCACCCGGATCACCACCGACGACCTCTACCACCGTGGGATCACCGCCTCGGCCGCCGTCGGCCCCCACATCCTGCGTCGGCCGAACGGTCTGCGTGAGCTGGAGGAACGGGCACTCGCCGAGGCCGCGGCCGGACGGCTCACCCCGCTGACACACCCCTTCCCGCTGGCCCGCGCCGCCGACGCGCACCGTGCGGTGGAGAACCGGGGCACCATGGGCAAGACTGTGCTCGTCCCCTGACCGGCAACACGAAACGGCGGGGTGCCGCACCGGTTCGGCGCGGCACCCCGCCGTTCGTCGGTCGTGACCCCGGCTCGGTCGTCGTCTCAGTGCTGCGGAGGACGCCAGATCATCAGCGCGGTCTCCCGACGCACCGGAACCAGGTCCCTGCGGTAGGAGCGGTGCACCGCGGCCGCGGCCTGCTCGGCGGCGGCATGGGCGGCGGCCACCTCCTCCTGGGCGGCCATCAGCTGTTCGGTCAACTCGGCCACCTGCGCCCGCAGCTCGCTGATCTGCTGCTCCAGCTCGATGATCCGCTTGATACCGGCCAGGTTGACGCCCTCCTCCTGGGAGAGCCGCTGCACCTCGCGGAGCAACGCGATGTCCCGGGCCGAGTAGCGCCGGCCCCCACCGGGCGTGCGGCCCGGGGAGACCAGGCCCAGCCGGTCGTAGGTACGCAGCGTCTGGGCGTGCAGCCCGGCCAGCTGTGCGGCCACCGAGATCACGAAGACCGGCGTGTCCTCGTCCACCCCGGCCGGGAACGCCGCCCCCGACTCACCCGGGAAACCGGAGGGTGCGTTGCCGTCAGACTGCCGCCCGTACATGACGCTCACATCCTCCCGTGCTCGACCTGCGCCATCAGCTCGGCGCGCGGGTCCTCCCCCGCCGTGGCCTCCGCATAGGCCTCCAGTGCCTTCCTCGCCTTGCCGTCGAGGTTCTGCGGGACGGCGACCTGCAGGGTCACCAGCAGGTCACCGCTGGTCCCGTCACGCCGCGGGACCCCGCGCCCGCGCACCCGCAGCACACGCCCGCTGCTGGTACCGGGCGGGACCCGCAAGGACACCTTCCCGTCCAACGTCGGCACCGTCAACGTGGTGCCGAAGACCAGTTCGGGGAAGGTGACCGGAACCGTGACCGTCAGGTCGTGCCCGGAACGCCCGAACACCGGATGCGGGTTGACGTGCACCCGGACGTACAGGTCACCCGCGGGTGCGCCGTCACGTCCCGGTTCACCCTGCCCGGCCAGCCGGATCCGTTGCCCGTCACCCACCCCGGCCGGGATGCGCACGTTCAGCGTCCGGGTGCGGGTGCTCGTCCCGCTCCCGGCGCACTCCGGGCACGGATCGTCGATGAACCGGCCGGTGCCCCGGCAGTCCCGGCACGGCTCGCTGAACGCGAACGCGCCCTGGCTGCGGGTCACCAGGCCGGTCCCACCACACGTCGGGCACAGCCGGGGCGCCGTACCCGGCCGAGCCCCGGACCCGGCGCAGGTACCGCAGGTCGACGGGCTGGTCAGGCGCAGCGGGACGGTGGCCCCGCGCACCGACTCGGTGAAGTCGATGCGCACCTCGGTCTCCACGTCCGCGCCCCGACGGGCCCGGCTGGTCGTCCCCGTCCCCCTGTTGCGGCGGCCGAACAGCCCGCCGAACAGGTCACCGAGCCCGCCGCCCGCCGCGGCGCCGAACAGGTCACCGAGGTCGAAGCCACCGGCCCCACCGGGACGGAACCCGCCCCCGGCGAACAACCGCCGCGCCTCGTCGTACTGCCGCCGCTTCTCCGGGTCCGACAGCACGCCGTAGGCCTCGGAGACCGCCTTGAACCGCGCCTCGGCCCTGCTGTCCCCCGGATTGGCGTCCGGATGCAGCTCCCGGGCCAGCTTGCGGTAGGCCTTCTTGATCTCCTCCGCCGAGGCGTCGGGCGGGACGCCCAGCTCGGCGTAGAAGTCCTTCTCGATCCAGTCCCTCGCGCTCACCGGACGTCCCTCCCTTCAGCTCCTCCTCATCTACGCGTCAGCCGACCCTTGACCGTCCGCCGACTCCTGCGGCGGAGCCGCCCCCGGCTCGTGGTCGGTGACGCCCACCAGGGCCGGGCGCAGCACCCGGTCACCGAACCGGTAGCCGCGCCGCAGCACCAGGGTGATGGTCGGGCCGTCAACGTCCGGGGACGTGTTGTGCTGGACCGCCTCGTGCACCGTGGGGTCGAACGGCTCCCCCTCGGCCCCGAACGGTTCCAGCCCCTCCCGGCGAAGGGTGTCGAGCAGCTTGTCCGCCACCGCCTTGAAGGCACCGGTCAGGTCGCCGTGCGCCTCGGCCCGTTCCAGATCGTCGAGCACGGCGAGCAGTTCACCGGCGAGGTTCGCCTTGGCCGTGGTGATGATCAGCTCACGGTCCCGCTCCACGCGGCGGCGGTAGTTGGCGAACTCGGCGGTCACCCGCTGCAGATCGGCGGTGCGCTCGTCGAGCTGACGCTGCAGCTCCTCCAGCTGCCGGGCCAGCTCCGGGGCGACCGCCTCGGTCTCGGCCTGCGGAGCGCCGTCCTCCGGCGCGGCGTGCCGCCCGGTGGGTTCGCTCTCGGGCTTGGCGTGCCGGCCCCCGGACTCGGCTCCCGCCCCCGACGCCTCGTCGGCACCGGGGGTGCGGACCTGCCCGGTCTGCGGGTCGATACGCCTGCGATCGCGAACCACCACGCGCGGCTCGCCCCCGTCCTGTCGCTCGTGCTCCGGATTCGTCACTTCTTCTCGTCCTCGTCGACGATCTCAGCGTCCACCACGTCGTCGGCCTTGTTGGCGCCACCGGTGGCCCCACCGGAGGCGGCACCGTCACCGCCGGCGGCCGCGGCACCGGCGTTGGCGTACATAGCCTGGCCCATCGCCTGGGACTCGGTGGCCAACTTCTCCATGGCCGCCCGGATCTTGGCGATGTCGGTGCCCTTGAGCGCCTCCTGGGCCTCGGAGATGGCGTTGGTGACCTTCTCCTTGACGTCGCCGGGCAGCTTGTCGCCGTTCTCCTTGACGAACTTCTCCGTCGTGTAGACCAGGGACTCGGCCTGGTTGCGGGTCTCGGCCTCCTCGCGGCGGCGGCGGTCCTCCTCGGCGTGGGCCTCCGCCTCCTTGATCATCCGGTCGATCTCCTCCTTGGGCAGGGCCGAGCCACCGGTGATGGTCATGCCCTGCTCCTTGCCCGTGGCCAGGTCCTTGGCGGAGACGTGGACGATGCCGTTGGCGTCGATGTCGAAGGTGACCTCGATCTGCGGCACACCACGCGGGGCCGGCGGGATGCCGGTCAGCTCGAACATGCCGAGCTTCTTGTTCAGGGCCGCGATCTCCCGCTCACCCTGGTAGACCTGGATCTGCACCGACGGCTGGTTGTCCTCGGCGGTGGTGAAGATCTCCGAGCGCTTGGTCGGGATCGTGGTGTTGCGCTCGATGAGCTTGGTCATCACGCCGCCCTTGGTCTCGATGCCCAGGGACAGCGGGGTGACGTCGAGCAGCAGGACGTCCTTGACCTCACCCTTGAGCACACCGGCCTGCAGCGCGGCACCCACGGCCACGACCTCGTCCGGGTTGACGCCCTTGTTCGGCTCCTTGCCGCCGGTCAGCTCGCGCACCAGGTCGCTGATGGCGGGCATACGGGTGGAGCCACCGACCAGCACGACGTGGTCGATGTCCGAGACCTTGATGCCGGCGTCCCGGATGACGTTGTGGAACGGCTCGCGGCAGCGGTCCAGCAGGTCCGCGGTGATCCGCTGGAACTCGGCGCGGGTCAGCGTCTCGTCCAGGAACAGCGGGTTCCGGTCCGCGTCGACGGTGATGTACGGCAGGTTGATGGTGGTGGTGCTGGAGCTGGACAGCTCGATCTTGGCCTTCTCCGCGGCCTCCCGGATGCGCTGCATGGCCATCCGGTCCTTGGTCAGGTCGATGCCCTGCGAGGCCTTGAACCGGTCCACCAGCCAGTCGACGATCCGCTGGTCCCAGTCGTCACCACCGAGGTGGTTGTCACCGCTGGTCGCGCGGACCTCGACCACACCGTCGCCGATCTCCAGCAGGGAGACGTCGAAGGTACCGCCACCCAGGTCGAAGACCAGGATGGTCTGCTCCTTCTCGCCCTTGTCCAGGCCGTAGGCCAGAGCAGCCGCGGTGGGCTCGTTGACGATCCGCAGCACGTTCAGGCCCGTGATCTGGCCGGCCTCCTTGGTGGCCTGCCGCTGCGCGTCCTCGAAGTAGGCGGGCACGGTGATCACCGCGTCGGTGATCTCCTCACCCAGGTAGGCCTCGGCGTCCCGCTTGAGCTTCATCAGCACGCGGGCGCTGATCTCCTGCGGGGTGTAGTGCTTGCCGTCGATCTCCTTCTTCCAGTCGGAGCCCATGTGGCGCTTGACCGACCGGATGGTGCGGTCGACGTTGGTCACCGCCTGGTTCTTGGCAGGCTGGCCGACCAGGATCTCACCGTTCTTGGCGAAGGCGACGATGGACGGGGTCGTCCGCGAACCCTCGGAGTTGGCGATGACCGTCGGCTCACCACCCTCCAGAACGGCGACGACGGAGTTGGTCGTCCCCAGGTCGATACCGACCGCTCGTCCCATGAAATGTCCCTCCAACGACTGCAGTGATGGACGCGATGCCAGGGAAGTCCCAGGTCACCGCGCTACCTTGAGCGTCCTCCGCTCAAGTTTGAGCGGGAGCCGCCTCGATCGTCAAACCTAACTTGAGTCGATCCCACTCAACCTTTCTGCTGGGACAACGCGCGAGTCGGGTGCGGTGTTCCCGAGGGCCGGTCCGATCTGCAGCGATCCGGGTCTCACCGGGGTCAGCCGGCGGTCTCCGGCACATCGGTGGTCACCGACACCGGGAGGCCCTCCTCCACGCTGCGGCTGACGGTGCACCCGCGTTCCACGGCGCGCAGCAGGACGGCGGCCAGCTCCGCCCGGCCGTCCTCGTCGAGCCGACCCAGTGCCTCCGGATCCAGTTCCAGGGACAGGCGGACCGAGGAGAGCCGGTTGCCCTCCTCGTCCTTGGTGGCCTCCACCCGCACGGTCATCGCGGCGTTCTCCCCGAGGCGGCGGTCCGCCGCACGCTCGGCACTGAGCCCGGCGCATCCGGCGATCGCCGCCATCAGCAGTTCCACCGGGGTGAACGCCGCACCCTCGTGCGCACGGCCCATGGTGATCTCGGCGCCCCGCGCGTTCACCGCGGTGAACGAACCCCACGAGTTCCGCCGCACCAGCACCGGGGAAGGGTCCATCGTCCGCCAACCGCCTCTCTCGTCGTGCCCGGCGACCGTGCCGCACCACCTGCTCGGCAGGTCCACCAGGAGGTTCCACCGGCAGGAGAACGACGGGCACCCGGCCGGCTGTTCCTGGGGGGCAGCCGGCCCCGTCGGCGACGGAACCGGTGTTCCTCCGCCCGTCCCCACCAGGCTGCCCGGCACAGGGGGCACGACGCATCAGGGAGCGCCCGGAGATCCCCCGGAGTGGTCGGGCCCGGATCGGGGTGGTGGTCTCGGATCGCGTGGCCCCGCAGCGGGGAGCGGGTGGACACACGAGAAGCGCCCCGCCGGGTCCGGCGGGGCGCTCGCTGTTGTTCCCTACGTTGCCACAGATCGCACGGAACTCATAATCGCGCAGGTCAGCGTGGGTTTCTCTGCGCCACGCGGCCCATGTTGTGGGACGGGGTCAGCGGTCGAGCAGGTCGAGCAGTGCGGGGACGTCCGAGGGCTCGACCCGACGCAGCCGGAGCGGGTCGGCCGTGGGCCGAGCGTGACGTCACCGCCGACCGGCGGAACCATCGGGTCGTGCGGGGTCGCCGCCCGGAGACACCCGCCGGGAAACACGAAGGCCCGCACCGTCTCCGGCACGGGCCTCGCTGTTGAGATCCATAGTACCAGCTCCACGCTGAAGCAGATAAAGACGCAGGTCAGAGCGGGTGTGATTCGCGAGCGGAACCAGGCGTGGGGGCGGAGGACGGCTCTGTCGATACGGGAATGGCCGAGCCCGGAAAGGCGTGTGCCCCGCCGGGAGTTCCGGCGGGGCACGTCGTTACCACCTACGTTGCCACAGATCGCGCAGAACTCATAACCGCGCAGCTCAACGGGGGTGCGAACTGGGACCGATCAGGCGTGGACCTGCCTGCGCCGCACCGCGGCGGCAATCGACCACCCGCCACGTGTCGGGAATCCCGTTCAGCACGAGAGGTCGCCTCGGCGTCCTGCTCCGTCGGTCGACGAGGAACCGGCACGTGGGGTGCGGCTCCCCACCCCGGACAAGCTCGGACAGCGCACCGATCCCACGTGGGTTCGGCTGCCCAGCAGGAACAGGCCACCCAGGATCACGAGCGCGTCGACAGGCCCGAACAGCGGGTACCCGACGGGCTTCCCGGTCCACGACGCGGTTCCACCGGGAAGCGGTTCCTCGCTCCGGGAGTTCCCGCCACCCTGCGGTGGCTCCCTGTCCGGGGCACGAATCGCGGGACAGCACGAATCCCGGACAGAACCGCCAGCATCCGTTCGGCCGCCCACCACGGCTGCGCTCGGCCCACCGGCCGGAACGAGTCACCCCGAGAAACGACGAGGCCCACTCCGTTCGGAGTG